>JAGWVB010000437.1 GCA_018971105.1 Burkholderiales bacterium
GGCAGCAGCGGCGGCTGCGGGTGGGTCTCGTCGAGGTATTCGATGATCGCCAGCGACTGCGTGAGGTGATGGTCGCCGTCACGCAGCAGCGGCACGAGGCGCGACGCCGAGACCGCGGCAAAGGACTCGGTGAACTGCTCGTTCCGCGTCAGGTGCACGGTCTTGTAGTCGTAGCTCAGGCCCTTGAGCGCGAGCGCGATGCGCACCCGGTACGAGGCCGAAGAACGGAAGTAGTTGTAGAGCTCCATGGTGTCTCCCACGCCGTCTAGACCGCTGCCGGCCGCACCGCGACGCGCAGCGACCCCAGGCCGTCGATCGATCCCACCATCAGGTCGCCCGGGACGACGGCGGCGACGCCGGCGGGCGTGCCGGTGTAGATCAGGTCGCCCGGCTGCAGCGTCCACGCCGCACTGAGCTGCTCGATCGTCTCGTTGACGTTCCAGATCAGCTCCGCAAGGTCCCCCTGCTGGCGCGTCTGGCCGTTGACCTCGAGCCGGATCCCGCCCCGGACCCGCTCGCCGCCGCCGGCGATGGGCAGCACCGGACCGATCGGCGCGCTCTGTTCGAAGGCCTTGCCGATGCACCAGGGGCGGCCCTGCTTCTTCATCTCGTTCTGCAGGTCGCGCCGCGTCATGTCCAGGCCAACGGCGTAGCCGAAGATATGGTCCGGCGCATCGGCCGCGGCGATGTGCCGGCCGCCCTTGCCGATCGCGACCACGAGTTCGATCTCGTGGTGCAGGTTCCGCGTCAAGGTCGGGTAGTCGATGGCACCGGTCTCGCCCGCCGCAACGGCGACGATGGCGTCGGCGGGCTTGAGGAAGAAGAACGGCGGCTCGCGCCCGCTGTAGCCCATCTCGACCGCGTGATCGGCGTAGTTGCGGCCCACGCAATAGATGCGGTGGACCGGGAACTCGCCGCCGCCGACGACGGGCACGGCGACGACGGCAGGGGGCGCGAAGACATAGCTCATGGATTTCCTGGGGCGGCTCGTGGCGCGCGATGATGCCACGCGGCGCGCGGCCGCTACACTGCCGCGCATGACGCCACCGCCCCGCATCCAGCATTGCCGAGTCTGCGGCGCCGCGGTCGCCTACCGCGTGCCCGACGGCGATACGCGCGCACGCGCCGTCTGCGGCGCCTGCGGTGAAATCCATTACGAGAATCCCATCAATGTCGTCGGCACGTTGCCGGTGTGGGGCGACCAGGTACTGCTGTGCCGGCGCAATATCGAGCCGCGCTACGGCTACTGGACGCTGCCGGCGGGCTTCATGGAGATGGGCGAGACCACGGCCGAGGGCGCGCTGCGCGAGACGGTCGAGGAGTCGGGCGCGCATGTCGAGCTGCAGGGCCTGTACACGGTGCTCAATGTCGTGCGCGTGGGCCAGGTCCATTTCTATTTTCGCGCCCGCATGCTCGATACCCATATCGACCCCGGACCCGAGACGATCGAGGCGCGCCTGTTCAGCGAGCACGAGATCCCCTGGGACGAGCTCGCCTTCCGCACCGTGCGCAGGACGCTCGAGCATTACTTCGCCGACCGGCGCCTGGCCGCCTGGCCCGTTCACACCGGCGATATCGGCTGAAGCCGCTCCAGCGCCGGTCCCGAGGCGCAATCGAAGCCCAGCGCCCAGGCCGCGGCAAGGTCGCGCGCATCGTCGAGCCCGTCGGCCAGCGCCTGCAGCTCGAGGCCGTGGATGAGGTCGACCAGGCCGCGCGCGTAGCCGCGCACCGCGGCATCGCCGCCGACGCCGCGCAGTTGGCTCGCATCGACTTTCACATAGGCGACGCCGCTGCCGCCGAGCTCGGCCAGCCGCTGGGGCGAGGCGCTGGCATAAGCCACCGCGATGCGCGTGCCCCGTTCACGCCAGGCCGCGGTGGCGTGGGCGAGATCGATCGGCGGCGCCTCGCGCCCCGTCTCCACGAGCTCGATCACGAGACGCGACGCCGGCACCGGCGCCGCCGCCAGCCGCGCGGCGACATCGGCGACGAAGCCCGGCGTGGCCAGCGAGATCCAGGAGGCCTGGATCGCGCGCGCCTGGCCGTCGCGGGCGATCGCCGCCAGCGCCAGCGCGACCGCCTCGAGGTCGACCTGGGGCAGCAGGCGGCTGCGCCGCGCCAGCGCGAGCCAGCGCGCGGCGTCCTCGTAGTCGCCTTGCGCCCGCAGCTGCACGCGCAGCGCGCATTCCAGATGCAGCGTCCTCGATCGGCGGTCGACGACGCGTTGCTCGAAGAGCTGGGCGCGGCCGCGCTCGAGCGCCTCGGCGATGCGCGCCCGCCAGGCGCGCGAGCCGA
>JAGWVB010000140.1 GCA_018971105.1 Burkholderiales bacterium
CCGAAGACGCTGCGGGCCCGGCGAAGGCCTAGCGGGCGCGCGCCGTCAGGCATGGGCGCCGGGCCTGCCGCGCCCGACCGTCGGCCGCCGCGGGCCGACGGCATTCGCCCGCGACGGGCCGCGTTCGACCAACCGGCGAGACTTGCTCGATGAGCGATATCGAGACGAGGCGGGTCGTTCCCGGGCCGAACAAGGCCGAACGAGGCCGAACGAGGCCGATGGGGCGGCTCTCAGGTCGCCACGCGCCCTTCCATGGCGAAGCTCTTGGCCAGTTCGGCGTCGAGGTCGGCGTAGATGCGTCGCTCGAGTTCGCGAAAGGCGTCTGATGTGGCGTCGCGCGGCTGCGGCAGGTCGACAGCGATGATCGACTTGATGGCGCCGGGCCGCGACGTCATCACGACCACGCGGTCTGACAGCGCAATCGCCTCGGGGACCGAGTGGGTGACGAAGACCACGGTCTTGCGATGCGCTTGCCAGATCGCCAGCAGCTGTTTCTGCAGCGAGCGCCGCGTCAGCGCGTCGAGCGCGCCGAAGGGCTCGTCCATGAAGATGGTGGACGGGTCGGTGGCGAAGGCCCGGGCAATGGCCACCCGCTGTTTCATGCCGCCCGACAACTCGTTGACCTGCTTGAACGCGAAATCGCCGAGGCCGACGGAGGCCAGGTACTGCATCGCGACCACACGGCGCTCGCTGCGCGGTAGGCCCTTGCGCTCGAGGCCGAACTCCACATTGCCGATGACGTTGAGCCAGGGAAACAGCGCGTAGCTCTGGAACACCATGCCGCGATCGATGTCGGGGCCGCGCGCGGGCTTGCCGTCCACCAGCACCTCGCCCGAACTGGCGTCGAGCAGACCGGCCAGGATGCCCAGCAGAGTGCTCTTGCCGCAACCCGAAGGGCCGACGAGTGAGACAAATTCGCCGGCTGCGATGTCGAGCGTGGTCGGCGTCAATGCGTCGACCTCTTCACCGGACTGCGTGGTGAAGACCTTGGCGACCCCGCGGATGCTGATCGGCTTGCCGTCACTGGCTTGAGCGACTCTCATGAAGCCCCCCAGGAAAGCCGGCGCTGGGCCCAGCGGAACAGCGCATCGAAGGCGGCGCCAAGCACGCCTATCACGATCATGCCCACCAGCACCCGGTCGGCGCGCAGGATCTCCATGCCGTTGCTGATCAGATAGCCGAGCCCCGAGCGTGCCGCCACCAGCTCGGCCGCGATGATGGCCGCCCAGCCGGTGCCGAAGGAGATCCTCAAGCCGGTGATGATGTTCGGCAGAGTGGCCGGCAGCACGACTTTGCGAAACAAGGACATGCGATTGGTGCATCCAAGCACCTGCCCGGCGTGGACCAGCACCGGATCGATGCGCTTGACCCCGGCGATGGTGGCGATCAGCGTCGGAAAGAAGGTGCCTATGAAAACGACGAAGACCTTGCCGGCCTCGCCGATGCCGAACCACAGGATCGCGAGCGGGATCCACGCCAGCGGCGAGATGGGCCGCAGCAATTCGACGAGCGGGTCGAGCAGGCGTTCGACGAGCGGCATGCGCCCCATCGCCAGCCCGAGCGGCACCGCGACGAGGCCGGCAAGGGTCCAAGCCGACAGCACACGGCCCAGGCTGGCGCCGATTTGCAGGAAGAGGTCGCCCGTCTGCACGAGCCGCCAGAACTCCTGTGCCACCAGCGCGGGTGGTGGCAACAATGATTCATCGGGTCGGAAGATCTGGATCACCGCCACCCACACGAGGTAGATGGCGATCGCTGCAAGCAGGAACGGCAGCGCGCGCGAAAACATGCCGCCCAGCGCCCCGCCGGGCTTGCGTCGGGTCGGGGCCGCCGCAGGACGTGACGTGGTCGCGGCCACGGTCACTTGACCTCGACCAAGGCCTTCTGCGCGAAGCTCGGATCCACCTTCGGGCTGTCTGATTCCTGCAGGATCTTGGCCTCCTTCAGGAATTTCGAGAAGGTGTCGATGGTGCTCTTCTCGGGCGTGATGTTCCGCGAATAGACCGAAATCTTCTGCTCGAGCGAGAAGTTGATGGTCGCCTCGGGGAAGCCTATCTCCTTGGCCCACATCTTGGCTGCGGCCTTGGGATTCTTCAGGATGAAGTCGATGGCGCGCACGTTGGCGGTGACGAGGTCTTGCACGACGCCGGGATGCCGCTTGAGGAAATCGTCGCGCACGTACTCGCCGTTGCCGATGTAGTGGCCCTGCATGATGGGCAGGATCTTCTCGGCCGTGATCAGCACCTTCGCGTAGCCGGCGGCGAGCGCGTTGGAGACGTGCGGGTCCCAAGTGATACCGGCATCGACCGACTTGTTCTTCAGCAGCGTGGGCACCTGCGAGCCCTCGGTCTTGTAGAGCTTGACGTCGCTGATCTTCAGCCCTGCATCGGCCAGCGCCTTCACCAGCAGCGGGTATTGCTGCGTGCCCTCGCCGGGAAACGCGATCTTCTTGCCCTTGAGGTCGGCCACGCTCTTCAGCTTCGAATCGATGGGCACGATGATGGCCGTCTGCTCGAGGATGGTGATGGCGACGAGCGTCGCCGGCAGCCGCGCCGAGGCAATCACGGCCGGGCCCATGCCCGCCGAGGCCATTTGCAATTCACCGGCCGCCATGGCCTGGTTTTCGGGCGCACCCGAGGCGAAAGAGCGCAGCACGATCCTGATGTTGTGCTTCTTCTCGATCGGTCCCAGCAGGCCTATCGCCTTGGCGATATAGATCGGCATGGTCGCCGGCTGCACGCCGTAGTTCACCGTCTCCTGGGCCCGCGCGGTACCTGCGCTTGCCAGAATCGAAGCCACGCCAAGGACGAGCGCAGTCCTGCGCAATACCGAGAAGATCTGCATGTTCAACTCTCCGGTGAGGGGGATGGTGTTGGCGGGACGGAGCGCGCGGCGGTCAAGGCCTGGATTGCGATGCCCACCCGCCAGGCAAGGGCGTGGGGAATGCCGCGCACAACTGGCGGGCCAATGAAAGCAAGCTCCATTCCTCACCTGCGCGGGCGATCAGCTGCACGGCCACGGGCAGGCCGTCCAGCAGGCCGATGGGCACGGCGATCGCAGGCCAGCCGAGCAAGGTCCAGAGCCGTTGGGGCGAACGCGAGCCCGTGCCTTCGCTGCGCAGCGGCGCTACGCCGGTGGTCGCCAGCGTGACCAGTACGTCGAAGGCCTGCGTGGCGTGGAGCATGGTCTGGATGAGTTCATCGCGCCGTGCCAATTCGCGCTGATAGCTCGTCTCGTCGATGAGTCGGCCGCGTTCGAGCCAGGCCTTGAGCGCAGGGCTCATGCGCTCGCCGGCGATTTGGGCGTCGGCGCCATGGTGGCGCCACATGTCGCAGGCCAGGATCGTTTCCAGGCAGTCCTGCTCGTCGCGCTGCACCGCCGGGGGCACTTTGATGCGCACGACGTCGCCGCCGGCCAGGCGCAGGGCCGCGGCCTCAACCAGCAAACCCATGCGCGCATCCACCGCTTCGTCGAACCAGGGCTCTACGAACGCCACGCGCGGCATGGCCGGTTTGGCGTCCTGCTGCACCCTTTGCAGCCTTCCTTGTTCATCGGCATCTGGCATGGGGGCACCCAACACCGTCCACGCGGCCGCCACGAGATCGATGTCACGGGCCAGGATCACCGCATGGTCCAGCGGCGCCGACAGCGGCATGGCCCCGCCGAGCGGGATGGCGCCGTGCGTCGGCTTCAGGCCGAGCACGCCGCAGTAGGCCGCAGGCCGGATGCCCGACCCTATGGTCTGGGAGCCTAGGGCGAGATCGACGAGGCCGGCGGCCACCGCGGCGGCCGAACCGCTGGACGAAGCGCCCGGGGTTCGCTCCAGCGCGTAGGGGTTGCCGGTGGGCGCGGCACGCGCCATCGCGTATTCCGTCGACGTCACCGTGCCCACGACCACGGCGCCGGCGCCCTTCAGGCGCAGCACCGCCTCGCAATCGACGCCGGGCCTGCGCTCGGCATGGATGGGCGTTCCCCAGCTGCAGCGCAAGTCCGCGACATCGAACACTTCCTTGACCGCGACCGGCACACCGTGCAGCGCCTGGCGCCGGTGCGCCGGCAAGTCGTCGAGCGCTCGCGCATCGGCGCGAGCGGCCGCGGCCCGGATATCGCAGAAAGCCCGCAGTGCCGGATCGTGCGCGTTGATGGCGTCGAGCGCCCTGACGGTGCGAGCAGTAGCGTCGGCTTCGGGCTTCACGGCCAGGTCCCCCTGCGGAGCTCGTTTGCGCCCCGGCCGGTCCATGGTACTAAAAACGTGACGTCAAGTCACATTTTTTTCAAGCGACTTCGATCTCGCCCGCGCCCGGGCCTTGTCGGCTCGGGGCTGCCGAAGAGCATGTGGCTGAGCTTGTTCGCCGCCGTCTGCAGGCGCGGCAACAGCGTGATGGCGCGCTGCAGCGACAGGCGCGCCTGCGGGCCGTGCAGCGCTAGACCGGCCGCCACACGGCCGTCCGGCGCGCACAGCGGCACCGCGATGGCGAGCAGCCCCACGTGGTCTTCCTGGTCGTTGACCGAATAGCCTTGTTGTCGGATCCGGGCCACCTCCTCCTGCAGCCGTGCCGCGCTGGTGATGGTGTTGGCAGTCAGGCGTGTCAACGCCACCTGGCGCAGGTAGTCCTCGAAATGCTCGGCCGGCAGCGCCGACAGCAGCAGCTTGCCGATGGCCGTGCAGTAGGCCGGCAGCCGGCTGCCGGGCTGCAGGTGCATGCGCAGCGGCCAATCGCACTCGACGCGGTCAAGGTACATCACGTCGAAGGCCTCGAGCACGCCGATGTTGCTGGTCTCGCGCACCTCCTTGACGAGTTCCTCCAGCACGCGGTGGGCTTGTGCGTGCCGCACCATCGTGGACAAGCCCGTCACGGCGAGGGCACCGAAGCGTGTGCCGAGGCGAAAACGCTCGACCGCAAGGTCGCGTTGCACCAGCGACAGGTCTTCGAGCTGCGCCAGCACACGGTGCACCGTTTGCCGGCTCTGTTCGACGATCAATCCGATCTCGGCAGCCGTGATGGGTCGGCCGGCCGAGGCCAGCGCCTCCAGAATCCGAATGGCTTTGGCGATCGCACCTGAATTCGACGTTTCTTCCATGCCGTATCTCCACCCCTGCCCCTGCGATGCCGCGACGGCCACGGCCCCCGTCCCGCCATGGGCCGCCTGACGCGTCGTACTCTAAGCGTAGGCGAGGGCTTGCAATTGCTGCCGGCGCCTGGTGCAGGAGGAGCCTGTCGTGGCGCAGGTCATCGACCAGGGCATGCCCACCGTTGGCATGCGCCCCCCACCGGTGCGCGCGACACGGCCTACTGACCGACGGCCATACGACGCTCAATCCGCGCTTTTGAGCGTCGTCGCCGCCTCGGCAAACTGAAGGCCGATGCCATCGATATCCGAGCCGCGGCGCGCGAGGGCGGTTTCCTCGAGCTGCCGATGCTGGACCCGCACGCCTTGCAATTCGGCGCGCTGCCGTGGCATCACCGGGACCCGTTCGACCGACGGCTCATCGCTCAAGCGGCTCCTGAACCGATGCGGCTGCTGACAGCCGATGAACCGCCGCTGGCCTGCGGCGATCAGGTCGAGATCATCCGGAGCGCCCGCCGACCTACTTGAACAGCAGGTTGGGCAGGAACAGCGACAAGGGCGGCCAGTACGTCACCAGCACCAGGAAGCCGATCATCGTCAGCAGCCAGGGCCAGACCGCGATCGTCAGCTCGGTGATCCCCATCTTGGTGATGCCCGAGGCGACATAGAGGTTCAGCCCGACCGGCGGGTGGCACAGCCCGACTTCCATGTTGACCGCCATCAGGATGCCCAGGTGGACCGGGTTGACGCCGAGCTTGACCGCCACCGGGAACAGGATGGGCGCCATGATCAGCGTGATCGCCGACGGGTCCATGAAGTTGCCGGCGACCAGCAGCACGATGTTGACCAGCAACAGGAAGACGACGACGCCGAAGCCCTGGCTGCCCATCCACGCGGCCATCGCCTGCGGGATCTGCTCCGAGGTCATCAGGAACGAGAACAGCACCGCGTTGGTGATGATGTACAGCAGCATCGAGCTCATCGCCGCGGCGTTGCGCAGCACCCGCGGCACGTCGCGCAGCTTCATGTCCTTGTAGACGAAGACCGAGATCACGAAGGCGTAGACCGCGGCCACCGCCGCCGCCTCGGTCGGCGTGAACAGGCCGCTGTAGATGCCGCCGATCACCAGCACGATCAGCGCCAGGCCCCAGAAGCTGTCCTTGAAGGCCTGCCAGCGCTCGCCCAGGCTGGCCTTGGCCATGCGCGGGTAGTCGTATTTGCGCGCCCGGTACCAGGTGGTCAGGCCCAGCAGCAGCGACAGCAGCAGCCCGGGCAGCACGCCGGCGATGAAGAGCTGGCCGACCGAAGCCGAGCCGACCTCCTCGCCATGCGGGCCGGTGACGTTCATGCCGCTGGTGGCGATCGAGTAGATCACCAGGTTGATCGACGGCGGGAACAGGATGCCCAAGGCGCCCGAGGTGGTGATCACGCCGGCCGAGAAGCGCTTGGGGTAGCCCTGCTTCATCATCGCCGGCAGGATGATCGAGCCGACCGCGACCACGGTGGCCACCGACGAGCCCGAGATCGCCGCGAACAGCGCGCAGGCCAGCACCCCGGCCAGCCCCAGGCCGCCGTAGAGGTGGCCGACCATGGTGGTGGCGAAATGGATCATGCGCCTGGCGACGCCGCCGTGGGTCAGGAAGTTGCCGGCCAGGATGAAGAACGGGATCGCCATGATCTCGAACTTGTCGATGCCGGTGAACAGCTTGTGCGCGACCTCGGCGACCGGCACGTCGGTCATCGTGAACAGGAAGGTCAGCACCGTCAGGCCCAGCGAGATCGAGATCGGCATCCCGGTGAGCATCAGCAGCACCAGCAGGCCGAAGATGAACAGGGTGTTCATACGTGGACCTCGTGAGGTTGATCGTCGTCGATGCCTTCGACATGGCCGTGCTCCTGGTGCGGCACCTCGCCGGTCTTCCAGAAATGCACCATCACCTGCAGGAAGCGGTAGCACATCAGCCACGAACCCAGCGGCACGCAGGCGTAGACGATCCAGGTCGGCAGTTCCATGTCCGGCGTGGTCGGGCCCTCGGGGGTGTCGCCGACGTCGAGGCCGAGGTGCGTGAACAGCGAGTAATGGAAGCCGTTGCGCCAGACGAAGTCGGCGCCCAGGCTGCCGACGATGCCGGTGAACAGCGCGCCGCCGGCCAGGCCGGTCAGGATCAGCCAGCGGGCCTTGGCCGGCGGCAGCTTGCGCACCAGCACGTCGACGCCGACGTGGGTGCCGAAGCGCACCCCGTAGGCGGCGCCGAACTTGGCCATCCAGACGAACATGTAGGTGGCCGCCTCCTGCGCCCAGCTCATGTCGATGCGCAGCAGCCAGTCCTGCAGCACCGGCACGCCCGAGAGGTAGCGATGCAGGACGGAGACGAAGATCACGATCGTCGCCGCCCCCATCAGGAACGAGATCAGCCATTCCTCGAGGTGGTCGAGGATGCGGTTCAGCATGGCGCGAGCCCTCCGTCTGTACGAATGACGCTGGTTGCAGATACAGCTCTTGGCGCGTGAATCCGCGCTTCAAGCAGCCGCCGGGATCCGGCTCCGCCGGTCCGCCAGCGGCGCCCCCCTGGGGGGGGAGCGCCAAAGGCGCTTCGGGGGGGGCCTATTTCGGCGCCACGAAGCCGGCTTCCTTGTAGGCTTCCTGGATGGTCGCCGCGCCGACCCGGCCGGCCATCTCCTTGTGGACGACCATCAAGGCCTTCTTCCACTCGTTGATCTCGGCCGCGGTCGGGGTGTAGACGTTGGTCTTGCCGCTGGCCTTGACCTTTTCCAGCGCCTGCGCGTTCTCGGTCGCGGCGATCGCGTCGGCGTAGGTCGTGGCGTCCTTGACCGAGCTGTCGACGATGGCGCGCAGGTCCGCCGGCAGGCCGTCGTAGAACTTCTTGTTGATGATGACGGCGTAGGCCAGGTGGTTGTGGTACGAGACCGTGATGTCCTTCTGGACCTCGTAGAGCTTCTGCGTCCAGACGTTGCTGGCGACGTTCTCGGTGCCGTCGACGACGCCCGACTGCAGCGCCTGGTAGAGCTCGCTGAAGGCCATCACCTGCGGGATCGCGCCCAGCGCGCGCATCTGCGCGTCCAGCACCTTGGAGCTCTGGATGCGCATCTTCAGGCCCTTGAAGTCGGCGACATGGTGCAGCGGCCGGTTGGCGCTCATCACGCTGAAGCCGTTGTCCCAGTAGGCCAGGCCCTTGATGCCCTTGGGCTCGAGCCTGGCGAACAGCTCGTGGCCGAGCTTGCCCTGGGTCAGGCTGTTGAACGCGGCCGTGTCCCTGAACAGGAAGGGCAGGTCGAAGACCTCGAATTCCTTCACGCCCAGCGGCCCGAACTTGGACAGCGAGGGCGCCAGCATCTGCACCGAGCCGAGCTGCAGCGCCTCGAGCTCCTCCTTGTCCTTGTAGAGCTGGCTGTTGGGGTAGACCTCGACCTTGATGCGGCCCTTGCTGCGTTCCTCGACCAGCTGCTTGAAGCGCTCGGCGCCCTTGCCCTTGGGCGTGTCGGGCGCGACGACATGGCTGAACTTGATGACGATCGGCGCCTCGGCGAGTGCGGGCAGGGCGAAGGCGGTGGCCGCGGCGGCCAGCAGCAGGCGGCGGGCGATGGGCAGGTGCATGGTTCGGTCTCCGGGTTGTCGATAGAGCGCGGCGGATTGTCGGCAGCGCCCGGGCGGCGGCGCCAGTTGTGGGATCCCACAATCGGGCCGACCCTCGGTGCCGCGCCGGCGCGCCCGGGTGCGCCCTAGACTGCAGGCACGATGACCGCTGCGTCGCCGCTTCCACCCGCCCGCGCGCCGCGCGGCGCCGCCTGGGCCTGGCCGCTGCTGCTGGCGCTGGCCTTCGTCGCCGCGCTCGCGGCCTGGCTGCAATGGTCCGACGCGCGCGACGCCGAGCAGGCGCAGGCGACGCTGATCGCCGATGCGCTGTCGCTCGAGGGCCGCGTCGCGTCCTGGGTCGGCGACGAGCAGGGCCGGGTCGACCGGCTCGCCGCCGCGCTGCCCGCGCGCATCGACGACGCGACGCTGCTGGGCCTGGGCGCCGTCGCGCGCGGGCTGCAGCGCGACTGGATCAGCGTCACCGTGCTCGACGCCGGCAACCGCATCGTCGCCCATGTGCCCGAGCAGGCGCCGCGACCCGAGCCGCGCAGCCCCGCCGCCGGCGTCGACGAGGGCGGTGTCTCGGCCCATCTCTCGGCGCCGCTGCGCGGCGGCGGCAAGATCGTCGTGCGCTTCGCGCCCGCGCTGCTGCTGCGCCAGGCCCTGCCCTGGTGGCTGGCGCGCAAGTACGACGTGCGCCTGGTCGACGGCCTGGGCCAGTTCATCGCCGGCAGCGGCGACCCGCGGCCGTCGACCGACCGCTACAGCCACCGCGTCAGCGTCGAGCCGGCGCTCGTCGACACCTGGCTCGAACTCACGGCGCGCGAGGTGCCGCTGCCCTGGTGGCGCACGGCGCTGCCGCCGCTGATGGCCGCGTTCCTGGCGCTGACCGCCGCCGCCACGGCGACCCTGAGGCGCCAGATGCGCGAGGTCGCGCGCACCGAGCGCGAATGGCGCACCGAGGTCGCCTGGCGGCGTGCGATCGAGGACGCGCTCACGGTGGGCCTGCGCGGGCGCGACCTCGACGGCCGCGTGACGCATGTCAGCCGCGCCTTCTGCGACCTCGTCGGCTACGCGCCCGAGCAGCTGCTGGGCCGCCTGCCGCCGATGCCGTACTGGCCGCCCGACGGCCACGAGGTGCGCATGCAGCGCCACCTGCGCAACCTCGCCGGCGGCGCGCCGCGCAACGGCTACGAGACGCAGTGGGTGCGCGCCGACGGCACGCCGCTCGAGGTCATGATCTTCGAGGCCCCGCTCGTCGACGCGCTGGGCGCGCAGGTCGGCTGGATGGGCTCGGTGATCGACATCACGGAGCGCAGGCGCGGCGAGGAGCGCGAGCGGCGCCAGGTCGAGGCGCTGGCGACGCAGGCGCGGCTGACCATGCTGGGCGAGGTGGCGTCGGCGCTGGCGCACCAGCTCAACCAGCCGCTCACCGCCATCACCGGCTACAGCGCCGGCGTGCTGCGCTCGCTCGAGCGCGCCGGCTACGGCGACCGGGCGGTGCTGGCGGCGCTGCGCGGCCTGGGCGAGCAGGCGGCCGAGGCGGGGCGCATCGTGCAGCACATCCGCGGCTTCCTGACGCGGCGCGCGCCGCAGCGCGAGCGCTGCGCCATCGCCGAGGTCGCCGAACGCGCGACGCGGCTGCTGCGGCGCGACCTCGAACGCCGCGGCGTCGAGCTGCGGCTCGACCTGGGCGCCGAGCTGCCCGATGTCGACGCCGATCCGGTGCTGATCGAGCAGGTGCTGATCAACCTCGTGCGCAACGCCGCCGACGAAACCGCCGGCACCGCACCGGCGCTCGTGCACATCGGCGCCGCGGTCGAGGGCGAGGCGCTGCGCGTGGCTGTCGACGACAACGGCGGCGGCCTGCAGGGGCGCCCGATCGAGGCCTTGAGCGCGCCGTTCTACACCACCAAGGCCGAGGGCATGGGCATGGGGCTGGCGATCTGCCGCTCGGTCGTCGAGGCGCACCATGGCGCGCTCGCGGCCGCGCCGGGGCCGCTGGGCGGCGCGCGCCTCTCGTTCACGCTGCCGCTGTTCCGCCAGGCGTCATGACGATGGCTCCCGAGCCCGCGGTCCACCTCGTCGACGACGAGGCGCCGGTGCGCGACGCGCTGGCCTTCCTGTTCCATGCCCATGGCCTGGCCCGGCGCACGTATGCCTCGGGGCCCGAGCTCCTGGCCGCGCTGGACGCGGCGCCGCTGCGCGGCTGCATCGTGCTCGACGTGCGCATGGAGCCGATGTCGGGGCTGCAGCTGCACGACGCGCTGGTCGCGCGCGGTGTCGCGCTGCCGGTGCTGTTCCTGTCCGGCCACGGCGACATCCCGATGGCCGTCGACGCGCTCAAGAAGGGCGCCTTCGATTTCATCGAGAAGCCCTTCGGCGACGCCGCGCTCGTCGAGCGCGTGCAGCGCGCGCTGCGCCTGGAGGCGAGCGAGCAGGTCGCGCGCAGCGACGGCGAGCGCGCCGCGGCGCGGCTGGCCAGCCTGACCGAGCGCGAACACGAGGTCATGCTGCGCGTCGCCGCCGGCCGGCTCAACAAGGTCATCGCCGACGAGCTCGGCATCGCCGTGCGCACGGTCGAGGTGCACCGGGCGCGCGTCTACGCCAAGCTCGGCGTGCGCTCGGCCGCCGAGGTCGCGACGCGGCTGGCGCAGGGCGGCGGCGATCAGGGGCGCGGCAGGTAGAGGCGGTCGGTGTAGGTCGCCAGCCATTGCGGCTTGAAGGCGACGAAGATGGCCGTCAGCATGCCGGTGAGGAAGGCCTCGCCGGCGCCGGTGAGGAAGCGGCCGAGGGCGAGGTCGCCGGGGCTGATGCCGGGCGGCGCATCGAACAGCAGCGCCGAGACGAGGCCGGCGATGCCGAGCGAGATCCCGGTGACGAGGAAGCCGCGCCCGAGGATGTAGACGAAGAGGTGGTGCGGCAGCCAGCGCCGCACCGCGCCGCCCAGCGCCAGCGCCAGCGTCGCCGGCACGAGGCCGAGCCAGACGCCGCGGTGCAGCGCCGCGTCCCAGGGCATGCCGGTGGCGCCGAGCAGCACGACGAGCGCGAGCAGCGCCGGCACCGCCAGCGGCCAGCCGATCATGAGCACGAGCAGGCAGGCGCCCGACAGCGGCTGCAGCACCGCCACCGAGGCGCTGCGGTCGGCCTCCCAGACCCAGGGCAGGGCCGCCCACCAGGCCAGCGCCGGCCAGGGCAAGTTGGCGATGAGGCGCCAGGGCCGCAGCGCAAGCGCGACGCCGAGCGCGAGCACCGTCAGCACGGGGTCGATGTAGGGCATCGCCCATGGTAGCCGCGCCGCGGCCGGTGGATACTGACGCCGCATGAACGCCTCCATCCCGAACCTCCCCCGCCGCCGCATCGCGCTCGCCGGCGCC
>JAGWVB010000141.1 GCA_018971105.1 Burkholderiales bacterium
CGGCGCAGGTCCTGCAGCGACCGCAGCGTGGCGGCGATCGTCGCGGCCTCGTCGAGCACCGGGATCACGATGCACAGGCGCGGCTTCATCGCGCGCGCGCCGGGGCGAGCAAATCGATCACCGCATCGACGCGCGCGCGCGCCGTCGGCCCGCGGCGCCGGTGGCCGGCGTCGAGACGGCGATGCAGGCGGCTCGGGTTGCAGCGGCAGCCCAGGTCGCGCTGCAGCGTCTCGACGACGCGGCGCCGCCGGGCGCGGCAGTCCGGGCGGGCGAGCAGGGTCAGGGTGGCTTGCATCGTGGGTCGGGCGGGGTTCGGCGCTAGACGGCCGGGGCCGATGTTCTCTTACAACGACCCGGTTCGCCAGCGGACCGCCGGGCCGCGGCCGCGTGCAGGGTCCGGGACGCCGGCATCGGCTTTGCACGGCTACGGCATCGCCAGATGCCCGCGGCGCGCCTAGAGTAGGGGGTTGCGCGCGGGCGCGCCGGCCCTGGCCGCGGTGCCCGCAGGCGCCGAAACCCGACCATGAAGGAAACGCCATGTCCGAAGATGCCATCGTCATCGTCTCCGCCGCCCGCACGCCGATGGGCTCGTTCCAGGGTGCCTTCGCCGGCCTGGCCGCGGCCCAGCTCGGCGCCGTCGCCGTGAAGGCCGCCGTCGCGCGCGCCGGCATCGACGCCGCGCGCGTCGACGAGGTGTTGCTGGGCTGCGTGCTGCAGGCCGGCCAGGGGCAGGCGCCGGCGCGCCAGGCGGCGCTGCTGGCCGGGCTGCCGCTGACGGCCGGCTGCGCGACGATCCACAAGGTCTGCGGCTCGGCGATGAAGGCGACGATGCTGGGCCACGACGGGCTGCTGGCCGGCTCCTGCGAGGTCGCCGTCGTCGGCGGCATGGAGTCGATGACCAACGCCCCCTACCTGCTGCCCAAGGCGCGCGGCGGCTACCGCCTCGGCCATGGCCAGCTGCTGGACCATATGTTCCTCGACGGCCTCGAGGACGCCTACGCCCCCGAGACGCGCGGCCGCCTGATGGGCACCTTCGCCGAGGACTGCGCCGCCGCCTACGGCTTCACGCGCGAGGTCCAGGACGCGTTCGCGCTGCGCTCGACGACGCGCGCCAAGCAGGCGAGCGAGGACGGCAGCTTCGACTGGGAGATCGCCCCCGTGACGGTGGCCGGACGTCAAGGCGGCGCCCGGGGCGATGTCGTCGTCGCCCGCGACGAGGGGCCCTACGCCGTCAACATCGAGAAGATCCCGCTGCTCAAGCCGGCCTTCCGCAAGGACGGCACGGTGACGGCGGCGAATGCCTCGTCGATCTCCGACGGCGCGGCGGCGCTGGTGCTGATGCGCGCGTCCAGGGCCGCGGCGCTGGGGCTGCAGCCGCTGGCGCGCATCGTCGCCCATGTCACCCATGCCGGGCAGCCGGCGCTGTTCCCGACGGCGCCGGTGGGCGCGCTGCGCCAGCTGTTCGAGAAGACCGGCTGGTCGGCGCAGGCGGTCGACCTGTACGAGATCAACGAGGCCTTCAGCGTCGTCGCGCTGGCGGCGCAGCGCGAGCTCGACCTGCCCGACGCCAAGGTCAACGTCCATGGCGGCGCCTGCGCGCTCGGCCACCCGATCGGCGCCTCGGGCGCGCGCATCGTCGTCACGCTGCTCGGCGCGCTGCGCCGGCGGGGGCTCAAGCGCGGCGTCGCGACGCTGTGCATCGGCGGCGGCGAAGCGACGGCGCTGGCCGTCGAGATGCTCTGAACGGCGACCTGCAAGCGAGACGGCCATGCTGCTCAACAGCGAACAGGAAATGATCCGCGACTCGATGCGGACCTTCGCCCGGGAGCGGCTCGCGCCGTTCGCCGGCGACTGGGACAAGAACCACACGTTCCCCGCGCAGGCGCTGAAGGAGCTCGGCGAGCTCGGCGCGCTGGGCATGGTCGTGCCCGAGGAATGGGGCGGCGCCGGCATGGACTACATGAGCCTGGTGCTGATGCTCGAGGAGATCGCCGCCGGCGACGGCGCCACCTCGACCATCGTCAGCGTGCAGAACTCGCTCGCCTGCGGCATCACGCTGAAATACGGCAGCCGCGAGCAGAAGGAGACCTGGCTGCGGCCGCTGGCGCAAGGCCGCAAGCTCGGCTGCTTCTGCCTCACCGAGCCGCATACCGGCAGCGACGCGGCGGCGATCACGACCCGCGCCGAGCGCGACGGCGACGACTACGTCCTCCACGGCGTCAAGCAGTTCATCACCACGGGCAAGCATGCCGATGTCGCGCTCGTCTTCGCCGTCACCGACAAGGCCGCCGGCAAGAAGGGCATCAGCTGCTTCCTCGTGCCGACGGCGACGCCGGGCTACATCGTCGCGCGCATCGAGGACAAGATGGGCCAGCATGCCTCGGACACGGCGCAGATCCTGTTCGAGAACTGCCGCGTGCCGGCGTCGGCGCTGCTCGGCCAGGCCGGCGAGGGCTACCGCATCGCGCTGTCCAACCTCGAGGCCGGGCGCATCGGCATCGCCGCGCAAGCGGTCGGCATGGCGCGCGCCGCCTTCGACGCGGCGGTGAAATACGCGCGCGAACGCGTCACCTTCGGTGCGCCCATCATCGAGCACCAGGCTGTCGCGTTCCGGCTCGCCGACATGGCGACCCAGCTCGACGCCGCGCGGCTCATGGTGTGGCGCGCGGCGGCGCTCAAGGACGCCGGCAAGCCCTGCCTGAAGGAGGCGTCGATGGCCAAGCTCCACGCCTCGGAGATGGCCGAGCGCGTCTGCTCCGACGCGATCCAGATCCATGGCGGCTACGGCTATGTCAGCGACTTCCCGGTCGAGCGCATCTACCGCGACGTGCGCGTGGCGCAGATCTACGAGGGCGCGAGCGACATCCAGCGCCTCGTCATCGGCCGCGCGATCGCGGCCGAATAGGGGGCCGTCCGATGGGTCCCCTGCAGGGCGTGAAAGTCGTCGAGTTCGCCGCCCTCGGTCCGGCACCGATGGGGGCGATGATGCTCGCCGACCTCGGCGCCGAGGTGCTGCGCATCGAGCGCAAGCAGGCCGTGGCCGGCGGCCGCGCCTCGGCCGCGGCGCTGTTCGATCCGCGGCTCGACATCCTCAACCGCAGCCGCCGCGTCGTCGCGCTCGACCTCAAGCAGCCGCAGGCCGTCGAGGCCGCGCTGCGGCTGGTGGCCGGCGCCGACCTGCTCGTCGAAGGCTTCCGCCCCGGCGTGATGGAGCGGCTCGGCCTCGGCCCCGAGCCCTGCCTGGCGCGCAACCCCAAGCTGGTCTACGGCCGCATGACGGGCTGGGGCCAGACCGGGCCGCTGGCGCAGACGGCGGGGCATGACATCAACTACCTCTCGCTGTCGGGCGCGCTGCACGCGATCGGCGAGCCCGGGCGCAAGCCGGTGGTGCCGCTCAACGTCGTCGCCGATGGCGGCGGCGGCGCGATGCTGCTCGTCGTCGGCGTGCTCGCGGCGCTGGTCGAGGCGCGCGGCTCGGGCCGCGGCCAGGTCGTCGACGCGGCGATGACCGACGGTGCGGCGCTGCTGATGAGCATGATCCACACGCTCAAGGCCGCGGGGCAATGGCTGCCCGAGCGTGGCAGCAACCTGCTCGACGGCGGCGCCCATTTCTACGACACCTATGCCTGCGCCGACGGGCGCTGGATCTCGGTCGGCGCGATCGAGCCGCCCTTCTACGCCCAGCTGCTCGAGATCGCCGGCATCACCGACCCCGCTTTCGCTGCCCAGGCCGATCGCAGCCTCTGGCCCGAACTCAAGCGCCGGCTGGCCGCGGTGTTCGCGACCAAGCCGCGCGCGGACTGGCTGAAGCGGTTCGAGGGCAGCGACGCCTGCGTCGCGCCGGTGCTCGACCTGGACGAGGCGCCGCGCCATCCGCACAACGCCGCGCGCGGCACCTACGTCGAGGTCGGCGGCGTCGTCCAGCCGGCGCCGGCGCCGCGCTTCAGCCGCACGCCGACGGCGCTGCCGACACCGCCGACACCGGGGGCGGACGGCGGCGGCGTGCTGGCCGACTGGGGGTTCGGGGCGGAGGAGATCGCGGACTTGCGGGCGCGTGGCGCGCTTGGAAGCGCCTGACGCGCCCGAGCGGCCCGATCGGCCCGATCGGCCCGATCGGCCTGAGCGACCGCATGGATCGCGCCCCCGGAGCGCGCGCCCGCGCGCGCTCGATCGACGCTGCAACAATGCCCTTCCCGCCTCGGCACCGGATCCCAATATGCGCCTCGCCTCCCTCCTCACCACCCTGCTGCTCGCCGCCACCGCGGCCCAGGCGTTGCCGCGCCACCCGCCGCGCCACATCGTCGTCGTGATCATGGAAAACCGGGCCGCCGCGCAGATCATCGGCGCGCCCGACACGCCCTACATCAACCGCCTCGCCCGGCAGGGCGCCAGCTTCACCCAGTCCTATGCCGTCGGTCACCCCAGCGAGCCCAACTACCTCGCGCTCTTCACCGGCTCGATGCAGGGTGTCACCGACGACCGCTGCCCGATCGCGCTTGCGGGGCCGACGCTGGCGAGCCAGCTGCGCGCCGCCGGGCGCCGCTTCATCGGCTATGCGGAGGACCAGCCGCGCGCCGGCTACACCGGCTGCCGGTCCGGCGCATACGTGCGCAAGCATGTGCCGTGGGCGAACTACGCGGCGCTGCCGGCCGCGGTCAGCCAGCCCTGGAGCGCGTTCCCGCAGGGCGATTTCAAACGCCTGCCCGATGTCTCGATCGTCATCCCCAACCTCGACGACGACATGCACGACGGCAGCGCGGCGCAGGGCGACGCGTGGCTGCGCTCGCACATCGACGGCTATGTGCGCTGGGCCGCGACGCATGACGCGCTGCTGATCCTGACCTGGGACGAGGACGACAGCCGGCACGGCAACCGCATCGCGACGATCCTCGTCGGACCGATGGTCAAGCCCGGCCTCTACGACCAGCGCATCGACCATTACAGCGTCTTGCGCACGATCGAGGCGATCTACGGCCTGCCCTATCTCGGCGCCGCCGCGCAGGCGCAGCCCTTGGCCGGCCTCCGGTAGCTCGAAGGCCGCGGCGGCGCGCGGCGCGCCGCCGCGGGCGTCACGACGCGCCGCCATTCGACACCGCTGCGCAACGCGGCGGCGCGCTCGAGTAGCCGGCACCGGGGTGCGGCTACTTGACAGCGGGCAGCCGAATCGCGAAGGTCGGCCCGGCCCTCGAGTGACTGCTCCGTCGCGATGAAATCCGTCCGCACCGCCCTCATCGCCCTCATCGCCCTCATCGCCCTGTGCGCCGTCTGCGCCTGGGGCCTCGCCGCAGCCCAGGGCGTGCGGCCCGCCATCGGCAAGCCGCTGCAGCAGGCGGCCGAGCTGCTGCGCGCCGGCAAGGCGCGCGCGGCGCTGGCCCGGGTCGCGGCGGCCGACGCCGTGCGCGCCAAGACGGCGGCCGAGCAGCTCGTGATCGACCGCATGCGCGCCGCCGCGGCGCAGCGCGCGGGGGACACCCGGATGGCGCTCGCGGCGCTCGCATCGGTCTACGCGCGCAGTGCCGCGGCCGACCAGGGCCGCATCGCCGAGCAGATCTCGGCCATCTATGCGCAGCAGCGCGACAACGCCAAGGCCGCCGAGTGGCTGGCGCGGGCGATCCAGGCCGGCAATCGCGGCCCCGGCGTGCAGCAGTTGCAGGGCTATCTGCAGTCGGCCCGCGGCGACTATGCCGGCATCGCGCGCGCGGCCGGCGCCGCCGTCGCCGCGGCCGAGCAGGCCGGGCGCAGGCCGGCCGAGGCCGACCTGCTGCGCCTGGCCGATGCCGAGCAGCGGCTGGGGCGCAACGATGCGGTCGTCGCGACGCTGGAGCGGCTGGTGCGCGACTATCCGAAGCCGGACTACTGGGGCGCCCTGCTCGACCGCCTGCCGCGCAAGCGCGGCTTCTCGAGCCGCTATGCGCTGGACCTGCTGCGCCTGCGCCGCGCCACCGGCACGCTCACCGAGGCCGACGATTACGTCGTCATGGCGCAGATGGCGCTGCAGGCCGACCGGCCGCGCGAGGCGCGCTCGGTGCTCGACCAGGGCTGGGCCCGGGGCGTCCTCGGCCAGGGCCCCGACGCGCCGCGCCAGGAACGCCTGCGCGCGCTCGCGCTCAAGGAGGACGGCGAGGTGGCCGGACTGCTCGCGCTGCAGCTCGGCGCCGCGCGCAAGTCCGCCAGCGGCGACGCGCTCGTGCGCGTCGGCAACGCCTACGCCGGCATGGGCGAGGTCGAGCGCGGCATCGCGCTCATCGAGCAGGGCATCGCGCGCGGCCGCCTGCGGCATCCCAACGATGCGCGGCTGCGCCTCGGGCTGGCGCAGCTGCAGTCGCCCGCCACGCATGACGCCGGCCTCGAGACCCTGGCCACCGTGAAGGGCAGCGCCGGCGCGGCCGACATCGCCCGCCTCGCGCGGCTCGCCGAGCGCGGCTGAATGGCCCAGCGCGCCCGTGGCGCCGGCGCCCCGCCATGACCGCCGACTCGAACCCGCCCATCCCGGCCTGCGCGTCGGCCGACGGCGTCTGGCGGCGCTTGCGCGTCCCGGCCGGGCTGGGCGCGGTCGCGCCGGGCGGGTCGAGCTGGGTCGTCGAGGGCGGTCGCATCGTCTGGATCGGTGCCGATGCCGAGCTGCCGGCGGCCTATGCCGGCCGACCCGAGTTCGACGGCGCCGGGCGCTGGGCCACGCCGGGGCTGGTCGATTGCCACACCCATCTCGTCTACGGCGGCAGCCGTGTGCAGGAGTTCGCGCTGCGCCTGGCCGGTGCCGATTACGAGCAGATCGCGCGTGCCGGCGGCGGCATCGTCGCCACCGTCGCGGCGACGCGCGCCGCCGACGAGCAGAGCCTGTACGCGCAGGCCGCGCCGCGCCTGCGCGCGCTGCTGGCCGAGGGCGTGTGCGCGCTCGAGATCAAGTCGGGCTACGGACTCGAGCTCGCGACCGAGCGGCGGCAGTTGCGCGTCGCGCGCCGCCTCGGCGCCGATTTCGGCGTCGCGGTGCGCTGCACCTTTCTCGGCGCCCATGCGCTGCCGCCCGAGTACGCGGGCCGCGCCGACGCCTACATCGACGCGGTCTGCGCGTCCATGCTGCCCGCGCTCGCTGCCGAGGGCCTGGTCGATGCCGTCGACGCCTTCTGCGAGCGCATCGCGTTCACGCCGGCGCAGGTCGAGCGCGTCTTCATCGCCGCGGCGCGGCTCGGGCTGCCGGTCAAGCTGCACGCCGAACAGCGCTCCGACCAGGGCGGCGCGGCGCTCGCGGCGCGCCATCGCGCGCTCTCCTGCGACCACCTCGAATATCTGGGCGCCGACGGCATCGCCGCGATGCGCGCCGCCGGCACGGTGGCGGTGCTGCTGCCGGGCGCCTATTACGCGCTGCGCGACGCGCGGCCGCCGCCGGTGCAGGCCCTGCGCGATGCCGGCGTGGCGCTGGCGCTGGCGACCGACCACAACCCCGGCAGTGCGCCGGTGCTCAGCCTGCTGCTGATGATGAACATGGCCTGCACGCTGTTCGGCCTCAGCGTCGACGAGGCGCTCGCCGGGGTCACGCGCCACGCCGCGCGCGCGCTCGGGCTGCAGCACAGCCAGGGTTTCATCGATGCCGGCCGGCCGGCCAATTTCGTCGTCTGGGACATCGACGCGCCGGCCGAGCTCGCGTACTGGATCGGCGGGCGGCCGCGCTGCACCATCGTGCGCCAGGGCCGCATCGCCGGCGCTGCGCCGTGAGCGGATCGCTGCACGCGGCGCAGGCGCTGCTGCCCGGGGGCTGGGCCGCCGAGGTGCGGCTGCGCTGGGACGCCGCGGGCCGGCTGACCGAGGTCCGCCCCGGCGTCGCCGCCGATCCCGCCGACGAGCGCGCGCCGGGCCCGCTGCTGCCGGGCATCGCGAACCTGCACGCGCATGCCTTCCAGCGCCTGCTCGCCGGCCTGACCGAATACCGCGCCGACGAGGGCGGCGACGACAGCTTCTGGAGCTGGCGCGCGCTGATGTACCGCCATGCGGCGCGCATCGACCCGGCTGCGCTCGAGGCGATCGCGACCTGGCTCTATGTCGAAATGCTCGAGGCCGGCTACACGACGGTGTGCGAATTCCATTACCTGCACAACGCCCCCGACGGCCGCCCCTACGCCGACGACGGCGCGATGGCGCGCGCGCTGCTGCGCGCGGCGCGGCGCGCCGGCATCGCGATCACGCTGCTGCCGGTGCTTTACCAGCAGGGCGGATTCGGCGCGCGCCCGACCGGGCCGGGGCAGGCGCGCTTCCTGCGCGGCACCGCCGCGCTGCTGCGCCTGTTCGAGTCGCTGCGCGCCGAGGCCGCGGCGCAGGGCGCGCGCTGCGGCATCGCGCCGCATTCGCTGCGCGCCGTCGGCCCGGCGGCGCTGCGCGAGGTCCTGGCCGGCGTCGCCGCGATCGATGCGCACGCGCCCATCCACATCCACATCGCCGAGCAACGCGCCGAGGTCGAGGACTGCCGGGCCTGGAGCGGCCAGCGGCCGCTGGCCTGGTTGCTCGACCATGCCGAGGTCGATGCGCGCTGGTGCCTCGTCCACGCGACCCATCTCGACGCCGACGAGATCCGGCGCGGCGCCGCCAGCGGCGCCGTCGCCGGGCTGTGCCCGACGACCGAGGCGAACCTCGGCGACGGGCTGTTCGACCTGCCGGCCTGGAGCGCCGCCGGCGGGCGCTGGGGCATCGGATCGGACAGCCAGGTCACGGTCGACGCGGCGCAGGAACTGCTGTGGCTCGAATACGGCCAGCGCCTCGCGAGCGGCCGCCGCAACGTCGCCGCGACGACGCAGCAGCCGCAGGTCGCGGCGCATCTGGTGCAGCAGGCGGTGGCCGGTGGTGCGCAGGCCAGCGGCCGCGCCGCGGCCGGCATCGCCGTCGGCCAGCAGGCCGACCTCGTCGCGCTCGATGCCGGCCATCCCGCGCTCGCCGGGCTCGCGCCCGACGCGATGCTGGCCTCGCATCTGTTCGCGAGTTCGCGCCGCAGCGCGCTGGCCGAGGTGCGCGTCGGCGGCCGGCGCCTCGTGCACGGCGGCCGCCATGCGCTGCACGACGCAGCCGCGGCGGCCTTCATCGCCTGCCGGCGGCGGCTGCTGGCGGCCGCTTGAGCGGCGGCCCGGGCCGCGGGTCGATGGGCCGTTGGGCCGATGGGCCGATGGGACGATGGGACGACGGACCGATCGTCGCCTGCAGGCGGTCGGCCTCAGGCGGTCGGCCTCAGACCGATCCGGCGTAGCGGTAGCGGTCGCCCGGATGCCACAGCGTGACCGCGCTCGCGACCTGGCCCAGGGCGAGCGTCTTGCGATGCAGCACCAGGCAGGGCTGGTCGGCAGCCATCGCGAGCATGGCCGCGATCTCGGCGCTCGGCAGCGCGGCCTCGATGCGGAACGCCATGCCCTGCAGCGGCGCGACGCGCGTGAGGTATGCGTTGGCGGTCGTGCGGCCGAGGTCGAGCGCGAGGTAGTCGGGCGCGACGGCCGGGTTGACGAGCCGGTCCTCGACCTGGATCGGCGCCTCGTTCTCGAAATGCACGACCAGCGAATGGAACAGCGCGCTGCCGGCCGCGAGCCCGAAGGCCGCCGCCTGCGCCGCATCCGCGTGCACGCGCGCGAGGCGATGCGCCCGCGCGCCGTGGCGATGGCCGCGCGCCGCGATCTCGTCGGCGATGTTGCGGATCTCGAGCAGGGTCGCCTCGTACTTGCGCTGGGCGACGAAGGTGCCCGATCCGCGCACGCGCTCGACGATGCGTTCGTCGCTGAGCTCGCGCAGCGCGCGGTTGGCCGTCATGCGCGCGACGCCGAACTGCGCCGCCAGCGCCTCCTCGGTCGCGATGGCCTGGCCCTCGATCCAGCGGCCGGCGTGGATCTGGGCCAGCACGTAGTTCTTGATGCGCCGGTAGGCGGGCTCGACGCCCGCGCCGGCCTGGCGCTTCCCAGCCTTCACGTCCGACGCTCCCCGCGACGAGTCGCGTCGGACTGTAACCGAGGACCGCGGTCGCTCAGGACAGCGCGCGCCGCCCCGCGCGCGGGAACAGGCTGGCCGCGCGCAGCAGCTGCAGGCTGCCGGGCTCGCTCAGGAAACGCATGCATTGCGCCGGCGTCGGCGCCGCGCCGGCGCGCGCCAGGCCCTCGATCTGGGCCCGCCGCGCGCGGCCGCGCAGGCCATGCGAGGTGCGGCGCCGGCCCATCGCCGCGCCGACGAGGGCGCACAGCTTCGGGTCGTCGATGACGTCGGTCCAGGCCGGTTGCGTGCGCGCCTGCGCCGCGCGCGCCCAGGCGCGGCGCAGCACCGAGGGCGTCCACGATTCCTCGGGCACGCACAGCAGCCCGCGTGCGCGCAGCCGCTCGCCGAGGTCGCGCCGGCTCGTCCACACCGTGACCGGGATCGCCAGCAGCAGCGGCAGCCCCACCGGCAGGAGCCAGATCAGCGCCGCCGGATCGATCGCCGCGAGCAGCGCCGCGACGGCCGCAGTGGCCGCGCCGGCGGGGCCGAAGCGGCGCGCCGCCTCGTCCCAGCCGACGGCGGCGGCCTGGCGCGGCGGCGAGCGCCATTCGAGCTTCCAGCCCGTGAGCGCGCCGCCGACGAAGGCGCTGTGCGCGACCATGCGCAGCGGCGCCTGCAGCGTCGACAGCGCCGCCTCGCCGATCGAGCTCGCGACGAGGCGCAGTGCCCCGCCGTAGGCGCCTTGCTCGCGCCGCAGCAGCACGACGACGAGTCCGAGCAGGCGCGGCAGCGCGAGCATCGCGACCGTCAGCACCCACAGGCCGATGCCGCCGAGCGCGTAGCGGCCGTCGGCGCCGACGAAGACGTTGGCGCCGGCAAGCCAGAGCCAGGCGCCGAGCGCGACATAGGCCAGCCACAGCGGCGCCGCGAGGTAGGCCATCGCGCCGGTGGCGAGCATCGCGCGGTGCACGGCGTGCAGCCCGGGCTCGCTGATCAGGCGCGCGTTCTGCAGATTGCCCTGGCACCAGCGGCGGTCGCGCTGCAGCTCGGCCAGCAGGTGCGGCGGCTGCTGCTCGTAGCTGCCGGCGAGGTCGTGCACGATCCACACCTGGTAGCCGGCGCGGCGCATCAGCGCCGCCTCGACGAAGTCGTGCGAGAGGATCTCGCCGGCCAGCGCGCCGCGCCCGGGCAGGGTCGCGAGCGCGCAATGGCGCATGAAGGGCTCGACGCGGATGATTGCGTTGTGGCCCCAGTAATGCGCCTCGCCGAGCTGCCAGTACTGCATGCCGGCGGTGTACAGGCGCCCGGTGACGCGGGCCGCGAACTGCTGCGCCCGCGCATGCACGCTGGCGTGTCCGCAGGCGCGCGGCGCCGTCTGCAGGATGCCGGCCTGGGGATGCGCCTCCATCAGCCGCACGAGGGTCAGCAGGCAGTCGCCGCTCATCACGCTGTCGGCATCGAGCACGACCATGTAGCGGTGGTGGCGGCCCCAGCGGCGGCAGAAATCGGCGACGTTGCCGGCCTTGCGCCGCGTGCGGCGCTGGCGCCAGCGGTAATGGATGTGCGCGCCGTCGGGACCCAGGGCGTCGCGCAGTTCGCTCCACGCCGCGAGCTCGGCGGCGCGCAGGCCGGGGTCGCTGCTGTCGGACAGCACATAGAGGTCGAACAGGCGCAGCGCGCCGGTCGTCGCCAGCGATTCCCAGGTCGCGCGCAGGCCGGCGAAGACGGTCGCGACATCCTCGTTGCAGATCGGCATGATGACGGCGGTGCGCGCGGCCGGCGACAGCGGCGCCTGGCCGGCGGCATCCTTGGACATCGCGTGCGGGTCGCCGCGCAGCAGCACGACGAAGCCCATCACCGCGGTGAAGCAGCCGGCCGAGACCCAGGCGAAGAGCAGGCCGAAGAGCGCGATCTGCAGCCATTGCGCGATCGACGCCCCGGTGCCGCCCTGCGCCTGCGCCAGCAGCGCGACCGCACCCGCGGTCGCCGCGGCGACGAGCGCCAGCAGCGTGCGGCGGCGGCGCCGCGCCGC
>JAGWVB010000142.1 GCA_018971105.1 Burkholderiales bacterium
GGCCGCGGCGGCCGACTTCCAGTTCGTCGACCTGCCTCCCGACGGCCAGGACGCGGCCGCCGCGGGCGAGCTCGCCGGCGCCGACGCCCCCGACTACCGCGTCTACACCCGCGCCTACGACCGCGAGGACGCGGTCGAGACCCTGGTACGGGCGCAGACGCTGCGCGAACTGCGGCTCGAGCTCGACCAGCGCGTGGCGCGCGCGGCGCCCAACGTGGCGCGGCTGGCGCGCGAGCTCCAGGCCCTGTATGCGCGGCCGCAGCCCGAGGGCCACGACGGCGCCCAGGAGGAGGGGCGCATCGACGGCCGCCGCATCGCGCTGCTGATCACGTCGCCGTCGGAGCGCGAGCTCTTCATGCGCGACCGCCTGGTGGCGCGCGCCGACGCCTGCGTCACCGTCCTGCTCGACTGCTCGGGATCGATGAAGGAGCACATGGAGCGGCTGGCGGTGCGCCTCGACGTGCTGTTGCGGGCGCTCGACCTCGCCGGCATCGAGAGCGAACTGCTGGGCTACACGACCGCGGCCTGGAACGGCGGACGCTGCCGGCGCGACTGGTCGCGCAGCGGCCGGCCGCGCCAGCCGGGGCGGCTCAACGAGCGCCAGCACCTGGTGTTCAAGAGCGGCGCGCGTTCCTGGCGCCGATCGCGCGCCGCCATCGCGGCGCTGCTGCGCCCGGAGTTGTTCCGCGAGGGCCTCGACGGCGAAGCCATCGCCTGGGCCTGCGCGCGGCTGCGCGCGCACGCCGCGGCGCGCCGCGTGCTGCTGCTGGTCGGCGACGGCGCGGCCCACGACGCCGCGACCGTGCTCGCCAACGACCCCTGGCTGCTCGAGCAGCACCGCCTCGACACCCTCGCGCGCGAGCAAGGCCGCGGCGACGTCGAGATCCTCGCGCTGGGCCTGGGGGCCGAGCCCGTGGCGGGCTGTGCGCGCACCCATTCCTGGGCCTCCCGCGAGCCGTCCTGCGACGCCGACCTGCGCGGCCTGCTGGCCGCGCTGGCGCAGCCGCCGCACGGCGCCAGCCGGCGCTGAACGGTCGCGCCCAGGCGCGCGGTCGGGCGTCGCCGCGCGGGTCCCATGGTCCAATCCGGGGGCCGCGCCGCGGCTGACCGCCACCCGACGATCCATGGATTCCACCCTCGCCAAAGGCCTTGCCGTGATCGAATGGCTGGCGCGCCAGCAGCGTTCATGCCGCCTCGTCGAGGTCGCGCAGGCCTTCGATCTGCAGCGCAGCAACGCGCACCGCACGCTGCAGACCCTGGTGGCCTGCGGCTGGGCGATCCAGGACCCTGCGGGGCTGGGCTACCGGGCCAGCCTGCGCCTGTTCGAGCTGGGTTCGCTGGTCGACGCTGCGACCGACCTGAAATCGACCTTGCGTCCGCACCTCGCCGTCCTGGCGCAGGAGACGGGCGAGACCATCCACCTCGCGGCGCTCGAGGGCGCCGAGATCATCTACCTGGACAAGATCGACAGCCCCTTGCCGGTGGCGGCGTACTCGCGCGTGGGCGGACGGGCGCCGGCCTACTGCGTCGCCTCGGGCAAGGCGCTGCTGGCGGCGCTGCGCCTCGACGCGGCTGCGCTCGCGGCCCGCCTGGGCGCGCTGGCGGCCCACACGCCGCACACGCTGATCGACCTGCCGGCGCTGATGGCCGACCTCGAACAGGTGCGCGAGCGCGGCTATTCCGAGAACCGGCAGGAGTGGCGCCTGGGCGTGTGCGGGCTCGGGGCGCCCGTCTTCAATGCCCGCAGCGAACCGGTGGTCGCGGTCGGCATCAGCCTGCCGGCGATTCGCTACACGCGCGCCCACGCGCGCAGGATCTCGGCCAGCCTGCTCGACTGCGCGGGCCGCTGCAGCCAGGCGCTGGGCTGGCCGCAGGCCTGAGCCCGCCCACCCCGCAGCCCCGGGGGCCGATACCGGTTCTTCCGGATTGACCGGGTTCGTCTTCTGGGCTATTGTTGTTCCACATATTCAAACCGCGTTCTAAATAATAGAACATAGACGGTCCCGGGAAACGCCAACGCCAGGAGACACGATGAGTCGAATTTTCAAAACACGCCACGTGATCCTTGCGGTCATGTGCCTGATGTATTTCATCGCCTATATCGACCGGGTCAACATCGGCGTCGCCGGTCCGCTGATCAAGAAGGAATTCGGCATCAACGCGACCGAGCTGGGCGTCGTGTTCTCGGCCTTCGCCTACCCGTATGCGGCGATGCAGATCATCGGCGGCTGGTGCGCCGACCGCTTCGGGCCGCGCAAGGTGTTGACCGTGCTGAGCCTGATCTGGGCCGGCGCCACCATCGCCTGCGGGCTGGCCGGCGGCATCGGCGCGCTGATGCTCTCGCGCTTCGTGCTCGGCTTCGGCGAAGGCGGTGCCTTCCCGACGGCGACGCGGGCGTTCTCGTTCTGGCTGCCGTCGCACGAGCGCGGCTTTGCGCAGGGCATCACGCACAGCTTCGCGCGCCTGGGCGGTGCCGTCACGCCGCCGATCGTGATCGGCATCGCGGTGGCCTACGGCTGGCGCGAATCCTTCATCGTGCTCGGCGTCATCAGCCTGGCCTGGACGGCGCTCTACCTCTGGGTCTTCCGCGACCATCCGTCCGAGCATCCCTGGGTGCAGCCAGCCGAACTGGCCGAGATCGGCGTCACGGCCAGCCAACCGAAGGCCGCGCGCCGCGCCACGCCCTGGGGCGAGATGGTGCGCAAGATGTGGCTCGTCACCTTCGTCGACTTCTGCTACGGCTGGTCGCTGTGGGTCTTCCTGACCTGGCTGCCTTCGTACCTGAAGGACGCGCGCGGCTTCGATCTGAAGCACCTGGCGCTGTTCACGTCGCTGCCGCTGCTGGCCGGCGTCGTCGGCGACACGCTCGGCGGGGTCGTCTCCGACGCCGTCTACCGGCGCACCGGCAACCTGCGGACGGCGCGGCGCGCGATGCTGGTGCTCGGCCTGGGCGGTTCGCTCGTGTTCATCCTGCCGGTCGTCACGGTGCACGATCCGATCATGGCCGTGGCGCTGCTGGCGGCCTCGTTCTTCTTCCTCGAACTCACGAATGCCGTGCTCTGGAGCCTGCCGCTGGACATCGCCGGCGCCTTTGCGGGTACGGCCGGCGGCATGATGAATACCGGCTTCGGCGTCGCTGGCATGATCTCGCCCGTCGTCTTCGGCTATCTGATCCAGACCACCGGCAGCTATGAGCTGCCGTTCGGCGTCTCGGCGGTGCTGCTGGCCATCGGCATCGTGGCCGCGCTGTTCATCGATCCGAACAACAAGATCGCCGACACCGAGACCCCGCCGACCGGCGGCATCGTGCCGCCGGCCCGTGCCGCCGGCGCGGGCGGCCGCTGAGCAGCCCCCACTCCCACCGCAGTCACCCCAGAGCGCCCCATGGACCCCTCGCCCACCGAAACCAGCCGCGAAGACAGCGCCGTCGCCGCCCTCGTGGCTCGCGCCCGAGCGGCGCAGGCCGTCGCCAACGAATGGACCCAGGCCCAGGCCGACCTCGCCGTCGCCGCCGCCGGCTGGGCCATCGTCGAGCCGGCGCGCAACCGTGAACTGGCCGAGCGGGCGGTGGCCGACAGCGGCATCGGCAATGTCGCCGACAAGCTGCGCAAGAACGAGCGCAAGACGCTGGGCCTGCTGCGCGACCTGCACGGCGCCCGCAGCGTGGGCGTGATCGACGAGGACCCGGAACGGGGCCTGATCCAGATCGCCCGGCCGGTCGGCGTGGTGTGCGCGATCACGCCGTCGACGAACCCGGCGGCGACCCCGGCGAACAAGATCATCAACGCGCTGAAATGCCGCAATGCCGTGATCGTCGCGCCGTCGCCCAAGGGCTGGTCCACGGCCGCGCGGCTGATCGAATTCATCCACGCCGAGTTCGACCGCATCGGCGTGCCGCGCGATCTGGTCCAGCTGCTGCCCGCCCCGGCGAGCAAGGCCGCGACGGCGGAATTGATGGCGCGCTGCGACCTCGTCGTCGCCACCGGCTCGCAGGCCAACGTGCGCGCGGCCTATGCGAGCGGCACGCCGGCCTTCGGCGTCGGCGCCGGCAACGTGGCCGTGATCGTCGACGAGAGCGCCGATGTCGCGCTGGCCGCCGAGCGCATCGTGCGTTCCAAGACCTTCGACAACGCCACCAGCTGCTCGTCCGAGAACAGCCTGATCGTCGTCGAGTCGCGGTGCGCGCAACTGCTGGACGCGCTCGCGGCGCGCGGCGCGGTGCTGCTCGATGCCGTGCAGAAGGACCGGCTCCAGACCCTGATGTGGCCGGACGGCCGGCTGTCGCCCGCAGTCATCGGTCAGTCGGCCCGCACCATCGCCGAGCGTGCCGGGTGGCCCGACCTCGCCGCGCGCGCGCCGAGCGTGCTGCTGGTCGACGAGGCGGGCGTCGGCGCCGACCACCCCTACTCGGGCGAGAAGCTGTGCCCCGTGCTGGCGCTGTACCGGGTGCGCGATTTCGACGCCGCCGCCGCCCTCGTCGCGCGTCTCTATGCGCACCAGGGAGCCGGCCATTCGGTCGGCCTGCAGAGCGAGCTGCCGCAGCGCGCGCTCGAACTCGGGCTCAAGCTGCCGGTCGCGCGCGTGATCCTGAACCAGGCCCACTGCATCGCCACCGGCGGCAGCTTCGACAACGGGCTGCCGTTCTCGCTTTCGATGGGTTGCGGGACCTGGGGCCGCAACAATTTCTCCGACAACATGAATTACCGGCAATACATGAACATCACGAGGATCTCGCGCCCCATCGCAGCGCGCGAGGCCGACCCGACGGCCTTGTTCGCCGACTATTTCGAGGCCTGCAAGCGCTCATGAATCCCGCGTCGTCCAGCATCCAGGCCCTGATCGCGCAGGCCGCCGCCGCCTGGCCGGGCGAGCCCTACGCCGTCGATGGCGAGAGCGGGCAGGTCCTGCGCCATGCGGAGCTGGCGGCCTCCTGCGGACGCATCGCGTCGTGGCTGCAGCAGGGCGGTCTGGCGCCGGGCGCCACGGTCTCGCTCGTGCTGCCCAACGGCCTGCAGACCCTGCGCCTGCTGCTCGGCGCCATGGCGGCGGGCTACACGGTCAATCCGATCAACCTCCTGGCCCAGCCCGAGCAGATGCGCTACGTGCTCGAGCATTCGGACGCGGCCCTGGTCTGCGTGGCGCCGGAGTGGGAAGCCCGGATCCGGCAGCTGCTGGCCTCGATCGAACGCCCGATCCGGCTCCTCGTCGTCGACCCCGCGGGCGCCAGCCTGCCGGACGAGCCCGCGACGGCGCTGGACCTGGCGCCGCTGCCCGGCGACCGGCCGGCATTGCTGATGTACACCTCGGGCACCACCGGGCGGCCCAAGGGCGTGGTGCTGAGTCAGGGCGCGCTGGCGGCGAACGCGCGCGCGATCAGCCTCGAGCATGACCTGGGTCCGCGCGACCGCGTCCTCGGGGTGCTGCCGCTCTACCACATCAATGCCTTCGTCGTCACCATGCTCGCGCCGCTGGCGCATGGGGGCAGCGTGGCGATGGTGGCGCGGTTTTCCAGCCACCGGTTCTGGGAGCAGGTGCAGCGCCATGCCTGCACCTGGATCAACCTGGTGCCGACCATGATCGCCTACCTGCTCGAGAGCGACGTCGTTGGCGCCCCCCAGGGCCTGCGCTTCTGCCGCAGCGCGTCGGCACCGCTGGCGCCTGAACAGCACCGCGCCTTCGAGGCCCGGTTCGGGATCGCGATCATCGAGACCATGGGGCTGACGGAGAGCGCCGCGCCGGTGTTCTCCAACGGACGCACGGCCGCCGAGCGCCGGATCGCGTCGGTCGGACGGGCCTCGGGCTGCGAGGCCTGCGTGCTCGACCGCGACCTGCAGCCGCTGCCGCCCGGCGAGACCGGCGAGATCGCCGTCCGGGGCCCGCAATTGATGAGCGGGTATTACAAGGACGAGGCCGCGACGCGATCGGCCTTCACGGCCGACGGCTGGCTGCGCACGGGCGACCTCGGCCATCGCGATGCCGATGGCTTTTACTACATCTCCGGCCGCATCAAGGAGCTGATCATCAAGGGCGGCGAGAACATCGCGCCGCGCGAGATCGACGAGGTGCTGCTGCGGCATCCGGCCGTCCTCGACGCGGCGGCGGTCGGCGTGCCCGACAAGCTGTACGGCCAGGAGATCGCAGCCTGCATCGTCCTGCGCGAGGGCGCGGTCTGCGAGCTCGACGACCTGCGCGTCTTCTGCGTCGAGCATCTCGGACGCTACAAGACGCCCAAGCTGATGCGATTCGTCGAGGACCTCCCGCGCGGACCGTCGGGCAAAGTGCAGCGCCTCAAGATGCAGGCGATATTCGCTGCGGACTAGCCAGCTGGCGCACGGGAGCGGCGGCGCGCGGGGGCTGCGTCCGGCAATTCGCCGGTGTGACTGACCCTGGACCTGGCTCCCGCTGTAGTCCAGGGCTTGGTCGCGGCGAGTCGAAACCATGCCCGCTGGCTGGGCGCGCTTCCGGTGCAAGCTGTTGCAAGCGCATGGAACGCTGGTCGAATAGTCAGGCCATCGATTGCCTCCGATCGCTGCACTCACGAACCCGGCCTCGATGGCCCTCGGGCCGCATGCGCCGGCCCGTGTCGGCTCCCTCAGCAGTCGGAATGGGGTTGCCGACCCTGAGCAGGCGCCGACGATCGGCGGCCTTGGAGCGGCTCAGTCCTCGCCGGGCGCCCAGGAGATTCCGTTGGTGGCAGCCGTAACCCAAACGCAATGCACTATGTCGATGACGAGTGCCGTCATCTCTCAAATTCAGCAAATTCAAGACGGGGCTGGCAGGTACGTATCACGCCTTCAAGTTCGCCAAATACGCCCAACGCTACCTCGCCGAGTTCCAGTACCGGTTCAACCGTCGTCTCGATCTGCGGTCGATCCTGCCCCGCCTCATTCACGCGGTCTGCGCCACCAAGCCGCACGCGCTCGGTGTGATTTGCGGCTGAGGCACGTCGGGAATCAGGATCATGTTTGTCGCCTGCTGCAGTCGGCGGCGAATCGCCAGAAGGAGATTACCGCTCTTCAAGTCAGAATAGGATTGTAGCGCGGCAGTCGATTCATTTATTGCACCAATTGATCTCCGGCTTCGGTGTCAGCGTATTTGTGCGCGCAAGCTGTCGTTGTCTTGAAGCAGAGTTATCCTGACGACAGAGATGGTTCAATTGCAATAGCATGCGCACGTGTTCTTTGAGGCAGGCGAATGTGAGCAAGGATCGCTTGCTGGCGCTCTGCTTGCCGGTCATCTGCGGGGATATGCGCGGGTTGGGCCGTAGCTTGACCGACCGGCGGGCCCATTGCCAGGGTCGATGATTCAAATCGAATTTGGATCAGATCCCGAAGCGAAGGTGAAGGATGCTTTGATAGAAGCCTGCCATCGGCGTTCGATACTCATACATACTCTCGTCGAAGACGAGCTTTTGTCACACACGCAATTGGCGATATGGTTCGGCGCCCGACTTCCTCTGCGACTGGAGGGGCTATGAGACGGATCGCGATGTGGCATCGAGTACGCGTAAAGCCAATCGGCCTGTGCCCAGGGTAAGCCTGATCACAGATCACCTGCTACACGGTGATCGACTGTTTTCAGCGTCCAGTCCGCGACCCTGGCCAGCGGCTCCTGGCCGTCAGGGCGGGTATGAAGCTACGCCAGGAATTCGGCGCTCGATTTGCAGGCCCGGCCAACCAAAGTCGGTTTCCGGTGACCTCCGAGGACACCCGTTCGCGGCCATGACCAAACGCTCGGTGCTTCGGATTGACGGCCGGATCGAGGTCGGTTGCGGGTGCTGTCGGCAAGCTGCATCGCTCCCGACATTCAAGACGGGGCCTAGCGGGCTGCCGAACCGTCAACGCCAGTGGTCTCGGCCGGTGCAGTCTCTAGGTCGGCGAAGTGTCGGAAATCTTTCCACCCTATGACTATCACGGCCACGATCTTCAAGCCAAATTGTTGATCTCATTCAGAATGATCCATCATGGCACGAAGTTTGCATTACAGTACTAAAGGATGATGTTCGTGCGCTTGGTACGTCACAGGCAATCGTGCCTTCTTCTGATGGGGAGTGATGATGAACGTCAACATTCGGCTCCTCCAAGGGATCGCGCTGATGGTCGGCGCCTTTGCCTTTGCCCAGTCGGCTTGCGCGACCACGGTGACGGAGACCTACTCCTTCAACCTGGGTAATTTCGTTGACACTCAAGGGAGTTTTCTTCCTTCGAATGTGATTGATCTCTCGGGAACCTTTACGGTGACCTTCGACCCGGCTGTGCCGGTGATCGACCAGGTGACGGGCTTTACCGTGGACTCGTTTCACGCGCCAGGCTCCGGAGGCGCATTCGCCAGTCTGCCGTTGGTTTTCACGATCGCCCAGCCGGCGACGCTTCCAGGCGTTGACGTGCTCTCCATCGGCGGCGCATCTGTCGACGGAACCAGCCTCGTCAATGGCGAAAATGACGTCGAGTTCTTTGCCAGCTTCGTCGATCCGGGTGCGCCAAGCATGATTACCTGCGCCCAGGTTCCTCTGGATGTGTGCGGAGCCGCATTCCAGGGGGCCTTCATCGGCGGCTACACGCTGGCTGCCTTTCCCAAGGATTTATGGCGACCGACCACGGCGTCTGTCACGGTGGTTCCGGAGCCCGCCACATTAGCGCTCGTTGGCATCGGATTCGTAGGCTTTGGCTTCCTCAGGAAGCGCCAGTCGATTTAACAGAGACCTTCAATTCCCTGGCCTGGACACGGCTGCGCGCCGGGTTCCTGCCTTGCAGCGGGCCTCGAACCGGGCGGGATCGAACTGCGCGCCAACGGGCGCGGCATCGAGCCGCAGGACGCCTCGCCGGCGCTGCGGGCGATCTGCGTCGACGCGCTGCCGCGCCGGACCGACGCGGCGGGCATCCGGTGCTTCATGTTCGCGACGGTCGACGAGCCGTGGAAGGGCGCGCCCGAACCGAACGAGCCCGGGACGCACGGGGGCTGTGCCCGGAGGACCGGCAGCCCAAGCCGGTGCTGCGCCAAGGCCTGCCCGCGCCGAGCCCCTGAGGTTCAGGGGCCGGCCATGCTGGCGGCACGGGCGGCGGTGGCTGCCGGGGCCGCGATACCCAGCCGCGCCGCCTGCAGCACGCGCGGGGGTACCCAGGGGTCGCCCAGCGGCGCCTGCAGCGCCGGCTCGGGCGGGGTGCCCAGTCGCTGCGTGGGCGGGACGCCCGCCTGGTCGGGCGCCGGGCCGCGCCGGATGCCCCGCGGGTGAGCCTGCGGCGCGGCCGCCGACCCCGCCCCGGCCAGCGTCGGCCCCATGGCGCCGGTGGCCACCAGCGCACCGCGCAGGAAGGCCTGCACGTCGGCCTGCTGGCGCACCCGCGTGGCGTCGTCGAGGTAGCTCATGTGGCCGCCGGGGTAGATGCGCGTCTGCACCGGCGCGTCGGGGCCCAGGCGCGCGAGGTCGCCCTCGGTGACGTGGAACGGCGTGGCCAGGTCGTCGTAGCCGCCCACCATCAGCACGCGCAGCGCCGGCTCGGCGGCGAGATCGGCGGCGAGGTCGGGCACCGTGTCGGGCAGGGGCCGGCCGGCGTGGCTGAAGTTCCAGCTGTCGATCGCGTTGCCGACGACGACGTAGGTGGAGCCGGTGTCGTAGCGGAGCGTGTCGCGCAGGTAGCTGACGATGGTGCTGGTGAACGAGGGCGTGATGAAGGTGCTGGAGGGGTCGCCGTCGGCGGCCAGCGGGCTGCCCAGCGCGGCGCTCATGCGGCCATCGTATCGGCCGATGAGGCGCCCCGGCAGCAGGCTACCCTGGAAAGTGCCGGGGAAGAGGTTGAACTGGCTTTGCCACAGACCCTGCGCGATGCCGGTGTCGGCCGCCAGCAGCGGCGGCAGATCGGCCGGCGGGGGCGTGCCGGCGGCCAGCAGTGCCGCCACCGCGGGCTCGTAGCGCGCATCGGCCAGGCCCCGCATCTGGCCGGCGTAGGCGTCGAGGTCGGGCGGGGTCGGGTTCAGCAGACCCTGGGCGTCGCCGATGGCGGCGTAGCTGGGCAGGTTGGCGCCGCAGTTGCCGGCGCCGGTGATCCCGCAGTTGCTGTTGTAGTCGAGCGCCGGCGACTGCAGCACCAGGCCGTTGACGGCCACGCCGGCGCGCTGCAGCAGGCCGGCCAGCACGGCCGTGCGCGGACCGCCGTAGGACTCGCCGTACAGGAACTTGGGCGAGCCGCTGCGCCCGTTGGCGGCGAGCCAGCGCAGGATGAAATCGCGGAACACGGCGGCGTCGACATCGACGCCCCAGAAGGTCTGGTTGGTGGCGGGCGCCAGGGCTTCCGACAGCCCGGTGCCGACGGCATCGACGAAGACGAGGTCGGTGCTGCCCAGCAGGGTCTCGTGGTTGGCCACCAGCGCGAAAGGCGTGGCCGCGGTGGTGGCGGGCACCCCGGTGGCAAGCCGCACCGGCGCGAACGAGCCCAGATGCAGCCAGACGCTGGCCGAGCCCGGGCCGCCGTTGTAGAAAAAGGTGACGGGCCGCGTGGCGGGGTCGGCACCGTCGACGGTGTAGGCGACGTAGAACATCGAGGCCTCGGCCACGCCGCTGGCGGCATCGCGCGCGATCAGGTGGCCGGCAGTGGCGGTGTAGGCCAGGGTGACGCCGTCCAGCAGCAGGCTGTGGTGCGTGATGGCCGCGGCTTCCACCGCGCCGGGCAGAGCGGCGCCGGGCGCGGCCGAGTAGGTGGCGGGGTCGCTGTAGGCCGAGTCGCCCGGGCCCGGCGGTGGCACGGGCGGGGTGGGCGTGGCAGGCGATCCCCCGCCACCCCCGCCGCAGCCCGCCAGCAGGGCCCACAGCAACGCGCCCGGCAGCCCCGGGGCCAGCCGGGGCATGCGCCGGAGCAGGCGCGGGAGGGCACGCTGCAGGGGGCGCTGGGCGCAGCGGTCTCGCATCGGCCCAGTGTGCCGCAATTGCCGCGCCGGGGGCTCCGGCGCTCAGCCCGGAGGCGCCGGGGATCGTTTGTGCAGACGCCCTGCTTCGTTCCCGTTGGCACCCAGAACACGGCGCCCGACGCGCTGGAGTCGGCCTTGGAAGGCCACTGAAATCTGCTGAGCGTTTGCCGCGCAGCCGACGGTCGTCTGTTCCGGGCGCGGTCCGCAGGTGCCAGAGGGCATGCCTTCGACAGCAGCGCCCTAGTTCCGGAACGACTTCCGCCGCGGCGATCTGGTGCGACCGGCAAGAATCGAACTTGCGACTAAGCCTTCGGAGGGCCCAATGATATCCACTTCACCACGGTCGCGCGGCCAGCCCAGCATTCTAGCGCGCGGGGCGCTGTCGGCCACCCGGGCGCCGGACGGCTGTCAGCCTGGGGTCGGGCCGGCCCCTATAATCCGCCGGTTTTTCCCGCGCAGTCCCGCTGCAGAACCGAGAACGGACCCGAGGATTTCATGAGCGACCACGCAGATCACGCCGCGCACGGCAGCGGCGAAGCACCCACCGGACTCATCAAGACGCCCAAGCAGCTCATCGTCGTCGTGGTGCTGTCGTTCCTGGTCCCCATCCTGGGCATCATCCTGCTCGTCAACTTCGTCGACTTCGGCACCCGCACGGCGGCCGGCAGCGACTCGCTCGAGCCGCAGGCTGTCGCGTTGCGCATCCAGCCCGTGGGCCAGGTCTCGATCCGCGAGGCCGTCAACCCCGGCGAGCCGCGCACCGGCGAGCAGGTGTTCCAGGCCCAATGCACGACCTGCCACACGGCCGGCATGCTCGGCGCGCCGAAGTTCGGCGACGCCGCGGCCTGGGCGCCGCGCATCAAGACCGGCTTCCAGGCGCTGTGGCATTCGGCGCTCAAGGGCAAGAACGCGATGCCGCCGCAGGGCGGGGGCGAGTTCAGCGATCTCGAGGTCGCGCGTGCGGTGGTCTACATGGCCAACCACGGCGGTGCGAATTTCCCCGTTCCCGCCGCGCCAGCCGCCTCCGGTGCCGCGGGCGCCGCCAGCGCCGCCGCGGCTGCCAG
>JAGWVB010000438.1 GCA_018971105.1 Burkholderiales bacterium
ATGGGCGACAAGGTCTCGGCCAAGCAGGCCATGATCAAGAGCGGCGTGCCCTGCGTGCCCGGCAGCGAGGGCGCGCTGCCCGACGACGCGAAGGAGATCATCCGCATCGCCCGCGTCGTCGGCTACCCGGTGATCATCAAGGCCGCCGGCGGCGGCGGCGGGCGCGGCATGCGCGTCGTCCACACCGAGGCGGCGCTGATCCACGCCGTGCAGACGACGCGCGCCGAGGCCGGCGCGGCCTTCGGCAACGCCGCCGTCTACATGGAGAAGTTCCTCGAGCACCCGCGCCACATCGAGATCCAGATCCTCGCCGACCAGCAGAAGAACGCCGTCTGGCTCGGCGAGCGCGACTGCTCGATGCAGCGCCGGCACCAGAAGATCATCGAGGAGGCGCCGGCGCCGGGCATCGCGCGCCGCGTCATCGAGCGCATCGGCGACCGCTGCGCCGCCGCCTGCAAGAAGATCGGCTACCGCGGCGCCGGCACCTTCGAGTTCCTCTACGAGGACGGCGAGTTCTATTTCATCGAGATGAACACGCGCGTGCAGGTCGAGCATCCGGTGACCGAGATGGTGACCGGCATCGACATCGTGCAGATGCAGATCCGCGTCGCCGCGGGCGAGAAGCTGCCGTTCACCCAGCGCCAGGTCATGCTGCGCGGCCACGCCATCGAATGCCGCGTCAACGCCGAGGACCCCTACAAGTTCACGCCCTCGCCCGGGCGCATCACGCTGTGGCACGCGCCGGGCGGGCCCGGCGTGCGCGTGGACTCGCATGCCTACACGAACTACTACGTGCCGCCGAACTACGACTCGATGATCGGCAAGATCATCTGCCACGGCGACACGCGCGAGCAGGCGCTGGCCCGCATGCGCACGGCGCTGTCCGAGACCGTCGTCGAGGGCATCCACACGAACATCGCGCTGCACCGCGAGCTCATGGCCGACGCCAAGTTCATCGAGGGCGGGACCAGCATCCATTACCTCGAAGGCTGGCTCGGCGAGAGAAAGCGCTGATGTTCGAGCTCGTGCTGCGCGCCCCCCAAACGCTCGTCGAGGCGGTGTCGGACGCGCTCATCGACGAGCTGGACGCGCTCGCCGTCTCGGTCGAGGACGCCGACGCCGACAGCGTCGCCGAGCGCCCGCTGTTCGGCGAGCCCGGCCTGCCGCCGCCGGCGCCGGGCTGGGAGCGCTCGACGCTGAAGGCGCTGTTCGAGACCGAGGCCGGCGCCGACCGCGCCGCCGTCGCGCTGCTGGCGCGCGAGGGGCGGCTGCACCTGCAGTCGATGGCCGAACTCGCCGACCAGGACTGGGTGCGGCTGACGCAGGCGCAGTTCGCGCCGGTGGCGATCACGCCCGAGTTCTGGATCGTGCCGAGCTGGCACGAGCCGCCGGCCGCCGCCACGCGCGTGATCCGGCTCGACCCGGGACTGGCCTTCGGCACCGGCACCCATCCGACGACGCGCATGTGCCTGCGCTGGATCGCGCGCGCGCCGGCGCCGCTCGCGCGCGTGCTCGACTACGGCTGCGGCTCGGGCATCCTCGCCATCGGCGCCGCGCTGCATGGCGCGACGCGCATCGACGCCGTCGACATCGACCCCGCCGCCGTGCAGTCCACGCGCGAGAACGCGGCGCGCAACGGCATCGCCGCGCAGACGCTGACGCCGGCGCTGCCCGACGCGGCGCAGGGCGCCTACGACCTCGTGCTCGCGAACATCCTGGCCACGCCGCTCAAGCTGCTGGCGCCGCTGCTGTGCGCGCATGTCGCGCCCGGCGGCTGGCTCGTGCTGGCCGGCATCCTCGAGCGCCAGGCCGACGAGCTCCGCGCGGCCTATGCCGGCCGGCTCGAACTCGCCGTCGCCGACCGCGACGAGGGCTGGATCCTGATGACGGCGCAACGCGCCGGCGCCTGAAGTGAAACCCCCGCGCTCACTTCGTCCGCTGCCCCCAGGGACCCGCAGGGGCCCCTATGGGGTCCCCGGCGCGCTCCGTGCCTTCGGGGCGGCCGGGCGGCACTGAGATGGCCGGACTCGCCACCCGCTGCCCCGCCTGCGACACCGTGTTCCGGGTCGTGCCGGACCAGCTGCGCGTCTCCGAAGGCTGGGTGCGCTGCGGCCGCTGTGCCGAGGTGTTCGATGCCAGCGCGAGCCTGGTCGATCTCGAGACCGGCGTGCCGCAACGCCTGGCGCCGGCGCCGCGCGCGCCCGATGTCGCGCCGTCGCCGACGGTGGCCGAATTCCAGCAGGCCTTCGTCCACTCCCGCCCC
>JAGWVB010000143.1 GCA_018971105.1 Burkholderiales bacterium
CTTTGCCCGGATAATCCGCGGTCACCTCGGCCGCGCCGAGCGAGCGCAGCAGCACGACCCGCACGGCGCCGGCGAGCACCTTCTTGTCCATGCGCATCAGCGACATCGCCCGCCCGGCGCCGACACGCGGCGCCTCGACCGGCAGACCGGCGGCCGCGAGCAGCGCGGTGATGCGGGCGGGCACCCCGGCCGCGAGCAGACCGATCCGCGCCGACAGTTCGGCCGCCAGGCGCATGCCGATCGCGACCGCTTCGCCGTGCAGGTAGCGCTCGTAGGCGGTCGCGGCCTCGATCGCATGGCCGAAGGTGTGGCCGAAATTGAGGATCGCGCGCAGCCCGCTCTCGCGCTCGTCGGCGCCGACGACGGCGGCCTTGATCTCGCAGGAGCGCTGCACCGCCTGCGCCAGCGCATCGAGGTCGCCGGCGCGCAAGGCGTCGAGATGCGCTTCGATCCAGTCCATGAACGCCAGGTCGGCGATCGGACCGTACTTGATGACCTCGGCGAGTCCGGCCGAGAGCTCGCGCGCGGGCAGGGTGGCCAGGGTTGCGAGGTCGCAGACGACGCGCGCGGGCTGGTAGAAGGCGCCGATCATGTTCTTGCCGCGCGGGTGGTTGACGGCGGTCTTGCCGCCGACCGAGGAATCGACCTGGGCCAGCAGCGTCGTCGGCACCTGCACGAAGGGCACGCCGCGCATGTAGCAGGCGGCGGCGAAGCCGCTCATGTCGCCGACGACGCCGCCGCCCAGAGCATAGAGCACGGTGCGGCGGTCGCAGCCCTCGGCCAGCAGGTGGTCGAAGATGAGGTTCAGCGTCGCCCAGTCCTTGTACTGCTCGCCTTCGGGCAGTTGCAGCCGCGTGACGCGGCGGTGGTGCGGCGCCAGCGCGGCCGCCAGCGCGGCGCCGTAGAGGCCGTCGACGGTCGGGTTGCTGACGATGACGCCATGGTCGGCGGCCGGCAGGCCCTGCCAGGGCGCCGCGGCGCCGAGCAGGCCGGCGCCGATGAGGATGTCGTAGCGCTGCTGCGGCGTGGCGACGTGGACGGTGCGGACGGCGGGGACTTCCATGGCCGCCAGTTTACGGCCCGGGGCGCGGGCGACCGCGGCTGTCCGCGCCACCGGTCAGCCCGGCGGCGGCTCGTGCGCGCCGCCGTGCGGCAGGACCTGGTTCGGGTCGACCAGGCCGGCGAGTTCGAGCTGCATCAGCACCATGCCGATCAGCGCCGGCACCGAGGGCCGCGCGGCCTCGACCACGAAATGCGCCGTGCGCCGGTACAGCGGGTCGCGGTCGCGGAACAGCTCGCGCAGGCGGTGCAGCGGGTCCTCGACCTGGAGCAGGGGCCGGTGGGTGTCGTGGCGCAGCCGGCGATGCAGCTCCTCGGGCGTGTTGCGCAGGTAGAAGACATGCGACTGTGCATGCAGCGCCTGGCGGTTCGATGGCCGCAGCACCGCGCCGCCGCCGGTGGCCAGCACCATCGGCGCGCCGCCGACGAGTTCCTCGATCACGTCCTGCTCGAGGTCGCGGAACGCCTCCTCGCCCTGGGCGGCGAAGAAGTCGCGGATCGGCATGCCGATGCGATGCTCGATCTCGGTGTCGCTGTCGACGAATCGCAGCCCGAGCTGTCGCGCGAGGTGGCGCCCGACGGTCGACTTGCCGCTGCCGGGCATGCCGACGAGCGCGATCCTCACGGCGGCCGGCTACTGGATCTGCACGCAGGCTCCGGGCGTGGCCAGCGCCTTGGCGGTCGGCATCGCACCGTAGGGGCTCACCGCGCCGGGCGGCGAAACCTGCTGGTTCGTGTAATCCGACGCCAGGCCCGGCACCGTGAACTGCGTCGTGTTGCTCGACTCGGTTCCGGCGACGGTGGCCGAGGCCGTCAGGTTCATGCCGACCCACATCGCATACGACTTGGCGTAGGTCAGCGTGATCGTCGCCAGGCCGGCGGTCGAGGTCGCGATCGTCGCAGGCGCCACCGCGATCACGTTGCCCGGATCGAGCTTGCCGTTGCCGTTGTCGTCCTCGGCCGGGCTGTAGATGCCGGTGCCGGCCTGATCCTCGTTGCGGCACTGGTAGATCGGCGCCGTGTAGGTCCAGATATTGGCAGCCGCGTTCCACGCCAGCCGGCCGGTGCGGTAGTAGGCCGGGATGCCCTTGATCGTCAGGTTCACCGAGGGCACGGCGATGCCGTTCGAATCGGTGACATAGGCGACCCAGTCCTGCGCGTTGGTCTGGGAATCGACCTGCCGGATCGTATTGCCGGTGCCGAGGGCGATGTAGAGCGCCGCGCCGTTCACGGTCAGGAAGGCGTCGGACTGGATCGTCGGCGTGGACGCCACCGAAGCGCGCAGGTCGACGCCGTTGTCGGCCGTGCTGACGGGGCCGGCGATGTAGTTCACCTGCGCCAGGCCGACGGCATTGGTGATCGCCGACACCTGCTGCAGCGTGCCGCCGCTGGGGTCGGCGACGCGCGTGAAGTTGACGGTGATGTTGGGCACCGGGTTGCCCGCCGCGTCGGTGACCTTGGCCTGCAGCTGGGCCTGGTTCGTCGCTCCGCCGTTGAGGTTGGGCTGCAGCGACGTCGGGTTGACCTGCAGCGTGATCGCCGCCGGCGTCGTGCCGACGATCGTCAGCGGCAGCGTCGCCGTCGTGCTGCTGCCGCTGACGCTCACGGTGGCCTGGATCAGCAGCGGGCCGGCGGATGCCGAGCTCACGCTGGTCTGCGCGGTGCCGGTGGCATCGGTGGTCGCGGTCGTGCTGGACAGGCTGCCGCCGCTGGTCGCGAAGGTCACCGGCACGCCCGCCTGCGGCGCGCCGCCGGAGAACAGCTGGACCGCCACCGGCTGCGCCTGGTTCACCGGCACCGTCGTGCTCGGCGTCGGCGAGATGAAGCTGAAGTTGAGCGCGCTGATGTTCAGCGGCTGCGGCGGCGAGACGGCGTAGCCGGCGCCGTTGAACGTGATCGTGTCGGCGCCGCTGTTGGTGGCGGTGTAGTTGAACGTGATCGTGCCGCTGGAATTGGTCGTCGTCGACGGCGCGGCCACGATCTTGTTGCCGAGTGAGCTCGTGCCGGTGACGCTGATCCCCGGGATCACGGCGTTGGTCGAATCGGTGGCCGTCACGCTCATCGTCACGGTCGTGCCGAGCACGGCCGAGGTCGGTCCGGACAGCGTCAGCTTGGTGCCCGAGATCGGCAGCGTGATCGTGTTGCTCAGCGAACCCGAGGACACCGTGATGGTGGCCGTGCGGTCGCTGCGGTCCGGGCCGCCGGAGAAGCTGGCGGTGGCGACGCCGGAGGCATTCGTGACCGTCTGGACATTGCTCAGGATGCCGGTGTCGGCGCTGAAGGCGACGGTGGCCGAGGGCAGCGCATTGTTGTTGGCATCCTCGACGAAGGCGCTGATCATCACCGCGTTGCCGCCCGTCAGCACCGAGCTGCTGCTGGCGAGGATGGCGATCTTCGCCGGCACGCTGCTCGTCGGCGCGGCGACGACGGTCAATTGGGCGGGCTGGCTGGTGGTCGCCCCCGAGGTCGCCGTGAGCGTGATCGTGCGCAGCGACATGTCGGACCCGATGCCGATGCTGGCCGTGAGCTTGCCGCTCGAGTCGGTCACCGAGCCCAGGGTGCCCTGCACGGTGACGACGCCGTTGCCGTTGGCCGCCAGCGTCACGGCGGCGCCGCTGACCGCGTTGTTGTTGGCGTCGAGCGCGGTCACCGTGGCCGTCACGGTCGAGGTGCCCGAGTTGTCGATCGTCGGCGACGACAGCGTCACGACGAGGCTCGAGACCGGCGTGCCGCTGCCCGGGCAGGTGGTCGTCGAGCTGCTCTTGCAGCCGAACAGCGACGAGCCGGCCGAGCCGCCCCCGCCGCAGGACGAGAGCAGGAACAGGCTCGTCAGGCTGAGCAGGGCGAGGATGCGTTGGGTGATCGTCATGTGCTTGGGTCCTGGGCGATCGCTGGAGGTGGCGTGCGGCGCTGCGTTCAGCGCACGGTCGACCGGTCGGTCACGATCTTCGGCGTGATGAAGACGAGCAACTCGGTGCGCGAGGTGCTGCGGGTCGTGCTGCGGAACAGGTAGCCGATCACGGGCAGATCGCCCAGCAGCGGCACCTTGCTGACGTTGTCGTTCTCGTTCTGCGTGAAGATGCCGCCGATGACGACGGTGCCGCCGTTCTCGACCAGCACCTGGGTCTGCACGTGCTTGCTGTCGATCGCCGGGCCGGCGACGGTGCTGATCGCGCTCACGCTGTCGTTGGTCACGTCGACATCGAGGATCACATTGCCCTCGGGCGTGATCTGGGGCGTGACCTCGAGCTTCAGGTTCGCCTTCTTGAACTGCACCGAGGTCGCGCCGCTGGATGTCGCCGCCTGGTAGGGCAGCTCGGTGCCCTGTTCGATCAGCGCCTTGACCTGGTCGGTCGTGACCAGGCGCGGGCTCGAGACGACCTTGCCCTTGCCCTCGGCCTCGAGGGCCGAGATCTCGAGGTTCAGGAAGCGGTTCGACGCGGCGCCGAACAGCGACAGCGCCACCGTCGCGGCCGAGGCGCCGCCGAAGTTCGACGACGAGGTGTTGGCCGGCAGGTTGACGAACTGCGTGTTCGTGAAGGCCTGGGTCGTGGTCCCGGGCTGGTTCGTCTGCACGCCGATCTGGTTGTAGTTGCCGCCGACGGTGAGGTAGTTGTTGCCGCCCAGGCTGACCCCGGGGATGCCGCCCTGCTGGCCGCGCAGGTCGTTGCCGCCGAGCTTGACGCCGAGCGAACGCCCGAACGAGTCGTCGGCCTGGACGATGCGCGCCTCGATCAGCACCTGGCGCACCGGGATGTCGATCTTGGCGATCAGCGACTGGACCTCCTCGAGCTTGCTCGGGATGTCGTTGACGAAGAGCTGGTTGGTGCGCGGCTCGGCGAACACGCTGCCGCGCGCGGTGAGGATGCGCGAGGCCTGCCCGCCGCCGGCGCCGCCGCCCCCGCCGCCGCTGCTGCCGCGGCCCGTCACCGACTGGCCCAGCAGCTGCTGCGCCACCTCGGCCGCCTTGGTGTAGTTGAGCTGGAACGACTGCGTGCGCGTGGGCTCGAGGTCGGCCACCTTCTTCTTGGCCTCGAGGTCGGCCTGCTCCTTGGCCGCCAGCTCGTCCTTGGGCGCGATCCACAGCACGTTGCCGTTCTTGCGCACGCCCAGGCCCTTGCTCTGCAGGATGATGTCCAGCGCCTGGTCCCAGGGCACGTCCTTGAGCCGCAGCGTGACGGTGCCGGTGACGGTGTCGCTGGTGACGACGTTGAAGTTGGTGAAGTCGGCGATGACCTGGAGCAGCGCCCGCACCTCGATGTTCTGGAAGTTCAGGCTCAGCTTCTCGCCGGTGTAGCCGACGCCCGGGCTGAGCTTGTTCGGGTCGACCTTGACCGGTCGCACCTCGAGCACGAACTGGTTGTCGCTCTGGTAGGCGCTGTCCTCCCAGTTGCCGGTGGGCTCGACGATCATGCGCACGCGGTCGCCGCTCTGCGTCGTCGAGATGCTCTTCACCGGGGTGCCGAAGTCGGTCACGTCGAGGCGCCGGTGCAGCGCCTCGGGCAGCGTCGAGCGCAGGAATTCGACGACCAGGTTCTTGCCCTGCTGATGGATGTCGACGCCGACCTGGGTGCTCGGCAGCGTGACGACGACGCGGCCCGCGCCGTCGGCGCCGCGGCGGAAGTCGATGTCCTTCAGCGCCTGCGGGGTCGTGTTCTGCGCCGGCGCGAACGAGGGCGCCTGGGCCACGGCTTCCGCCGGCGCCGCCTCGGGCACGTCGAGCACGACGAGCAGCGCCTTGCCCTCGATCTGGGCGTGGTAGCCCGAGGCCTGCTTGAGATTGAGCACCAGGCGCGAACGGTCGCCGGCCTGCGCCACGGCGACCGAGCGCAGATTGCCCTGGTTGATCTCGACCGTGTTGCGGCCGATCGCGTTGACGACGCCGGGCAGGTCGATCGCGATGCGCGGCGGCGACTGCACCGAGAAACCGCTGGGCACCGCCGTGAGGGGCTGGGACAGCTCGATCCTGACCACCGAAGTACCCGCCTGCTGGCTGGCATTGATCGACTGGATCGCGTTCTGTGCCCGTGCCGCCGGCGGCGCTGCGAGGGCGCCTGCGGCGAGCACGGCGGTGATGAGGGCACGACAGGCGGCTCGCCAGTGCAACATGGTACGGGTCTCCTGATTCATCGTCATCGCGCCTTCTCCTGCAACTGCAGCGCGGCGGGGCGCTCGATCCATTCGCCCGAGGCGTCCTGGACGATCTCGCGCAGATCGACCTCCGTCTCGGTGATCTTCGTCACCCGACCGTAGTTCTGGCCGAGGTAATCGCCCACCTTGATCTGGTAGAGCAGGTTGTCGACGCGCAGCAGCGCGAACGGCTGGCCCTGCTTGTCGAGGCTGCCGACCATCGTCATGCTGTCCAGCGGATAGGCCTCGAGCGGTTCCTTGCGCCGGTTCATTTCCGCCGCCAGCAGCGAGTTCGGCTGCTGCGCCTCCTGCTTGAGCACGACGGTCAGCTTCTGGCTGCTGAAGGGGTCGACGCCCTGGGCCATCGTGTAGGGCGCAGGGTCGAACTTCTTCGGCGGCTGCAACGGCGAGACGCTGGGCTTGACCTCGTGGCGCTGCTGGTCCATCCAGGCCCGCAGTTCCTCCTGGTCGGCGGTGCAGGCCGCCAACAGCGCCAGCAGCGCCAGCACGGCCGCGGTTCGGTGCTGTCGCATCATGGGTGGGCTCCGGCGGCAGCGGGCTTGGCGCCCTTGGTCTTGGCGGCGGCGCGGCGCTGCTCGTCGATCTCGTTCGCGTCCAGGTAACGGTAGGTGCGCGCCGTCGCTTCCATCACCAGGTTGCCGCTGCCGGCGTCCCTGGTGTCCCGGCCGCCGACCGGCGTGATCGACAGGCCCTGCAGCGTCACGATGCGCGAGAGGTTGGCGACGTCGGCGGCGAAGGCGCCGATGTCGTGGTAGCGGCCGGTGACGCGGATCGCGATCGGCAGCTCGGCGTAATAGTCCTTCACCTGGACGAGTCCGGGGCGGAAGAGCTCGAACTGCAGGCCGCGGCCGAGCCCGGCCTGGTTGATGTCGGACAGCAGCGCGTCCATCTCGGCCTTGCCGGGCAGCTGCTTCTCGAGCTGGGTCACGTATTCCTGGACCTGCAGCTTCTGCTTGCGCAGCTCGTTGAGGTTGACGGCCTGGGCGAGGCGGGCGCGGTAGTCGGTCTTGAGCTTGGGCTCGAGCTGGCGCGCGGCGTTGAGGTCGTCGTCGGCGGGCGAGAGCAGGAGGAACCAGCCGACGACGACGACGCCCAGGGCGGTCGCGAGCCAGGCCGCCACCTTGGGCAGCGTCGGCCACTGGCCGGGTTCCTTCGGGTTGAGGTTGCGGAACTGCGACGCCGCGTGGTCGAAGAAGCTGCTGACGTCGAAGCTGAGCGTGGAAGGCTTGGCCATGGCAACCTCAGCTGGCTTTGGCGGGGACGGGCGGCAGCGCCGCGCTCGCCGCTGCCGCGGGGGCCGATGCCGCGGCCGCCACGGCCTGCTGGCGCTTGAGCGTGACGCGCATCGAGAAGTCGAACAGCCGGCGCTGTTCCTTGTTCGCCGTCGTCATCGTCGTCGCCTTGATCTCGACCAGCTCGGGCTTCTCGAGCCAGGGCGAGTTGTACGAGGTGTTGCGCAGGAATTCGGAGACGCGCTCGTTGGTCTGCGCGATGCCGGTGATCGCGACGACATCGCCGTTCTGCTTGATCGACGTGAGATAGATGCCCTCGGGCGTCTGCTTGACGAGTTCGTTGAGCAGGTGCACCGGCACGTTGCGGTCGGTCTGCAGGTCCTCGACCGCCTTCTGGCGCGCCTTCAGCGCGTCGATGTCGCTGCGCAGCGTGGCGATGTCCTTGATCTGGTTGTCCAGGCGCGCGATCTCGGACTTCAGGAACGCATTGCGCGCATCCTGTCCGGCCTTGAGCTCCTGCAGCACCGAGTACCAGACGCCCACGATCACGAGGCCGGCCACGGCGCAGACGCCGAGGCTGATGAAGAACGCCCGCTTGCGCTGGCGCCGCTTGTCCTCGCGGTGAGGCAGCAGGTTGATCAGGATCACTGCAGGAACCTCCGCATCGCCAAGCCGCAGGCGGTCAGGTACGACGGCGCCTCACGGCGCACCCGCGATTCGCGCACGGAGGGCCCGAACTGCATCTGATCGAAGGGATTGACGACGCTGGACGCGAAACCGGTCAGGTCGGTGACCCGCTCCTTGAGTCCGGGCAGCGTCGCGGTGCCGCCGGCCAGCATCACGTAATGCACCTTGTGGTGCGGCGAGCTGGTGAAGAAATACTGCAGCGCGCGGCCGATCTCCTGCGACAGGCTGTCGACGAAGGGAGCGAGGATGGCGGCGGCGTAATCCTCGGGCAGGTCGCCGCTGAGCTTCTTCGCCTCGGCCTCCTCGAACGAGAAGCCGTACTGGCGCGAGATCAGCTGCGTCAGCTGCGAGCCGCCGAAGGCCTGGTCGCGGTCGTAGAGCATCTCGTCGTCGCGCAGCACCTTGAGGCTGGTGGTGTCGGCGCCGATCTCGAACAGCGCGACGAGCGCGTCGCGGCCCTCGTTGGGCAGCGCGGCGATGACGCGGGTCATCGCCAGGCGCGAGGCGTGCGATTCGATGTCCAGCACCGCCGGCTTGAGCCCGGCGGCCTCGGCCAGCGCCTGGCGGTCCTGCACGCGGTCACGGCGCGAGGCCGCGATCAGCACCTCGACATCGCCGGCCGAGGTCGGGCTCGGACCGATGACGCAGAAGTCGAGGCTGACCTCGTCGAGCGAGAAGGGGATGTACTGGTTGGCCTCGGACTCGACCTGCAGCTCCATCTCCTCTTCGCGCAGACCGGCCGGCAGCATGATCTTCTTCGTGATCACGGCCGACTGCGGCATCGCCATCACGGCCTGCTTGGTCTTGGTGCCGCTCTTGCTGACGACGCGCTTGACGGCGGCGGCGACCTCGTCGAACTTCTCGATCTGGCCGTCGGCGATCCAGCCCTTCTCGAACGGCTCGATGGCGAAGCGCTCGAGCACGTAGTCACCGGTCGCGGTCTGGCTCAGCTCGACCAGCTTGACGCTGGAGGAACTGATGTCCAGTCCGATCATGGGGGCATGTTTGCGCCCCAGCAAAGCGTCCAGAAAACCCAACTACGCGCTCCCCAGCCCGAGGGCCCGGCCAATTCCGCAACTCATCGAGCACCGGATTCAAGCCTCGGGCTTGTTAAGAAGTTACTTCAATGCTAGCAGTAAACCCCTTGTGCACCAAAGAAAAAGCGGGCCGGAGAGCCCCTATCTCGTTGCCGACCCGTCACGCGCAGCGCACAGTTGAAACAAGCCGCAAGCGGCGCGCTGTCACAAGGGCCAGGCGGCGCCGACCCGGCGTGGATGGAGCCACGCCGGCCACCGGCGCCGGGACTGGCGGCTCGGTCGGTCGCCGGGAACCCCGGGTGCGATGCGGTTCCTATAATCCGCCCGCCGCGTGCGCGGCAGCCCCATGACAGCAGCCGAGCCCACGTCCGAAACCCAACCCAGCCGTGGCTCATCGCAGCGACCGGCTCCGTCGTTCGCGCGCTCCTTGCTGCATATCGGCGGCTGGGCACTGGGCTTGATGGCGGCGGGGCTGACGGCATTGTTACTGCTTGTCGGGCTCGCGCTGGCGATGGCGTATCCGAACGTGCCCGACATCGGCAGCCTCGTCGACTACCGGCCCAAGCTGCCGCTGCGCGTGTACTCGTCGGACGGCGTCCTGCTCGGCGAATTCGGCGCGGAGCGGCGCAACTTCGTGCCCATCGCGCAGATCCCGCAGTTGATGAAGGACGCCGTGCTGGCGGCCGAGGACCTGCGCTTCTACCAGCATGGCGGCGTCGACTACAAGGGCGTGGCGCGCGCGGCGCTGGAGAACCTGCGCGACGCGCGCAGCCAGGGCGCGAGCACGATCACGATGCAGGTGGCGCGCAATTTCTACCTCTCGACCGAGAAGACCTTCACGCGCAAGCTCTACGAGCTGCTGCTGGCGATGAAGATCGAGAACGCGCTCTCGAAGGACCAGATCCTCGAGGTCTACATGAACCAGATCTACCTCGGCCAGCGCGCGAATGGATTCGCCGCCGCGGCCGAGGTGTACTTCGGCAAGTCGCTGCAGGACCTCTCGGTGGCCGAGGCGGCGATGCTGGCCGGCCTGCCCAAGGCGCCGTCGGCCTACAACCCGATCGCCAATCCGGCGCGCGCCACGGCGCGCCAGCATTACGTCCTCAACCGCATGTTCGACAACGGCTTCATCACCGAGGCCCAGCATGAGGAGGCGCTGGCCGCGACGCTGCATTACCGCAGCCCGACCGAGCCCGCGGTGCACGCCGAGTTCCTGGCCGAGACGGCGCGCCAGCTCGTCTACGCCCAGTACGGCGAAGAGGCCTACACGCGCGGGCTGAATGTCTACCTGACGGTCGCGGCCTCGACGCAGGAAGTGGCCTACCACGCGCTGCGCCGCGGCCTGCTGGACTACGAGCTGCGCCAGATCTACCGCGGCCCCGAGGCCTATGTCGACCTGCCCGACGATCCCAAGCTGGTCGATGCGCGCGTCGTCGAGGCGCTGGCCGAGCACCCCGACAACGACGAGTTGCGCGCCGCCGTCGTGCTCGACGCGGCGCCGCGCAAGGTCACGGCGATGCTGCTCTCGGGCGACATCATCACCGTCACCGGCAGCGGCCTGCGGCCGGTGGCCTCGGGGCTGTCGAACAAGGCGGGCCCGAAGATCCGGATCCGCCGCGGTGCCGTCGTGCGCGCGATGCAGGGCCCCAAGGGCGCCTGGATGCTGACGCAGGTGCCCGAGGTCGAGGGCGCGCTCGTCGCGATGGACCCGCGCAATGGCGCGATCCGCGCCCTGGTGGGCGGCTTCGACTTCAACAAGAGCAAGTTCAACCATGTCACGCAGGCCTGGCGCCAGCCCGGGTCGAGCTTCAAGCCCTTCATCTATTCGGCGGCGCTCGAGAAGGGCTTCACGCCGGCGACCATCGTCAACGACGCGCCGCTGTTCTTCGACTCCGGCGCCACCGGCAGCCAGCCCTGGGAGCCGAAGAACTACGACGGCAAGTTCGACGGCCCGATGCCGCTGCAGACGGCGCTGGCCAAGTCCAAGAACATGGTCTCGATCCGCGTGCTGCAGGCCACCGGCGTCGGCTTCGTGCAGCACTGGATCCAGAACTTCGGCTTCGACCCCGCCAAGCACCCGGCCTACCTGACGATGGCGCTGGGCGCCGGATCGGTGACGCCGATGCAGATGGTGATCGGCTACAGCGTGTTCGCCAACGGCGGCTACCGCTTGCCGCCGATGCTGATCCAGCGCATCACCGACCAGCGCGGCAAGCTGCTGCTGCAGGTCAAGCCGCCGGTGCTGGACGACGCGCTGCGCACGGTGTCGGCGCGCAATGCCTTCGTGATGGACACGATGCTGCAGGAGGTCGCGCGCTCGGGCACGGCGGCGCGCGCGCAGGCGATGCTCAAGCGCCCCGACATCTACGGCAAGACCGGCACCACCAACGACTCGATGGACGCGTGGTTCGCCGGCTTCAACCCGACCCTGGTCGGCATCGTGTGGATAGGCTACGACCAGCCGCGCAACCTCGGCGACCGCGAGACCGGCGGCGGGCTCGCGCTGCCGGTCTGGGTCGAATTGATGCAGCACGAGCTGCGCGGCGTGCCGGTGCAGGAGATCGCCCCGCCGGCCGGCGTGGTCCAGTCGGGCCCGTACTGGATGTTCGACGAATACGCGAACGGCGGCGGCATCGAATCCGTGGGGCTCGACGACAAGATCCCGCAGCCGCCGACGACCGAGGAGCGCAGCAGCATCCTCGACCTGTTCCGGCGGTAGATCGCCCCCCCCCCCCCCCCCCC
>JAGWVB010000439.1 GCA_018971105.1 Burkholderiales bacterium
CTGACCCTGCTCGGCGCCATCGGCGGCGGCCTGGCCGGCAACGAGGTCGAGAAGCGCCAGCGCGCCGAGACGGTCTACGAGATCCGGGTGCGCATGGACGACGGCACGCTGCGCACCTACACCCGCGCCAGTGCGCCGGCGCCCGGCACGCGCGTGACGGTGGACGCGCAGGGCCTGCATGTCGTCGCCGCGCGCGCGCCGGCGTCCGGCTACCTGCGGACCTCGGCCGACGGCGCCTCCTGAGCGCACGCCCCGGTGGCTGCCCGCACGACTTCCCGCACGACTTCCCGCAAGGCCTCCCCAGCGGCCACGAGCAGGGCGGCGGCGGCAAGGCGGCGCTCCCAGGCGCGGACAACCGAAGCCCGCCCGCGCGCGTTGAAGACTCGAAGGCCCTCGCGGTGAGGGCACGGAGGATCGCGATGAAGACCCGGTTCAAGTTCGTTCCCATCGTCGCCGCGCTCGGCTTTGCGGCCGGCGCCGGCGCGACCGAGTACGGCAACGTCGTGTCGTCGACGCCGATCGTGCGCACGGTGCCGGTGGCGCAGCGCGTCTGCGAGGACCAGCCGGTCGTCTACCAGGCGCCGACGAGCGGCGTCGGCGCGTTGATCGGCGCCCTCACCGGCGCCGCCATCGGCCACAACGTCGGCGGTGGCGATGGGCGTGCCGTGGCCACCGGCATCGGTCTGATCGCCGGTTCGGTCATCGGCGACCGCGTCGAGGGCGACTCGATGCCGCCGGTGGCCTCGACGGTACGCCAATGCCGCGTCGTCACGCGCTACGAGAACCGCACCGTCGGCTACGACGTGGTGTACGACTACCGAGGCCTGCGCCAGCACGCGCAACTGGCCCAGGATCCCGGCGACCGCATCGCGCTGAACGTGGCCGTCGCGCCGGCCGACGGCTGGTCGGCCGGCACGGCCCGGCCGCCCGTCGTCGACGCCCAGCCCGTGTATGTCCAGCCGGCGTACCCGCAACCGGTCTATGCGCAACCGGTCTATGCGCAGCCCGTCTACGCCCAGCCGGTGGTCGCCGAGCCCGGCTATGCGGCGCATGTCATCGTCTACCCCGGGCCGCGGTTCGGCGGTGGCGACGGCGGCGACTGGCGCTGGCGCGACCATCGCGGTGACCGCTGGGACCGCGACGATCACGACGATCGCGACGGCGGCGCCGGCTGGCGCGGGCGCGACCGCTGAGCACCGTCACCTGGCTGCCTGACGCAGTCCGGCCCGGCGCAGGCTCGCCTGCAGCGCTTCGATCTGGTCCATCAGGTCGAGCGCGAGCGCGACGCCGGGCGCATTCACTTCGAGATCCTGCGTGAGCGAGCGCGCGATGCGCGCACGCCGCACCGCGGCAGCGGCGAAACGCCATTCCTCGGCCGACGCGCCGCGCGGCTCGAGCACGCCCTCGAGCACCCAGACCCGGACCTGCTGCTCGTTCGCGCGGCTCGCGCGACACAACTCGACGAGCGTCAGTTCGACGCGCTCGTCCAGCACGTCCATCGTCATCGTCTGCTCGCTCATGGGACTACCCTCCGCGCTGCGCGCTCCGGGATGAGCGCTTGGGAACGGCCCGGCGCGCTCATGCGCGGCTCCTGGGATCGAAATCGGCGCCGGCGGCGGCCTTCAGCGCCGCGTAGGCGCGCCGCGCCGCGTCGCTGCCGGCGCTCGGCAGCACGATCGTGATCACGGCGTACAGGTCCCCCGCCGGATCGCCCGGGATGCCCTTGCCCTTCAGCCTCAGCTTGCGCCCGGCGGCCGAACCGGCCGGTATCGTGAGCTCGACCGCGCCGTCGGGCGTCGGCACGGGCACGGCGGCACCGAGTGCCGCTTCCCAGGGCGCCAGCGGCAGATCGACGAACACATCGCGGCCGTCGACGCGGTAGCGCGCATGCGGATGGAATTCGATCTCGAGGAAGAGGTCGCCCGCGCCGCCGTGGCCCAGCCCCGGACCGCCCTGCCCCGCCAGGCGCAGATGCTGGCCCTGGCGGATGCCCTTGGGGATCGTCACTTCGAGCGTGCGCTCCTGCAGCACGACATGGCCCTGGTCGTCGAACGCCGGCATGCGCAGCGACAGGCTGCGGTGCGCGCCGCGGTAGGCGTCCTCGAGGTCGACCAGCACCTTGGCGTGATGATCCTCGCCGCGCAGGTCGATGCCGGCGCCGGCCGCGTGCGTCGAACGGGCCGAGCGCGCGGAACGGGCGGCGCGGCCGAACAGCGACTCGAAGAAATCGCTGCGGTCCGGCGCGCCCGC
>JAGWVB010000144.1 GCA_018971105.1 Burkholderiales bacterium
CTGATCAACTTCGCCCACGGCGAAGTGCTGATGGTGGGGGCAATGGTGAGCTGGACGGTCGTCACCGCGCTGGCCCACGCCGGCCTGCCGGGGTGGCTGATGCTGCTGATCTCGCTGATCGCGGCCGTCGTGGTCTGCGCGGCGCTGAACTACACCATCGAGAAGGTCGCCTACCGGCCGCTGCGCAACGCCCCGCGCCTGGCGCCGCTGATCACCGCGATGGGCATGAGCCTGCTGCTGCAGACGCTGGCGATGATCATCTGGAAGCCGAATCCGCACAGCTACCCGCAGCTGCTGCCGATGGACGCGCTGTCGCTGTGGCTGGACGGACCGGTGATCACGGTGGCCCAGATCCTGATCCTGTGCACGACGGTGGTCGTGCTCGCCGCGCTGTTGTGGCTCGTCAACCGCACCAAGCTGGGTCGCGCGATGCGGGCCACGTCCGAGAACCCGCGCGTGGCCGCGCTGATGGGCGTGCAGCCCGATTTCATCATCTCGATGACCTTCGTCATCGGCGCCGCGCTGGCCGCCATCGCCGGCGTCATGTGGGCGCTGAACTACGGCACGGTGCAGCACACGATGGGCTTCATGCCCGGACTCAAGGCCTTCACCGCGGCCGTCTTCGGCGGCATCGGCAATCTCACCGGCGCCGTCGTCGGCGGCGTGCTGCTGGGCCTGATCGAGGCCATCGGCGCGGGCTATCTGGGCGACGTCACGGGCGGCATCTTCGGCAGCCAGTACGTCGAGATCTTCGCCTTCCTGGTCCTGATCCTCGTGCTCACGCTGCGGCCCTCGGGGCTGATGGGCGAGCGCGTGGCCGATCGGGCCTGAACCCGGGGTGCCGTCATGCAAGACCTGAGCAAGTCCACCAAGATCGCCCTCTTCGTGCTCGCCGGCGCCTTCCTGCTCGTGCTGCCGGTGTTCGCCGCGCATTTCGGGCAGGGCTGGGTGCGCATCATGGCGCTGTCGCTGCTCTACGTGCTGCTGGCGCTGGGGCTGAACATCGTCGTCGGCTACGCCGGCCTGCTCGACCTGGGCTATGTCGCGTTCTACGCCGTCGGTGCCTATATCTACGCGCTGCTGGCGAGCCCGCAGCTGACCGAAAACATCGCCTGGATCAAGGCCGCATTCCCGCACGGCCTGCACACGCCGATCTGGATCATCATGCCGCTGGGCGCCTGCGCGGCCGGCCTGGCCGGGGTCATCCTGGGCACGCCGACGCTGAAGCTGCGCGGCGACTACCTGGCCATCGTCACGCTCGGCTTCGGCGAGATCATCCGGGTGTTCATGAACAACCTGGAATATCCGATCAACATCACCAACGGCCCGCAAGGCATCGACGACATCGACCCGATCCGCATCGGCAGTCTCGATTTCAGCAAGCCGCTGCATGTGCTGGGCATCACGCTGCCCGAGGTCACGCTCTACTACTACCTCTTCCTGGCGCTGGTCATCATATCGGTCGTGATCTGCCTGCGGCTGGCCGATTCGCGCATCGGCCGTGCCTGGATGGCGATCCGCGAGGACGAGACGGCGGCCAAGGCGATGGGGCTGAACACGCGCAACCTCAAGCTGCTGGCGTTCGGCATGGGCGCCACCTTCGGCGGCGTCTCGGGCACGATGTTCGCCTCGTTCCAGCAGTTCGTCTCGCCCGAGTCGTTCACGCTCATGGAGTCGGTGATGATCGTCGCGATGGTCGTGCTCGGCGGGATCGGCCATATCCCGGGCGTGATCCTCGGCGCGGTGCTGCTGTCGGCGCTGCCCGAGGTGCTGCGCTATGTCGCCAGCCCGCTGCAGGATCTCACCGGCGGACGGCTCGACGCGGGCATCCTGCGCCAGTTGCTGGTCGCGCTGGCGATGATCGGCGTGATGCTGCTGCGGCCCAAGGGCCTGTGGCCGACGCCGGAGCGCCGCAAGGCCGCACCGCAGCCCATCGAGGCCGAGTGAAGGAATACCGATGAGCGAAGTCTTCAAAGTCCAGGGCGCCAGCAAGCGCTTCGGCGGCCTGCAGGCCCTGACCGACGTGAGCATGCGCATCTCGCAGGGCCAGGTCTACGGGCTGATCGGCCCCAACGGCGCCGGCAAGACAACCTTCTTCAACGTCATCACCGGCCTGTACACGCCCGACGGCGGCAGCTTCGAATTGGGCGGCGCGCCCTACCGGCCCAGCAACGTGCACGAGGTGGCCAAGGCCGGCATCGCGCGCACGTTCCAGAACATCCGCCTGTTCGCGGAAATGACGGCGCTGGAGAACGTCATGGTCGGACGCCATGTGCGCACGCATTCGGGGCTGTTCGGCGCCGTGTTCCGGACCGCCGGCTTCAAGGCGGAGGAGGCCGCGATCAGGCTCAGGGCGCAGGAACTGCTGGACTATGTCGGCATCGGCAAATACGCCGAATTCAAGGCCCGGACGCTGAGCTACGGCGACCAGCGCCGGCTCGAGATCGCGCGCGCGCTGGCCACCGATCCCCAGCTGATCGCGCTCGACGAACCGGCGGCCGGCATGAATGCGACCGAGAAGCAGGTGCTGAGGGAACTGATAGACCGCATCCGCAACGACGGGCGCACGATCCTGCTCATCGAGCACGACGTCAAGCTCGTGATGGGCCTGTGCGACCGCGTCACGGTGCTGGACTACGGCAAGCAGATCGCCGAGGGCACGCCGGCCGAGGTGCAGCGCAACGAGAAGGTGATCGAGGCCTATCTGGGCGCCGGTCACAAGCCCCATTGAACTCGCACAGCCACCCCACCATGACGCAACAACCGAAACCGATGCTCCAGGTCAGCGGCCTGAAGGTGGCCTATGGCGGCATCCATGCCGTCAAGGGCATCAGCTTCGAGGTCCTGCAGGGCGAACTCGTGAGCCTGATCGGTGCCAACGGCGCCGGCAAGACGACCACGCTCAAGGCCATCACCGGCCTGCAGGCGCCGGCCGACGGGCACATCCAGTTCATGGGCCGCAGCATCGACGGCCAGGGACCCTGGGACCTCGTGCGCCAGGGCCTGGTGATGGTGCCCGAGGGCCGCGGCACCTTCACGCGCATGACGATCCGCGAGAACCTGCTGATGGGCGCCTATGTGCGCGACGACAACGAGATCGAATCCGACATCGAGGCCGTCTTCGAGCGCTTCCCGCGCCTGAAGGAGCGCCGCGACCAGCTCGCCGGCACGATGAGCGGCGGCGAGCAGCAGATGCTGGCCATGGGCCGCGCGCTGATGGCGCGCCCCAAGGTGCTGCTGCTCGACGAACCGAGCATGGGCCTGAGCCCGATCATGGTCGACAAGATCTTCGAGGTCATCGCCGACGTCCACGGCCGCGGCACCACGGTGCTGCTGGTCGAGCAGAACGCCAGCCGCGCGCTCGGCCTCGCCGATCGCGGCTACGTCATGGATTCGGGCGAGATCACGATGAGCGGCCCCGCGAAGACGCTGCTCGACGACCCCCGCGTGCGCGCGGCCTACCTGGGCGAATGAGGAATCGATAGAGAGTCGGGCACCACCACGCGCGAACGACAGGCGCCGGCCCGGGCGCCGGGCGCTGGTTCATGTCGGGATGCGGGGAGGCTACTCCCCGCTCCCGGCATCGGCACAGCACCTCGGAACGGCATCGTTCGCACCATCATGCAACTGGAGACCAGCAGATGAATTTCAGACTTCAAACCCTCGTCGGGGCCGTCGCCCTGTCCCTGGCCGGATACGCCAGCGCAGGCGACCTCATCGTCAAGATCGGTCACGTCGGCCCCACCAGCGGCCCGAGCGCGCACCTGGGCATGGACAACGAGGACGGCGCCCGCATGGCGATCGACGACCTGAATGCCAAGGGCGTGATGATCGGCGGCCGCAAGGCCCATTTCGAACTCATGGCCGAGGACGATGCCGGTGATCCCAAGCAAGGCACGGCCGCGGCGCAGAAGCTCGTCGACGAAAAGGTCAACGGCGTCATCGGCCACCTGAATTCCGGCACCACGATTCCGGCCTCGAAGATCTACAGCGACGCCGGCATCCCGCAGATCAGCCCTTCGGCGACCAATCCCCAGTACACGCACCAGGGCTTCAAGACGGCGTTCCGCGTCGTCGCCGACGACGCCCATCTCGGCGGCACGCTGGGCCGGTACGCGGTGAACAACTTGCACGGCAAGCGCATCGCCGTCATCGACGACCGCACGGCCTACGGCCAGGGCGTGGCCGATGAATTCGAGAAGGGCGCGAAGGGCGCCGGCGCGGCCGTCGTCGGGCGCGAATTCACGAATGACAAGGCGACGGACTTCTCCGCCATCCTGACCAGCCTGAAGTCGAAGAAGCCCGACGTGATCTTCTTCGGCGGCATGGACTCCGTGGCCGGACCGATGCTGCGCCAGATGCGGCAGCTCGGCATCAACGCCAAGTTCATGGGCGGCGACGGCATCTGCACCGAAGAGCTGCCCAAGCTGGCCGCCGGCGCGATGGCCGATAACCAGGTCGTGTGCGCCGAAGCCGGCGGCATCGACCCCAAGGACGTGGCCGCGGTCAAGGGCATGGAGGCCTTCCGGGCCCGGTTCAAGCAGAAGTTCCATACCGATGTCCAGATCTACGCGCCCTATGTCTACGACTCGGTCAACGTGATGGTCGCGGCCATGGTCAAGGCCGGTTCGGCCGATCCGGCCAAGTACCTGCCGGTGCTGGCCAAGACGACCAATTACCACGGCGTGACCGGCAACATCTCCTTCGACCCGCGCGGTGACATCAAGAACGGCGCCCTCACGCTGCACACCTACCGGGGCGGCAAGGAAGTGACGCTCGGCGTCGTGCGCTGATCGTCCCGGCCTGGGCCCGCGGCCCAGGCCCTGATGCACCTCCCATCACCGGCCGACGGCCCCGCGCAGCGGGGTCGCGGCGGCACTCGTCCCATCGATCCATACATCCATCCACCCATCAAGAAGCGATCACCATGAAAATCAGATTCATCGCCGCCGGCCTCCTGGCCACCGCCGCCTTCTCGGGCCCCGTGCTCGCCCAATCGAGCATCACGCTGTACGGCGTGGCCGACCTCTACGCCCAGCTCGGCAAGGGCAACCGCACCGAAACGGCACTCGAGTCCGGCGGCTATTCGGGTTCGCGCCTGGGCTTCAAGGGCCGCAAGGTGCTCGTCGACAGCCTGAGCGCCGTGTTCCAGCTCGAGGCCGGCATCGCCGTCGACAAGGGCGTCTCGACCCAGGGCGGGCGCCTGTTCGGCCGCCAGGCCTACGCCGGCGTCTCCGACACCTGGGGCACGCTGACGGCGGGCCGCCAGTACACGCCCGAATTCCTGAGCGTCGACAATGCCGATCCGATGAGCACCGGCGTCGGCAGCGCCGCCAACAGCGGCGTGCTCTCGCTGCTCGTAGTGCGCGCCGACAACTCGATCGTCTATGCGGCGCCCAAGATGGGCCCGGTGTCGGTGAATGCGATGGTCTCGCTCGGCGAGACCTCGAGCGGCTCGACGACGAACGGCAATCTGTATGCCGCGAACGTCGAGTACGCCGCCGGCCCGCTGGACCTGAACGTCTCGCTGACCTCGCAGAACCGCGCCACCGACGCCGGCGTCAACGCCAGCATCGCGCTCGTCACCGGCATCTACGATTTCGGCAGCTTCAAGCTCATGGGCGGCCTGCAGGGGGTGCGCCATCCGTCGGGCGTGGCCGGCGCCAACGACGATCGCAACGAAGTCTTCGCCGGCGTGCAGATCCCGGTCGGCAAGGACCTGATCGCGCTCGGCGGCTATTCGTCGCGCGCCCGCGTCAGCAGCAGCGGCATGACGGCCTCGCAGGTCAGCGCCGAATACATCCACAACATCACGAAGGACTTCCTCACCTACGGCACGCTCACCAGCATCAAGAACGGCGCCGCCACCAGCTACACCACCGATGGCGCCACGGGTGCGGGTCCGGCCGTCTCGGCGGGCAAGAAGGCCAGCGCCCTGCAGGTGGGATTCCGCTACATGTTCTGACGCCGACGACGGCGCCGCGGGTCGGGCGCACGGGCGGGTCACGACGGGCCACTACACTGGCCCGTTGCCACCCGTCGTTCCACCCCCGCCATGAAATCGACCGTCATCACCGCGGCCCTCGCCGCCCTCCTGGGCCTGGGCGCCTGTGCCGGCGCCCATGCCGGCGCCCATGCCGGCACCTACGCCGTGGTGCAGAAATACCGCCTCGGCGGCGCCGGCGGCTGGGACTACCTGAGCTTCGACGCCGCCGGCCGGCGGCTGTTCATCTCGCGCGGCACGCATGTGCAGGTCGTCGATGCGCAGAGCGGCAAGATCGTCGGCGACATCCCCGACACGCCGGGCGTGCATGGCATCGCGCTCGCGCACGACCTGGGCAAGGGCTACATCAGCAACGGCGCCGGCAATTCGGTGACCGTGTTCTCCCTCGCCGACCTGCATGTCATCGCCACCGTCGCGACGCCCGACGGCTCGGGCCCCGACTTCATCGCCTACGACGCCGCGTCGCGGCAGGTGCTGGCCTTCAACGGCAGGAGCCGCAACGCGACCGTGATCGACGCCGCGACCGACCGCCCGGTGGCGACGATCGCGCTCGCCGGCAAGCCCGAGGCCGCGGCCGGCGACGGCGCGGGCCGCATGTTCGTCAACATCGAGGATCGCAGCGAGATCGCGGTGATCGACCTGGTCCGGCACGCCGTCGTCGCGACCTGGCCGGTCGCCGGCTGCGACGAACCTTCGGCGCTGAGCATCGACCGCGCGCACCACCGCCTGTACGCCGGCTGCCACAACCGCACGATGGCCGTCGTCGACAGCCGCGACGGGCACCGCGTGGCGCTGCTGCCGATCGGCGCCGGCGTGGACGCGAACGCCTACGACGAGCGCGACGGGCTGGTCTTCAGCTCGCAGGGCGACGGCAGCCTGACGATCGTCGAGCAGCAGGCGCCGGACCGCTACGCCGTGCTGCAGAACGTCGCCACGGTTTTCGGGGCGCGCACGATGGCGCTGGATGCCGCGCACCATCGCGTCTATCTCGTGACGGCCGATCTGGAGCCCGCGGCGGCGGCCTCGGCGGGCCAGCGCCAGCGCCGCAAGGCGGTGCCCGACAGCTTCACGCTGATCGTGGTCGCAGCCCGGCCCTGAGGCCCTGAGGCCCGGGACCTGGGCGGCCGCGCGGCGCCACGGCCGCGCGCACGATCGATCGTACCGGTCCCGAGTTCCTCGGTGGAAACATCCACCGCCCGGGCCCGGCCGTCGGGCATAGTCGCTGCTTCGGCGCCCGCGGCGCCAACCCGCGAGCTTCGCCATGTCCTTACTCGCCCGATGGCGCGCCCTCGTCGCGCCGGCCCTGTGGTTCCTGTGCGCGACGGTGCATGGCGCGGCAGCGCTGGGTCCGCTGCGCGACCCGCTGTGGATGCGCTATCCGGCGCTCTCACCCGACGGCCAGCACATCGCGTTCTCCTTCGGCGGCAACCTCTATGTCGCGCCGGCGGCGGGCGGGCAGGCGCGCCTGCTGGTCGCCAACGGCCACCACAGCTTCGACCCGCGCTGGTCGCCCGACAGCCGCAGCATCGCCTACGCCAGCGACGTCCACGGCAATTTCGACGTCTACATCGTCTCCGACGAGGGCGGTCCGTCGCGCCGGCTGACGACCCATTCGGCGCCCGAACTGCCGCTGTCGTTCACGCCCGACGGCCGCGAGGTGCTGTTCTCGGCGCAGCGCATCGAGGCGCGCCGCAGCGCGATGTTTCCGGGCCTCCCCTACGGCCAGCTCTACGCCGTGCCGACCGAATCCGGGCAGCGCCCGCGGCGCATCCTGACGACGCCGGTGACCGCGGCGCAATACAACCGCGCCGGCACGCTGATGGTGTACGAGGACTGGAAGGGCTACGAGAACCTGTGGCGCAAGCACCATGTCTCGCCGGTGGCGCACGACATCTGGCTCTACGACGCGCGCAGCGGCCGGCACCGCAAGCTCACCGGCTGGGGCGGCGAGAACCGCAACCCGGTCTGGTCGCCCGACGAGCGAGCCATCCTCTACCTGAGCGAGCGCAGCGGCAGCTTCAACGTCTGGCGCATGCCGCTGGACCATCCCGAAGCGGCGCAGCAGATCACCCACTACAAGCGCAATCCGGTGCGTTTCCTCAGCAGCGCCGCCGACGGCACGCTGGCCTGGGGGCACGACGGCCGCATCTACACGCTGGCGCCCGGCGCCAGCGAGCCGCATCGAGTCGCGCTGCAGATCGCCGCCGACGCGCTGCCGCCCGCGGTCGAGAACCTCCAGCTCACCCAGGGCGCGACCGAGGTCGCGGCCAGCCCCGATGGCGCCGAGGTGGCCTTCGTGCTGCGCGGCGTCGTCTTCGTCGCGTCGACCGAATTCGGCGACACCCAGCGCATCAGCCACCTGCAGGGGCAGGCGCGTTCGGTGAGCTTCAGCCCGGACGGCAGGCGCCTGCTCTTCGCCGGCGAGGCCGACGGCTCGTGGAACCTCTACGAGGCCACGCTGCCCGGCAAGCGCAGCGAGCGGCCGTACTTCTACAGCAGCCCCCAGGTGCCGGTGCGCGTGCTGCTGAAGAACGGCCAGGAGAACTTCCAGCCGCGCTACGCGCCCGACGGCAAGTCGGTGGCCTACCTCGAGAACCGCACCACGCTCAAGGTGCTGGACCTCGCCAGCGGCAAGACCCATGTCGTGCTGCCGGGCAATCTGAACTACTCGTATGCCGACGGCGACCAATGGTTCGACTGGTCGCCCGACGGGCGCCATTTCCTGGTCCAGTTCGACGACCCCAATCGCTGGAGCAACGAGGTCGGGCTCATCGACGCCCAGGGCCGGGGCCCGCTGCTCAACCTCACTCGCAGCGGCTACGAGGACGTGCACCCGGTGTGGGCGCGCGGCGGCCGCATGATGACCTGGTTCACCGACCGCAGTGGCCTGCACGGCGCCGGCGGCGAGTCGCAGCAGGATGTCTATGCGATGTTCTTCACGCGCGCGGCCTGGGACCGCTACCGGCTCGATCCGGCCGATTACGCACTGCTGAAGAAGCAGGAGGACGCCGCGCGGGCGGCGCGGAAGCAGGCGCAGAAGACGAAGCCGAGCGACGACAAGGCAGGCGACCACGCGGGCGCGCCCGCGCTGCCGGCGCCGGTGCCGATCGAGCGCGCCGGGCTGCACGATCGCATCGCCCGGCTGACGCCGGATGCGGGCGATCTCCAGGCCTCGGCGATCACGCCCGACGGCGAGACGCTGTACACGCTGGAGCGCACGGCCGACGCGGTCGAGCTCCGGTCGATCGCGCTGCGCAAGAAGGAATCGCACCTCGTCGCCCGTTTCCCGTCGCCCGCGGCGGGGGGTGGCCACGACGGTCCGGTCGATCTCGTGCTCGACGCCAAGGGCGAGCAGGGATTCGTGCTCGTCGACGGCGGCATCCGCAAGTTCAAGGTGCCCAAGGAGCCGGGCGGCGAGATCAAGGTCGAGCCGCTGCCCTTCAACGCGCCGCTGCGCCTGGACCACGCGGCCGAACGCGCGGCGATGTTCGAGCACGTATGGCGCCAGACGCGCGAGAAGCTCTATGCCGCGAACCTGAACGGCGTCGACTGGGACTACTACCACCGCGTCTATGCCCGTTTCCTGCCCTATATCGCCGACAACTACGATTTCGCCGAGATGCTCAGCGAGATGCTGGGCGAATTGAACGTCTCGCACACCGGCTCGGGCTATCGGGAGCGCGCGCCGGGCGACGATGCGACGGCCGCGCTCGGCGCCTTCTACGACGGGGCCTACACCGGCCCCGGCCTGCGCGTGACCGAGATCATCGAGGGCGGCCCGCTGGACCGCGCCGACGTGCCCCTCAAGGCCGGGATGGTGATCGAGAAGATCGCCGGCGTGGCGATCGCCGCCGGCGCCGATGTCGACGCCCCGCTCAACCGCATGGCGGGGCGCCGCATCGAGATCTCGGCGCGCGACCCGGCCAGCGGCAAGCGCTTCGAATTCGCCGTCAAGCCGATCTCGCAGGGCGCGCAGCACGAACTGCTCTACCGGCGCTGGGTGAAACATGAACGCGCGCTGGTCGACCGCCTGTCGGGCGGCCGGATCGGCTATGTGCATGTGCGGGCGATGGACGACGCGAGCTACCGCGCCACCTTCTCCGAGATGATGGGACGCGACAGCGGCAAGATCGCCGAGATCGTCGATACGCGCAACAACGGCGGCGGCAATCTGCACGACGAACTGGCGGTGCTGCTCAGCGGCCGGCGTTATCTCGAATTCGTGGCGCGCGGGCAAGCGCTGGGCGGCGAGCCGCGCATGCGCTGGACCAAGCCGTCGGCGGTGCTGATCAGCGAGAACAATTATTCCGACGCCCACCTCTTCCCCTGGGTCTACCACCACCTGGGCATCGGCAAGCTGATCGGCATGCCGGTGGCCGGCACCGGCACCGCCGTCTGGTGGGAGACGCTGCAGGATCCGACGCTGTACGCCGGCATCCCCGAGGTCGGCTTCCGCGACGCCCACGGCCGGTACATGGAGAACACGGTGGTCCAGCCCGACATCGAGGTGCCGAACGATCCGGCACTGCTCGCCCAGGGCCGCGACGAGCAGCTCGAGGCCGCCGTGCGCTCGCTACTGGGGCCTTGAGGCGGGCGCGGCGGCGCGGGCGCCGCCTCGCGCTAGACCTCGCGCTGGACCTCGCCGCCGAATTCGGCGATCAGGTTGTCGATGTATTGCTCGACCAGACCCTCGAATTCGCCGCGCACGACCGGCACGACGACCATCTTCATCAGCCCCGGCAGCGGCAGCTCGATCTGGCCTCGGACCTTGAACTGCAGCGCCGTCGAGGTCCTGGCGTCGCGGACCTTCCAACTGCCCGAGACGCGCGCATTGCCCTCGCCTTCGACCGGCGTCCAGACGACCGTGCCCTGAGCCCGGTTCGAGACATAGCGGCTGGCATAGACGGTCTGGATATGCACCTGCGGCGTGCCGACCCGGGCCATCTCCCAGCGGTAGGCGCCGGCGCCGAGATCGGTCAGGCGTTCGAGCTTGGGAAAGAAGCCGGCCGAGCGCGGCACGTCGCTGACGAGGTCGAAGACCGGCTTGAATTTCGCCTTCACGGCGAATTCATAGCCCAGGTCGATGTCGACGGTGACGGCCATGGGGATCTCCTCCTCGGTCAGTCCTGGCCCGGCCAGGGCAGCATCAGGCACAGGTACAGCAATTGCTCGAATTCGGGCTCGAAGCGGTCGATGATGGACTGCGGATCGGGGCACAGCGCGCGGTCGGTGACGAGGCCGAACTGCACGCCGCCGCCGTAGCTCAGGATGCTGACGCCGACGCCGACATCGCCCGATGCCGGGACCCAGAACAGGCTCTGGCGCAGCGTCGATCCGCACAGCCGCAGCGGCTCGGCCGGGCCCGGCACGTTGGTCATCACCGCCGTCGTCTTCTTCGAGAACAGGTTCAGCACGAAGTCCTGCGCCGGCTTCACGAGCAGGCCGCTGACGGCGAGCACCGCGTACGACAGCAGCGGCTGATAGCTGTGCTTGAGCTCGGCCATGCGCCGGCGCACCGCCTGCAGCCGCGCCAGCGGATGCGCGATGCCCACCGGCAGCACCACCGGCGCGAGGCCGAAGCGGTTGCCGAGCTGCCAGGCCTCGTCCAGCGGGCGCAGGTTCACCGGCACCATGGCGCGGATCTCCTGGCCCGCGGGGTCCGCGCCGCGCTGCCGCAGGTAGGCGCCGATGGCGCCCGCGACGCTGGACAGCAGCAGGTCGTTGAGGGTGCAGCCGAGGCCGCGCGCGACGGTCTTGACGCGCTCCAGCGGCAGCGGCTCGCCCCAGGCGACGACCTTGCGTCCGGCCGGCCGGCCCTTGAGCAGGGTCGGCGCATCGTCGCTCATCAGCAGCA
>JAGWVB010000440.1 GCA_018971105.1 Burkholderiales bacterium
GACGAGCGCGCCGACCTGCTCGGCCTGGCCGGCAGCATGCAGCGCGGCGTCGCCGACCTCGCCGGCAAGCTGGCCGCGCTCGAACGCGCGGGCGGCGAGGTGCCCGGCTCCTGGGCGCAGGCGCGCACGCTCACGCTCGGCCTGGCGCAGGACATGCGCGCGATGTTCGGCGGCGCTGCGGTGGCCGGCAACGCGGGCGACTATTTCGAGCACGCGACGATGGCCGTCGGCCTGCTCGGCGCGCTGCAGCACGACGCCACGCTGCGCCTGCGCGCCGAGCTCGACGCGCGCGAGCACCGCATCGACGGCAACATGGCGCTGCAGCTCGGCGCCTTCGGGCTCGGGCTGGCGCTGCTGGCCTACCTGCTGACCTGCTTCTCGGTCACGTTCCGGCAATCGCTGGCGGCGCTGATGCGTGGCACCGAGGCGATCGCGGCCGGCAATCTCGCGCACCGGCTCGACATCGAGGGCCGCGACGAGCTGGCCGAGATCGGCCGCGTCGTGGAGGCGATGAGCGACCGCCTCTCGGCCCTGGTCTCGGAGATCCGCAACAGCGCGTCGATGGTCAACCAGACCGGCCAGCAGGTCAGCGACGGCAGCGCGCGCCTGGCCAACCGCACCGACGAGCAGGCGAGCAGCCTGCGCGGCTCGGTGAGCGCGATCGGCGAGCTCTCGACCGCGGTGGCCGCCAACGCCGAGGCGGCGCGCGCGCTCGACCAGCTCACCGAGCGCCTGGCGCGCCAGGCCGCGGAGAGCAACGCGGCGATGCAGGACACGGTGCAGGCGATGCAGCAGATGCAGCAGGCCAGCGAGCGCGCGGCCGAGGTCGTCGCGGTGATCGACGATGTCGCGTTCCAGACCGGCATGCTCTCGCTCAACGCGGCGATCGAGGCCGCGCGCGCCGGCGACGCCGGCAAGGGCTTCGCCGTCGTCGCCACCGAGGTGCGCCAGCTCGCGCGCCGCTGCGGCGATTCGGCCGACGAGATCCGCCATCTCATCGGCGACGCCGGGATGCAGGTGCAGATCTCGTCCGAGAAGCTCGGCCATGTGAGCACCGCGCTGGCCGTCATCGTCGACGGCGTGCAGGAGGTCTCGGTGCAGCTGCGCACGATCTCGGCCTCGAGCACGCAGCAGAGCGCCGGCCTCGACGAGGTCACGCAGACGGTGGGCAACCTCGACGAGATCACGCGCGAGAACGCGGCGCTGGTCGAGGAATCGTCGACGGCGTCGCACGCCCTCGTCGACCGCGCGGCCAAGCTGCGCGAGGCGGTGGCGACGATGCGGCTGCGCCAGGGCTCGGCCGACGAGGCGCTGGCGATGATCGAGCGCGCGCGCGCGCATGTCGACCGCGTCGGCCGCACCCAGGCCTTCGCCGATTTCCACGACCGCGACGGGGAGTTCATCGACCGCGACCTCTACATCTTCAGCTACGACCGCGCCGGCACCGTGCTCGCCTATGGCGCCCTGCCCGAGCGCGTCGGCGCATCGTTCAACGCGCTGCCGGGGCTGGACGCGCGTTTCCTGGAGCAGATCTGGGCCGCCGCCGACGCCGGGGGCGGCTGGGTCAAGTACGAGGTCGACAATCCGCTCACGGGCGAGGTCACGTTCAAGGAGTCGTACGTCGCCTGCGCCGCCGACGGCACGCTGCTGGGCTGCGGCGTCTACCGCCACGACGCCGGCAGCGCGGCGGGCAAGCCGCGGGCCCGGGCCTGGTCGGTGCGCGACGAGGACGTGGCGACCGAGCTCAGCTGAGCGCCGGCGCCGCCGGCAGCGCGCGCCGGGCGTCGAAGCTGGCCGAGGTCGCCGCCATCAGCAGCATCGCCGCGGCGAAGGCGACCAGGCCGGCGCCGGGCAGCACGCCGGCCAGCGAGGAGAGCTTCACGATGGCGATGAAGACGCCGAGCATGAAGACCTCGACCATGACCCAGGGCTCGACCGCCTGCAGCAGGCGCAGCAGCGGCGCCGGCGCGCTGCGGCCGGCGCGCCGCGCCAGCAGCGCGTCGCAGATCGCCAGCAGCTGCAGCGCCGGGAACAGCAGCGTCGTCGCGAGCACGAGCGCGCTCAGGAAGCCCGCCCCGTCGCGGTAGAGGATCACGGCCGCGCCCCACAGGCTGGTCGAGCGCACCTGGCCCTGGACCTCGATGCCGAAGACCGGATTGAGATGCGCGATGGCCAGCGCCACGAGGCTGGCCAGCGCCAGCGCCAGCGGCCGGTCGACGCCGCCGGC
>JAGWVB010000145.1 GCA_018971105.1 Burkholderiales bacterium
ACGCCGCCCGATCCACCGCCGCCCGGCGCCGCCGCGCTGCCGCGCTACGCGGCCCGCCTCGCCCCGCCGGCGCTGCTGCGCTACCGGCTGCGCCGCGGCGGCTCCGAGGGGCTGGCCGAGCTGCGCTGGCAGCCGCGCGCCGATGGCGCCTACGCGATCACGCTGCACAGCGAGGCGCCCGGCATCCCGACGCTCGAATGGACCAGCGCCGGCCGCCTCGACGCGGCCGGCCTGGCGCCGACCGAACATGGCGAGTGGCGGCGCGGGCGTGCCCGCCGCAGCGTCGCCTTCGACGCCGCCGCGGGGCGCATCCGCTACGGCGGCGCGCTGGCCGAGACGCCGTGGCAGGCCGGCGCGCAGGACCGCGTGAGCTGGCTCATCCAGCTCGCCGCCGTCGTCGATGCCGATCCGGCGCGCGCCGAGGTGCTGCAGTTCGTCGCCGGCGTCGCCGGGCGCGCCGAGGTCTGGCGCTGGGTCCGCGTCGACGACGGCGGCGCCGGCGAAGGCGACGCCGGCCCGGTGCACCTGCGGCGCGCCTCGCTGCGCGCCTGGGACCCGCAGCTCGATGTCTGGCTCGCGCCGCAGCGCCACCACCTGCCGCAGCGCCTGCGCTGGTCGCAGCCCGGCCGCGTCACCGAATGGACCCTGATCGAGGACGGCGCCGCGCCGGGGCATTGAAATCGCGCCGCCCGGACCCAGTTGCCGAGTCTGGAGAAACGACGATGCAGATGCTCTACAACTCCGACAACTTTGCGGTGGTACAGATCGACGTTCCAGCCGATGCCGGCGATCTGCGCCGCGGCGGCTACGAGATCGTGGACAAATTCGCGCGCAAGGACATCTTCATCGAGGGCGCGCTGGCCGAGCGCTTCCAGCGCGGCGTCGAGGAACTCGTGCGGCTGTACCCCGAAGGCGCCGAGCCCGAGGTCTTCGACGACTACATCGCCGGCTATGCCGGGCTGGCGCCGCAGCCGCTGGTCCGCCACTGAGGTCCGCGGCCCCCACTCGCCCTGCGGCGTTTGGACGCGGCGCGGGCCGGGACCGCCCCGGTCCTGGCCGAGGTCGCGCCGGGTCCCGGCGGCACCGGCCCAGCCGGACGGGGCTTGTCTCGGCCGCGACCCTGGTCCAAGATCGGCGCCCCAGGGTCCCGGATCCCCCCGATGGTGCGCGCCTACGCCGATTCCCGCTGCCTGCTGTCGCCCGGCCTCGCCCAGGCCCCGGTGCTGGACGTGCTGTGCTCGCATTTCGTGCTCACGCTGACGCTGCGCCAGGGCGCGCGCTTCAATCCGCGGCGCGACTGGAACAGCCTGCTTTCGCTCGTCGGCCGCCATCTGGTCTGGAGCGCGCCGGTGCTCGGCCGCGTGCGCGCCTTCCTGAACCAGCGCTGCAAGGGCAACCCGCAGTGGAAGGGCCATGAAGGGCTGGGCGACGAGGCCTTCCTCGAGCGCCACGGCCCCTGGCGCGGCCCCTACGAGGAAGGCACGCTGTTCTTCTACCTCGACGAATACGTCAAGGACGCGCCCAAGGACCTGATGACGGTGCTGGCGCTGACCTGCGACTGGCTGGCGCGGCGGTTGAAGAAGGAATCGACGCTGGTGCAGAAGAACATCGACGCCCTGGCCGGGCTGCTCCAGCTCAACCCGGCCGAGCGCGCGCTGCTGCTCTACGGCACGCTGGCGCGCTACCAGCGCGACCTGCGCGGCCTGCTCGTCGAGTTCAAGGTCAGCAACGCCCAGGAGGCCTATGCGGCGCTGGCCGCGGTGGCCGGCGTCGAGGCGGGCGAGGTCGCCGAGGCGCTGCGCGCCGGCTCGCGCCTGGAGCGCATCGGCATGATCGAGAACCTGATCTCGGAGCAGAACATCACCGACCTCGCCGACCTGATGAAGGTCAGCGACCAGCTGCCGCCGGTGCTGATGCGCGAGTACCGCGCCCCCGACGAGCTGATGGCGGTGTTCACGCGCCCGGTCGCGCCCAGCGAGCTCGGCGCGGGCGATTTCGCCTATGTCGAGGCCGATGCGACGACGCTGACGGCGCTGCTGAAGAACGCCACGCGGCGGCGCGAGGCCGGCGTCAACGTGCTGCTCTACGGCCCGCCGGGCACCGGCAAGACCGAGCTCGCCAAGGTCTGCGCCGCCGGCGCCGGGCTCACGCTCTACGAGGTCGAATACGCCGACCGCGACGGCAACAGCCTCTCGGGCCGCGACCGCTACCGCAGCCTGCAGATCAGCCAGGTCTTCCTCAAGGGCAGCCCGGCGGTGGCGCTGCTGTTCGACGAGGTCGAGGACGTGTTTCCGCCGATCTCGAGCGAGGCGGCGCAGATCATGGCGCGGCTGGACAGCGGCGACGCGGCGCCCGGCAGCAGCGTCAGCGGCAAGGCCTGGGTGAACCAGATCCTGGAGACCAACCCGGTGCCGGTGATCTGGGTCACGAACCGCATCGAGCAGATCGACCCCGCATTCCGGCGCCGCTTCCAGTACCACCTGCGCCTGCTCAGCCCGCCGCCGGGCGCGCGCCGCACGCTCGTCACGCGGGCGCTCGCCGGCGCCGAGGTCGGCGCCGATTTCGCCGATCGCCTCGCCGGGCGGCGCGCCCTCACGCCGGCACAGATCCGCACCGCCGTGCGCTTCGCCCGCCTGGCCCAGCCCGAGACGGCCGACCCGGCGGCGTTCGAGGCGCTGATCGAGCGCCAGCTCGCCAACGCCGACCAGGCGCTGGGCCAGGCGCGCGCCGACCGCGGCGCGCGGCCGGTCGTCACGAACTACGACCTGACGCTGCTGAACCTGGAATCGCGCTTCGAGGTGCCGCGCATCATCGAGGCGCTGGCGCGCCGCGGCCACGGCACGCTGTGCTTCCACGGCGCCCCCGGCACCGGCAAGACGGCGCTGGCCGAGCACATCGCGCAGACGCTGCACCGGCCGCTGATGATCCGCCAGACGAGCGACATCGCCAGCAAGTACGTCGGCGAGACCGAGCAGAACATGGCGCGCATGTTCGAGGAGGCCACGCGCGAGGGCGCCGTGCTGCTGCTCGACGAGGCCGACAGCTTCCTGCGCAGCCGCCGCCTCGCCGAGCGGCATTACGAGGTCACCGAGGTCAACGAGATGCTGCAGGGGATGGAGCGCTACGGCGGCGTCTTCATCTGCACCACGAACCTGTTCGACGACATCGACGAGGCGGCGCTGCGCCGCTTCGCCTTCAAGATCCGCTTCCATGCGCTGACGGCCGAGCAGCGGCTGCGCATGTTCGTCGCCGAGGCGCTCGGCGGCGACGCCGCGCGGCTCGACGCGGAGCAGCGCGAGAGGCTGGCGCGCCTGGACCAGCTCGCGCCGGGCGACTTCGCGGCCGTGCAGCGCCAGGCCGAGATCCTCGGCGCCGCGCTCGATGCCGACGAGTTCCTGGCCCAGCTCGAAGGCGAACATAGGGTCAAGCCGGAAGTACGGCTACGCCGCGGCATAGGGTTCCAGAAAAGTTGAAATCGGGGCCGGATCCGCCTCAAGGCGCGCCGAGCCGGGGTCGATAACGCCTCCATGGCGCCCCTCGCGACGGACCTCTTTTCGCTGCTGCACTCCGATGCATCGACCTGGTTGCTCAGCGCCACCGTGCTCGGCGCGTTGGCGCAGCTCTGGCGCGCCGAACGGGCGCGCTCGCAATTGCGCCGCCGGCTCTCGGCCGCCAACAGCCGGCTCGACCAGGCCCACACGCACGACAGCCTGACCGGCTTGATCCTGCGCGACGGCTTCGAGTCCGAGCTCGACCGGGCCGTCGCGGCCTGCGACAGCGGCCGCGGCGCGCTCGCGCTGCTGTGCGTCGGCCTGGACAATTTCCGCCCCCTCAACGACGGCTACGGACACCGCGTCGGCGACGCCGTGCTGGTCGAGGTCGGCCAGCGCCTGAGCGCGCTCGCCGCGCCGCACGGGGTCGTCTCGCGCCTGGGCGGCGACGAATTCGCGCTCCTGCTGGCGCTGCCGCTGGCCGCCGCCTGCGAGGCGGCGCAACAGATCCTGCAGTCGCTGCAGCAGCCCTATGCCGCCGAGGGACTGAACCTGCGCCTGGGCGCCTCGGTGGGCATCGCCGCCTATCCGGAGCAGGGCTCGCGCCCGCGCCTGCTCGCCAACGCGTCGATGGCGATGCGCACGGTCAAGCTCGGCGGCGGCGGCGCCCATGCCTGCTACCACCCGGCGATGTCGGTCGATGTGCGCGAACAGGCCGAACTCGTGCAGGACCTGCGCCAGGCCCTCGCGCGGCGCGAGCTGCAGCTGTACTACCAGCCCAAGATCGACGCCCGCAGCCTGCAGGTCACCGGCGCCGAGGCGCTGCTGCGCTGGCAGCATCCGCGGCGCGGCATGGTCAGCCCGGCGGTCTTCGTGCCGCTGGCCGAACGCTACGGCCTGATCGTCGAGATCGGCCGCTGGGTCATCGAGGAGGCCTGCCGCCAGGCCGCCGAGTGGCGCGAGCAGGGCCTGCGCATGCGCGTGGCGATCAACATCTCGGGCCACCAGCTGCGCCACGACGACCTCGTCGACCATCTGCAGGCCATGCTCGAGCGCCATGGCATCCGGCCCCAGCGCCTGACCTGCGAGATCACCGAGACGGTGGCGATGGAGGACACCGGCGTCACCCGCGCTGCCTTCGAGCGCCTGCGCCAGGCCGGCCTGCGGGTCTCGATCGACGACTTCGGCACCGGGCATTCGAGCCTGGCGACCCTGCGCCGGCTGCCGGCGGCCGAGCTCAAGATCGACCGGGCCTTCGTCAGCGACCTGGCCAGCGGCGAGCGCGCGACGACCATCGTCCAGACCATCGTGCAGATGGCGCACCAGCTCGGGCTGCGCGTCGTCGCCGAGGGCGTCGAGACGACGAGCCAGCGCGACCAGCTCGTCGCGCTGGGCTGCGACGAACTGCAGGGTTATCTGTTCGCCAAGCCGATGACCGCCGTCGCGCTCGCGCTCTGGGCCGGGGGCGACGACGACGGCCATGTCGACCGTGCATTCCGGCCTTCCCTGTTCGATCCGACCGCTCCTGCCGAGTTGAGTAGCTGACGGTCTTTGTCCTGGGCCCCGACAATGAGATGATCTCATCCGGTCCGAGCCCATCCGAAAGCCCATGACTTCAACGACATCAGCCGACTCATCACTGCTGCTGTGGGCGTTGAGCGCCGGCATCGCCATGCTGACCCTGCACGTGGCGCTCGAATGGCTGCGCCGGACGCGCCAGGCCCCTTCGCTGCGCGCGACCTGGTCCAGCGTGGCGCTCATCGGCGCCGTGCTCGGGACCGGGCTCTGTTCCTCGATGATCGTCGCCATGGCCTCGGCCGGACTCGACTATCCCCTCGGTTTCCGGATCTGGATGGCGCTGGCGATCTGGTTCGGCGCGATCGTCGGCGGCATCGGCATCGCCGCCGCGATGACGCGCGCCCAGCGCTGGTGGTGGCTGCTCGCCAGCGGCCTCGGCTTCGGCATCGTCGCCTGGCTGGTGCAGATGGGCTGGGTCGCCGCCGCCGGGCTGCAACCGGGCCCCGACTGGACGCCCGAACTGCTCGTCGCCGCCGCCTCGGTGCTGTGGATAGGCTGCGGCGCCGGCCTGTGCGCGGCCTTCGCGCCGCAGATGAAGACGCGGCGCCGGCGCACGATCTGGCTCGTCGGCGCGGCCGCGATCATCGCCGTCAGCATCATCGCCGGGCAGGAAGTGATGATGGCGGCCGGCGGCCTCACCGACCAGGTGAGCTCGATCTACAGCGACGAGCTGCCGGCCTCGATCCTGGGCCTGGCCTGCGGCATCCTGACGCCGCTGGCGCTGGGCGCGATGGCGACGGACCTCGCGGTGCGCCGCGACCAGGAACGCCGCCGCCGGCGCAGCAAGGCGCTCGCGCCGCGCAGCTTCGCGGTCTCGCAGTTCCCCGACCCGGGGCCCGATTCGCGCTTCGCCCGCCATCCCCCGAGCGAGCGTCAGGAGACCCACTGAGGCCCGCGGCCGGCGCGCCGCGGCACCCAAAACTACAATCCGCGGCATGAGAACCTGCGCCTACACCCGCGGCGGCGCGCTGGCCGACCTGCTGCAGCGCCGCATCGCCGTCATCGACGGCGCCATGGGGACGATGATCCAGCGCTGGAAACTGGGCGAGGCCGATTTCCGCGGCCACCGCTTCGCCGATCATCCGAAGGACCTCAAGGGCAACAACGATCTGCTCGTGCTGACCCGGCCCGACGTCATCCGCGCGATCCACGAGCAGTACCTGGCCGCCGGCGCCGACCTGATCGAGACCAACACCTTCGGCGCCACCGCGGTGGCGCAGGAGGACTACGGCCTGGCGCATCTGGCCGGCGAGATGAACGAGGCCGCGGCGCGCCTGGCGCGTGCGGCCGCCGATGCCCATGCCACGCCCGAGCAGCCGCGCTTCGTCGCCGGCGCGCTCGGCCCGACGCCGCGCACGGCCAGCATCAGCCCCGACGTCAACGACCCCGGCGCGCGCAACACCAGCTTCGACGAGCTGCGCGCCGCCTATCGCGAGCAGGCCGAAGGGCTGCTGCGCGGCGGCTGCGACGTCTTCCTCGTCGAGACCATCTTCGACACCCTGAACGCGAAGGCGGCCATCTTCGCCCTTGACGAGTTGATGGAGGAGACCGGGGAGCGCCTGCCGGTGATCGTCTCGGGCACCGTCACCGACGCCTCGGGGCGCATCCTCTCGGGCCAGACGGTGGCCGCGTTCTGGCATTCGGTGCGCCATGCGCGGCCGCTCGCCGTGGGGTTGAACTGCGCGCTCGGCGCGACGGTGATGCGGCCCTATATCGAGGAACTGCACAAGGTCGCCGGCGACACCTACATCAGCTGCTACCCGAATGCCGGCCTGCCCAACCCGATGAGCGAGACCGGTTTCGACGAGACCCCGGCCGTCACCGGTGCGCTGATGGAGGAGTTCGCCGGCGCCGGCTTCCTCAACATCGTCGGCGGCTGCTGCGGCACGACGCCCGACCATATCGCCGAGATCGCGCGCCGCGTGCGCGGCTACCGGCCGCGCACGCGCCAGGATCCGCTGTTCACGCCGCTGCTGGCGGCCTGAGCTAGATCTCGATCTTCGTGCCGAGCTCGACGATGCGGTCCGTCGGCAGGTGCAGGAAATCGGCCGCGCCGGCGGCGTTGCGGTGCATGCCGGCGAACAGCTTCTCGCGCCACCCGGCCATGCCGCCGCCGAAGGTCGGGGTCACGCTGTCGCGGCTCAGGAAATAGCTCGTGTCCATCGGGTCGAGCTCGACGCCGCGGCCCTGCAGCGATTGCAGCGACTGCAGCGCCTCGGGCAGGTCGGGCTCGTTCTTGAAGCCGAAGTTCAAGGTCACCTGCCAGCAGTCGTGGCCCAGCGGCTCGACCTGGCAGCGGCGGTCGAAGCCGATCCACGGCACCTCGTGGTGGCGCACCGTGACGAACAGGTTCTGCTCGTGCAGCACCTTGTTGTGCTTGAGGTTGTGCAGCAGCGCGAACGGCGTCGATGCCGGATCCGGGCACAGGAAGACGGCGGTGCCGCTCACGCGCAGCGGCGGATGGGCGAAGATCGCGGCGAGGAATTCGGGCAGTGCGATCGATTCCTCGCGCAGCCGCCGCGCCATCAGGCGGCGGCCCTGCTTCCAGGTGCCCATCAGCGTGTACATCGACGCCCCGATGAGCAGCGGCAGCCAGCCGCCGTCAAGCACCTTGACCGCATTCGCGGCGCAGAAGGCGCTGTCGATGCAGAGGAAGAACGCGGTCGCGGCGAGGCACAGCGCGAGCGGCAATCGCCAGGCGTAGCGGAGCACGAAGTAGGTCATCAGCGTCGTGATCACCATGTTCGTCGCGACGGCGACGCCGTAGGCCGAGGCCAGCGCGTCGCTCGACCCGAACAACAGCACGGCCAGCACGACGAGGCCGTAGAGCGCCCAGTTCACGAGCGGCACGTAGATCTGGCCGATGTCGCGCACGCTCGTGTGCAGCACGCGCAGCCGCGGCAGGTAGCCGAGCTGGGTCGCCTGCCTGCTGACCGAGAACGCGGCCGAGATCAGCGCCTGGGAGGCGATCACCGTCGCCGCCGTCGCGAGCACGACGAGCGGCGCCACGGCCCAGGACGGCGCCAGGCCGTAGAAGGGATGGCCCGCATGGGCCGGATCGGCGAGCAGCAGCGCGCCCTGGCCGAAGTAGTCGAGCACCAGCGCCGGCATCGCGATGCCGAACCAGGCCAGGCGGATCGGCGTGGCGCCGAAATGGCCCAGATCGGCGTACAGCGCCTCGGCCCCGGTGACGCAGAGGAAGACCGAGCCCAGCGCGATGAAGCCGAGCCCCGGATGGCGCAGCAGGAACCCGGCCGCGGGCAGCGGCGAGAGCGCGCGCAGCACCTCGGGGTGGCGCCAGATGGGGGCGATGCCGAGCAGGCCGATGGCGACGAACCAGGCCAGCATCACCGGCCCGAACAGGCGCCCGACGGCCGCCGTGCCTCGGCGCTGGCCCAGGAACAGCGCCGTCAGCACGGCGAGGGTGAGCGGGACGACGCCATGCTCGAGCCCGGGCGCCGCGATCTTCAGGCCCTCGACCGCCGAGAGCACGCTGATCGCCGGCGTGATGACGCCGTCGCCGAAGAAGATCGCGGTGCCGAAGATGCCCAGCGCGAGCAGCCCGCGGCGCAGCCGCGGCCGCCCGCGCAGCGCCTGCGAGGCCAGTGCCATCATCGCGATCAGGCCGCCCTCGCCGTTGTTGTCGGCGCGCAGGATCAGCGCGACATACTTCAGCGACACGACCAGCGCCAGGGTCCAGAAGACGAGCGAGAGCACGCCCAGCACGTTGTCCGGCGTCGGCGGCACGCGGCCGTGCCGGAACACCTCCTTGAGCGCATACAGCGGGCTGGTGCCGATGTCGCCGTAGACGACGCCGACGGCGGCGAGCGTCGTCGCGGCCAGCGCGGCCTTGGACTTCGGGGGCGAGCTCATGGGACGGCGCGATTGTGCGCGCCGCAGCGGCGGCGGCTAGGGGTAGTTCTCGGCGTCTGGATCGGTCGCCTCGAGCTCGTACGAAGCCGCCAGCATCGACAGCCGCCCCACCACGCCGTACATGTAGAAGCGGTTCGGCGCGCTCGCACCGGGCTTGCCGCCGGCGCGCGGCATCTGGCCGGCGCCGGCGAAGGCCAGCGGCACGTAGCTCGACGGCGTGCCGCACAGGTCCGCGCCGGCGGCGCGTTCGGCGTGCACGCGGTAATAGCCGCCGACGACATAGCGGTCGACCATCATCACGACCGGCTCCGCGACGGCGTCGTTCATGCGCTCGAAAGTCGGCACGCCCTCCTGGATCAGGAATTCGGCCGGCAGCGCGCCGGCAGGGCGCAGCCGCGCCGCGTCGTCGAGCTCCTTCGCGTCGCGCAGCGCGAGCAGCCCGATGCCGGCGGCATCGTCGGACTTGACGACGACGCAGGGCTTGTCGGCGATGCCGTATTCCTTGTACTTGCGCCGGATCTTGGTCAGCAGCAGGTCGACCTGGGCGCGAATCGCCTCCAGATCGGCCGGGCGCCCGGGATCGACGGCGCCGCAGGCGACGTGCAGCGGATTGATGAGCCAGGCGTCGAGTCCGAGCAGCTTCGCGAACTTCTTCGCCACCTCCTCGTAGCTGCGGAAATGGCGGCTCTTGCGGCGCAGCGGCCAGCCCGCGTGCAGCGGCGGCAGCAGGTACTGCTCGTATAGATGCTCGAGCTCGCGCGGCACGCCGCCGGCGAGGTCGTTGTTGAGCAGGATCGTGCAGGGGTCGAAGCGCTTGAGCCCGAGCCGGCCGCGATTGCGCACCAGCGGTTCGAGCGTGAGTTCGCTGCCGTCGGGCAGCTCGAGCCGGGTCGGCGCCTTCATCGCGGTATCGAGCGCGCCCAGCCGCACGTTGAGGCCGGCCTGGGTGAAGATCTCGATCAGGCGCTGCAGGTTCTGCAGGTAGAAGCTGTTGGCGATGCGCGCATCGGGGATCAGCAGCAGGTTCTTCGCCTCGGGGCAGATCTTCTCGATCGCCGCCATCGCCGCCTGCACCGCCAGCGGCATCATCTCGTGCGCGAGGTTGTTGAAGGTGCGCGGGAAGAGGTCGTTGTCGACCGGCGCGAGCTTGAAGCCGGCGTTGCGCAGATCGGCCGAGGTGTAGAACGGCGGCGTGTGCTCCATCCATTCGAGCCTGAACCAGCGCTCGATCGCCGGCATCGATTCGAGGATGCGCTGCTCGAGTTCGTTGATCGGCCCGTTGTGGGCCGTCGTGAGATGGGGAACCATGGGAGCCCTGTCGGAAGATCCGGGAATTCTGGCAGATGGGGCCGATGCGCGGATTCCAAAGCGCCGACGGCGTCGGGGGCGCGCCGGAAATGAAAAGGGGCGCCCTCAGGCGCCCCGCGATGCGGGCGGCCGGCAGGCCGCCCGGAATCCCACGCTCAGTGCGCGTAGGCCGACTCGCCGTGCGAGGTGACGTCCAGACCCTCGCGCTCCTCGTCCTCGGGCACGCGCAGGCCGATCGTCATGTCGACGATCTTGTACGAGACGAGCGAGACGACGCCCGACCAGATGATGGTCACGCCGACCGCCTTGGCCTGGATGATGAGCTGGTCGAACGAGCTCACCGAGCCGACCGCGCCGGTGACCCAGTCGGTGACCTGGCCCGGGCCGCCGAGGGCCTGGGTGTTGAAGACGCCGGTGAGCAGCGCGCCGGTGATGCCGCCGATGCCGTGCACGCCGAACACGTCGAGCGTGTCGTCGGCGCCGATCAGCTTCTTCAGGCCGGTCACGCCCCACAGGCAGACGAAGCCCGCGGCAGCGCCGATGACGAGCGCACCGACGATGCCGACGTTGCCGGCGGCCGGCGTGATCGCGACCAGGCCGGCGACGGCACCCGAGGCGGCGCCCAGCATCGAGGCCTTGCCCTTGAGCAGCGCCTCGGCGCCGCACCAGGCCAGCACCGCGACGGCGGTGGCGGAGAAGGTGTTCAGGAAGGCGAGCGCGGCGCTGTTGCCGGCCTCGAGCGCCGAACCGGCGTTGAAGCCGAACCAGCCCACCCACAGCAGCGAGGCACCGACCATCGTCAGCGTCAGGCTGTGCGGCGCCATCGATTCCTTGCCGTAGCCGATGCGCTTGCCGACCATGAAGGCGCCGACGATGCCGGCCACCGCGGCGTTGATGTGCACGACGGTGCCGCCGGCGAAGTCGAGCGCGCCCCACTGCCAGATCATGCCGGCCTTGGCGTTCATCGCGTCGACGACGGCCTTGCTGGTGTAGGCGTCAGGACCTTCCCAGAACCAGACCATGTGGGCGATCGGCGCGTAGCTGAACGTGAACCACAGCACCATGAACATCAGCACGGCGGAAAACTTGATGCGCTCGGCGAAGCTGCCGACGATCAGGCAGCAGGTGATGGCCGCGAACGTGGCCTGGAACACGACGTAGACGATCTCGGGCAGCACGACGCCCTTGCTGAACGTCGCCGCGGTGGAGAAGGTGCCGCCGTTCGCATCGGGCGTGAATACGCCGTTGAGGAACAGCCGCGAGAAGCCGCCGATGAACTGGTTGCCCTCGGTGAACGCCAGGCTGTAGCCGTAGATCACCCACAGCACGACGATGAGCGAGAAGGTGACGAAGACCTGCATCAGCACCGACAGCATGTTCTTGCTACGCACGAGGCCGCCGTAGAACAGCGCCAGGCCGGGGATCGACATCATGATGACGAGGGCGGTGGACAC
>JAGWVB010000146.1 GCA_018971105.1 Burkholderiales bacterium
GCGAGCGCGCGCGCCGCGTCGCGCGCGTCGCGCTGCAGGAAGGTCGCGTCGAGGACGGCGCTGAAGCCGCCCGCGAGCACCGGGCGCGCAAGCTCGCACAGCCGCGCGTAGGTCGCCGCCGTCATCGCCGCGGCGTAGATCCCGCCCTCGAGGCTCGAGCCGCTGCGCGCGAGCGCGGCGATGCCGGCCAGGCGCTTGCGCTCGACATCGGCGCGGATGCGGATGGCGCCGGTGGCCTCGAGCAGCGACTGCGTCGCCGTCGTCTTGCCGCTGCCCGAGAACCCATGCGTGATGAACAGCGCCGGCGGCGGCGCCTCGCTGAATCCGAGCGCCAGCGCCAGATAGCGATGCGCCGCCGCCGCCTCGGCCGCGCGGTCCGCGCCGGCCTGCCGCGCGCGCAGCGCCGCGACCTTGGCGCGCACGAGCGCGCGGTGCACGAGGTAGTAGCGCAGCACGGCCGCCGCGCCGTAGTCGCCGCTGGCCTGCAGGCAGCCGTCGACGAAGCGCGACGCCAGGGCCGGCAGGCCATGCGAGCGCAGGTCCATCGCCATGAAGGCGATCTCGCTGGCGACGTCGATCCAGCGGAATTCGTCGTTGAACTCGATGCCGTCGAAGACCGTCGTGCGGCCCTCGAACAGCGTCACGTTGCCCAGGTGCAGGTCGCCATGGCATTCGCGCACGCGGCCCTCGCGCAGGCGCTGCGCGAAGACCGGTTCGAGCGCCGTCCAGGCCTGCCCCTCCCAGGCGTCAAGCCGCTGCAGCGGCGGCGCGTCGGCCGCGGCGACGAGCGGCGCGAGCGTGCGCAGGTTGTCCAGCATCGGCGCGCGCACCGCCGCCGGCGTGCCCAGCATGCCGGCGGCGGGCGCGACGGCGGCGGCGGCGTGCAGCCGCGCGACCTGCTGCACCAGTTCATCGATGCGCGCCGCATCGAGTTCGCCGCGCGCCGCCAGCCGGTCCCAGAGCCCGTCCTGGTCGAAGGCCCGCATCGTCACCGCGCAATCGAGCACCGGGCCGGCGCCGTCGAGTTCGGGCGCCTCCACGCTGCCGGTGACCTCGGCCAGGCCGAGGTAGAGAGCGGGCGCCAGGCGCCGGTTCAGCCGCAGTTCCTCGGCGCAGCAATGGCGGCGCCGCGCCAGCGTCGTGTAGTCGAGGAAACCCGGGGCGATCGCCTTCTTGAACTTCCAGGCCCGCTCGGCGCCGACGAGCAGGTACGAGACATGGGTCTCGATCCATTGCACCGGCCCGCGCGCCGCCAGCCGCCGGTGCAGCGCGCGCAGCATCGCGGCCTGCGCGGGCGCGTCGAGTTCCGGCGCCGCCGTCTTCATCATCGTCAGCGGGCCGGCGGCGGCGTCGCGAGGTCGAGCGCGATGCCGCGCGTGCCGGAGCGCGCATCGGCCGCGCCGATCTCGAAGCCGAGCGCGGCGGCGAGTTCGAGCATGCGCCGGTTCTCGACCAGCACCTCGGCGCGCAGCCGCCGCGTGCCGCGCGCGCGCAGGTAGGCGATGAGCTTGTGCATCAGCTTCTCGCCCAGCCCGCCGCCCTTGAGGTCGCTGCGCACGACGATGCCGAATTCGGCCTCCTCGTTGTCGGGGTCGCAGCTCGCGCGCACGACGCCGAGCGTCTCCTCGACGCCCGCGGCGTCGGGCGCGGTGGCGATGAAGGCCATCTCGCGCTCGTAATCGATCTGCGTCAGGCGCGCCAGCTCGGTCGCCTCGATCGAGCGCCGGCTGTAGAACACGCGCATGCGGATGTCGACGGGGTCGAGCCGGCCCAGGAAGGCGAGGTGGCGCGCGCCGTCGTCGGGCCGGATCGGGCGCAGCGTCAGCGCGCGGCCCTGCCAGGGCCAGGACTCGGCGAGCTCGGCCGGGTACGGCAGGATGGCGAAGTTCGCGGCCCCGGCGGGCGCGCCCGCGCTCACGCGCACGCGGGCGTCGAGCGCGATCACGCCGCGCGCATCGGCCAGCAGCGGGTTGATGTCGACCTCGGCGATGCGCGGCTCGGCCGCGAGCAGCTCGGACACCGCGATCAGCACCGACTCGACCGCCGCGAGGTCGGCCGGCGGCACGTCGCGCCAGCCGTGCAGCAGCCGCGCGACGCGCGTGCGCTCGATCAGCGAGCGCGCCAGCGGCGGGTTCAGCGGCGGCAGGCCGACGGCGCGGTCGGCGACGACCTCGACCGCGGTGCCGCCCTGGCCGAACAGCAGCACCGGGCCGAAGAGCCGGTCGACATGGGCGCCGACGATGAGCTCCAGCGCCTGCGGCCGCAGCACCATCGCCTGCACGCTGAAGCCGGCGATCGCGGCGTCGGGGCGCAGCCGGCGCACGCGCTGCAGCAGCGTCGCCGCGGCCGAGCGCACGGCCGCCGCGTCCTCGAGATTGAGCGCGACGCCGCCGACATCGCTCTTGTGCGAGATCTGCGGCGACAGCACCTTGATGACGACGGGATAGCCGATGGCCTCGGCGGCGGCCACCGCCGACTCGATCCCCGCGTCGACGACGCGCGTGCCGACGATGGGCACGCCGCAGGCGGCGAGCAGCTGCTTGGCCTCGGGCTCGCTGAGCATCTCGCGCCCGGCGCCGAGCACGGCGTCGACGATCGCGCGCACGCGCGCCAGCTCGATGCGCGGCTGCGGCCCCTGCGCCGGCGGCGCCTCGATGAGCTGGAGCTGGTTGCGGCGGTAGGTGACGAGCAGCGCATAGGCCTGCACCGCCTCCTCGGGCATCTCGTAGGTGGCGATGCCGGCGGCGCGGAAGGCGCGGCGCGCGCCCTGCACGGCGCCGTCGCCGAGCCAGCAGCCGAGCACGCGCTGCGGCGCCTCGCGCAGCACCGGCACGACGGCCTCGGCGATCGCGCTGGCGGGGACGATGGCGGTGGGCGCATGCATGAACAGCAGCGTGCCGCTGGCGCGCTCGGCGAGCAGCGCGCGCAGCGTCTGCACATAGCGCTCGACGGGCGCGTCGCCGATGATGTCGACCGGATTGGCGCGGCTCCAGTTCGGCGGCAGGCAGGCGTCGAGCGCGGCGCGCAGGCCCTCGGTCAGCGGCGCGAGATCGACGCCGCAGGCCACGGCCGCGTCGGCCGCGAGCACGCCGGCGCCGCCGCCGTTGGTGACCAGGGTCAGGCGCTCCATCCAGGCCGCATCCTCGGCGCCGGGCAGGCCGCGGAAATGGCCCAGCGTCTCGGCGGCGTCGAAGAGCTGGTGCAGCGTGTCGACGCGCAGCATGCCGGCGCGCCGGATCGCCGCGTCGTAGACGAGGTCCGAGCCGGCGAGCGCACCGGTGTGCGAGGCCGCCGCCGCCTGCCCCTGCGGCGAGCGGCCGGCCTTGATCACCAGCACCGGCTTGTTGCGCGCCGCCGCGCGCGCCGCCGACATGAACTTGCGCGCGCCCTCGACCGATTCGATGTAGAGCAGGATCGCCGTCGTGCGCGCATCGCTGGCGAGCCAGTCCAGCAGGTCGCCGAAATCGACGTCGGCATGCTCGCCCAGCGAGATGCAATGCGAGAAGCCGATGCCGTGGCCCTGCGCCCAGTCCAGCACCGCGGTCACGAGCGCGCCCGACTGCGAGACGAAGGCCAGCGTGCCGGGCTGGATGCCGATGTGCGAGAAGCTGACGTTCAACCGCGCCGGCGACGACAGCAGGCCGAGGCAGTTCGGCCCCACGATGCGCAGCAGGCTGCGCCGCGCCGCGTCGAGCATGGCCTGGCGCTGCGCCGCGGCCAGCCCGGCGCTGAGCACGACGGCGGCGCGCGTGCCGCGCCGCCCGAGCTCGTCGATGAGTCCCGGCACTGTCGGCGGCGGGGTGCAGATCACCGCCAGCTCGGGCGCCGCCGGCAGGCTGGCGATGTCGCGGTAGGTGGCGACGCCGTCGAGCCGCGGTTGCCTGAGGTTGACGGCCCAGCGCGCGCCCGCATAGCCGCCGTCGCGCAGATTGCGCCAGACCAGGGCGCCGACGCTGGCGGCGCGGTCGCTGGCGCCGATGACGGCGACGGAGGCGGGATCGAACAGCGAATCGAGGTGGCGGATGCTCATGGCGGGCGGCGAGGCGGCGCGGTGCGGCGGACACGCCATCATCGCCGCACCGTCGCGGCGGCTTCGTGACGCCGCGCAAGCTCGGCCGCCGCCGCCGTCGGCTCAGGGCAACAGCCGGCCGGCCTCGAGGTGCAACTGGCGCGCGCAGCGCGCCGCGATGGCGCGGTCGTGCGTCACCAGCACCAGCGTGGTGCCGGCCTCGCGGTTGAGCTCGAACACGAGCTCGATGACCTGCTCGCCGGTCGCGAAGTCCAGGCTGCCGGTCGGTTCGTCGGCAAGCAGCACGGCGGGCCGCACGACGAAGGCGCGCGCCAGCGCCACGCGCTGCTGCTCGCCGCCCGAGAGCACCTTCGGGTAATGGCCGAGCCGCGCGCCCAGCCCGACGCGCTCGAGCATCGCGCGCGCGGCGGCGCGCGCATCGCGCCGCCCCATCAGCTCCAGCGGCAGCATCACGTTCTCGAGCGCGTTCAGGTTGCCCAGCAGCTGGAAGCTCTGGAACACGAAACCCATGTGCTGCCCGCGCAGCGCCGCGCGCGCGTCCTCGTCGAGGCCGAAGATGTCGGTGCCCGCGTAGCGCACCTGGCCCGCGCTCGGCCGGTCGAGCCCGGCGAGGATGGACAGCAGCGTGCTCTTGCCCGAGCCCGAGGCGCCGACGATGGCCGCCGTTTCATGTTCGCCGAGACTGAAGCTGATGTCATCGAGTATGGTGAGCGTTCCGGTCGAATCGACGACCTGCTTGCTCACGCGCTGCACTGCTATGAGAGGTTCCGACATCGAGACTCGCGAGACGCCGCGGCGCGGCTGGATCGCGCACTGTAGCCTGCTGCTGGCCCTGGCCTGGGCGGCGCCGGCGCTGGCCCTGGCGGCACCGCGGCACACGGCGCCGGCCCCGGCCCGGCTCGTGCTGGTGCTGGGCGACAGCCTCTCGGCCGAATACGGGCTGGCGCGCGGCAGCGGCTGGGTCGCGCTGATGCAGGCGCGGCTGGCGCAGCGGCGCCCGCCGGTGACGGTGGTCAACGCCAGCATCAGCGGCGAGACGACGGCCGGCGGGCGCTCGCGGCTGCCGGCGCTGCTGGCGCGGCACCGGCCCGAGGTCGTCGTGCTCGAACTCGGCGCCAACGACGCGCTGCGCGGCCTGCCGCTGGCGGCGACGAAGGCCAATCTCGACGCCATGACCGCCGCCGCCCAGGCCGCCGGCGCGCGCGTCGTGCTGGTCGGAATGATGCTGCCACCGAACTACGGCCGCCGCTACGGCGACGATTTCAAGTCGCTCTTCGCCGAGGTGGCGCGGGCGCGCCGGGCTGCGCTGGTGCCGTTCCTGCTCGCCGGCGTCGCCGACGCGCCCGACGCCGACGCCCTGTTCCAGGACGACCGCCTGCACCCGCTGGCGCGCGCGCATCCGCGCCTGCTCGCCAACGTCTGGCCCGTGCTGGCGCCGCTGATCCGTTGAATGATCCGTAGACCCTAGACGACCGAGCCGACCCCGGCCGCCCGACCGATGCCGAACCGCAAACCCCGCGCCGCCGCGCCGCCACCCGCCGCCCCTCCGACCACGATGGAGGACCTGGCCGCACTGGCCGGCGTGAGCAAGATCACGATCTCGCGCGCGCTGCGCGACAGCGAGCTCGTCACGCCCGAGACGCGCGCGCGCATCAAGGCGCTGGCCGAACAGGTCGGCTACCGGCTCAACCACCATGCGCGCAACCTGCGCCTGCAGCGCAGCCACACGGTGGCCGTCGTGCTCGAGATGCAGCCCGACCCCGACCGGCCGATGTCCGAGCCCTACCCGCTGCAGCTGCTGGGCGGCATCACGCAGGAGCTGACCTCGCGTCGCTACAACGTGCTGCTGACGGCGATGCAGAGCGCCAGCGACGGCTTCGGCATGCCGGCCGACGGCATCATCCTGCTCGGCCAGGGCGCGCACGATGCCGCCGTGCACGCGGTGGCGCGCTGCGGCCTGCCCTTCGTGGTCTGGGGCGAGGAGCATCGGGGCAGCGACCATGCCGTCGTCGTCGTCGGCAGCGACAACCACCATGGCGGCGCCTGCGTCGCCGAGCGCTTCCTCGAACTCGGCCGCAGCGAGCTGCTGTTCCTGGGCGATGTCAGCCACGCCGAGGTCCACGAGCGGCGCGCCGGTTTCGTCAAGCGGCTGCAGAAGGCCGGCGTCAAGGTGCAGACGCTGCTGCCCGGCGCCTTCACCTTCGGCGCCGGCTTCGCCGCCGTGCAGGCCCATCTGCGGCGCTGCCGCAACCCGCCCGACGGCCTGTTCGCGGCCAGCGACCTGCTCGCGATGGGCGCCGTGCGCGCCTTCAGCGACGCCGGCCTGGCGGTGCCGGATGCGGTGACCGTCGTCGGCTACGACGATTCGCCGTCGGCGCAGACCTTCGCCCCGCCGCTGTCCAGCGTGCACCAGGACTGGCGCCAGGGCGGCGTGCTGCTGGCGCGCAAGGTGGTCGACCTGATCGAGGGACGGGCCGCGCACAGCGAGACCATGCCCACGGCGCTGGTGGTGCGCGCGACCTAGCCTGGCCGCGCGCGTCCCGGCGCCGATCTCAAGGAAACGCCCGGCCGCGCCCAAGTTTCCTTGGCCCCCTCGGGGGGCCTGACGCGTAGCGGCAGCTCCGGGGGCGCTCAGAACAGGTGCGCCAGCAGGAAGGTCACGCCGAAGAAGTAGGACCAGCGCCCGGTAGCGGTCGTCAGGCCCTTGCTCACGCCCAGGTCGAAGGTCTGCGCCGGCGCCGGTGCATAGCTCGCCGCGATCAGCGCCTGGGTCGTCGACGCGCTGCCCCGCTGCCGCGTGCCCGACAGCTCGGCGACGAGCCCGTAGCGATCGCTCAAGCTGCGCGAGAGCGCGGCCGCCCAGCCCCTCTGCCAAGCGGCGGCCCCGGGGTCGGCGCCGCCGAGACGTGTCGCCCAGGCGTTGAGGTCGACATGCCAGTTCGCGGCGAAATCGCTGCTGTAGATGCCGTTGAGCGTCTGGTCGGCGTGGCCGCTGCCGATGCCGGCGCGCGCTGTCGGCGCCTGGATGCCCAATTCGAGCCCGAACGACGATGCCGCGTCCACTTCGAAGTGCCGCTTCAGGACGACGCTGGTGTCGCCCGTACCGCCGCGCGTGGACCCGTCGATGCCGCGCAGGCGCACGGCGGCGTCACCGCCCACACGGATGCCCCAGTCCGGCGTGAAGGCGAGCTTGAAGGTGTAGGGCAGGCTCGCGCGCGTCGCCGGGTCGATGGCGCGACTGTTCAGGAATCCCGCCTCGACCTCGACCCAGCCGGGTGCCGACAGCGCCGCCGGCGTCGACACGCTCGGGCGATACGGCGTCACGGCAGGCGCGATGTCGCCTTGCGCCGCAGCGCCATCGACCAGGCCGGCGCTGGCGAGGACCGCGAGCGCATGGCGCCGGAAGATCACGGCAGGATGATGCATGGCGACCGATCATGGCATGCCGCTCGACGTGGCGGCCGCGCCGCCGAAGCGCGGCAAGGTCTCCGGCCTCGGCCTCGCTCCGGCGTGGGCCGCCCTGCGCGAGCGCCGGATCGTCGCGCAGCGCCGGGAAGGCGCGGGCACGACGATGCGCGTGCTGCTGCGGTGCCGCAACAACCCGCCGCACCGGGTGGCGCCCGCACCGGCGGCCAGGCGGTGGAACGCTGCCGCACGCCGCGCGATCTGGGCGCCAGCGGCCCGATGGTCATCGCCAGCGGCTGGTTCAACGGCGCCAGCGGCGGCGCACGGGACGAGATGCGCAGCCTGCACGGCTGCCTGGCCCCGCGGGGGCCCTATTCGATGGACAGGCTGAAGGCGGCGCTGCGCAAGCCGGCCGCGGGTGCGGCGGTTCCGTCGGCCGGCGCGTCGCGCCGCGCGGGCATGCAGGGCCGGTGCGCCGCTCAGAGGCGGCGTCAGCGCTGCGGCATGTCCCGCACCGAATAGCCCAGGCTGACGGTGGCGTCCTCGGGGATGGGCGGCATCATCGCGTTCCAGGCTTCCCATTGCGCGCGCAGCGCCGCCAGGCGTTCGGGCTCGAGCGGGGCCCGGTTCGCGCGCTCGCGCTCGTCGGCCTCGACGTCGAAGAGGTAGTCGTGGCCGTCCACGCGCAGGTATTTCCAGCGCCCGTCGCGCAGCGCGCGCTGGCCGCGATGCTTCATGCGCCAGGCCATCGCGCGCTCGAACGTCGCACCGCCCTCGAGCACCGGCAGCAACGAGACGCCGTCCAGGGGATAGTCGGGATGCGGCGCGACGCCGGCCGCGGCCAGCATCGTCGCCGACCAGTCCATCGTCAGGCAATGCTGCTCGCTCACCGACCCGGGGGCGATGCGCGCGGGCCATTGCGCGACCCAGGGCACGCGGATGCCGCCCTCGGTGAGGTCCATCTTGCCGCCCACCAGCGGCCAGTTGTCGGAGTAGCGCTCGCCGCCGTTGTCGCTCGTGAAGACGACCAGCGTGTCGTCGGCGGCGCCGGCGCGTTCGAGCGCCGCGAGCACGCGCCCGATGCCCTCGTCCATGTGGTGGATCATGCGCTGGTAGACATGGATGCTGCCGCCATGCAGGTGGAACAGGTTGCGCCGCACCTCCTCGACCAGCGCGGCGTCGTCGCGTGTCTCCCAGGGCCAGTGCGGCGCCGTGTAATGCAGGCTCAGGAAGAAGGGCGCGCCGGCCGCGGCGACGCGGCCGAGCCAGTCCTCGGCGCGTTCGGTGATGAGGTCGGTGAGGTAGCCCTGGCGTTCGACCTCGGCCTCGCCCTCCCAGAGGTCGTGCACGCCGGCGCTGCTGTGATGGCTGAAGTAGTCGACGCCGCCCGACATCGGGCCGAAGAATTCCTCGTAGCCCGAGCGCAGCGGGCCGAAATGCGGCGGATAGCCCAGATGCCATTTGCCGGCCAGCGCCGTGCGGTAGCCGGCGCCGCGCAGCAGCGATGGCAGCGTCGGATGCGCCGGCGGCAGGCCGAGCACGTCGCTGCCGCGGCTGCGGCTGTTGATGGGCTCGTCGGCGGCGCCGCGCAGCCGGTATTGCCAGCGCGCGGTCATGAGCGCGAAACGCGTCGGCGAGCACACCGGCGAATTCGCGTAGCCGCGCGTGAAGCGCATGCCGCGCGCGGCCATGGCGTCGATCACCGGCGCGACGGCGCCGAAGCGCGCCGGCCGCCCGCCGTAGCAGCCGAGGTCGGCATAGCCGAGGTCATCGGCGACGATGTAGACGAAATTCGGGCGCCGCGGGGCGGTCATGCGAACCCTTGCTCAGTCGTTGGGCTTGAATCCGGAGGCGGCGACGATGGGCTTCCACATCGCCGCCTCGCGGTTGCGCAGCACCACCATCTCGGCGCTCGTCATCGGACCCGGCTCCAGGCCCAGCAGCGCCAGGCGCGACTTCAGCGCCGGTGTCGCCTGCGCCTGGGCCAGGCCGCGGTTGATCTTCTCGACCAGGGCCGGCGGCATCCCTGCCGGGCCCCAGAGTCCGTACCACAGCGGCACGTCGACGTCGTAGCCGAGCTCCTTCAGCGTCGGCACGTCATCGACGAAGGGCGTGCGCCGGATGCTGGCGGTGGCGAGGATGCGCACGCGGCCGGCCTTGTGCAACGCCATCGCCTCGGTCACCGGCGAGACCACCGCGGCCAGGGTGCCGGCCGCGAGGTCGTTCATCGACAGCATCGAGCCGCGGTAGGGCACCTGGGTCAGGTGGATTCCGAGCGCGCTGGCCACGCGCAGGCCGACGAAATGGGGCAAGGTGCCGGCGCCGGGCGAGCCGAAATTGGCCTGCACCGGGTGGGCCAGCACCCAGGCCCGGAACTCGGCCACCGACTTGGCGCCGGTGAGCGGTCCGGTGCTGAGCGCGAAGTCGCCCACCGCCATGCGCGCCAGCGGCGTGAAGTCCCGCGCCGGGTCGAAACGCAGGTGCTTGAAGACGTAGGGGAACAAGGTCATCGGTCCCTGCGGCGCGACGACCAGGGTCGCGCCGTCGGGCGCGGCGGCCTTGACGCGCTCGATCGCGATGCGTCCGCTGGCGCCCGAGACGTTCTCGACGATGGCGCGGCCGCCGAGCAGCGGCCCGACCACGTCGGCCGCCATGCGCGCCAGGCCGTCGACGCTGCCGCCAGGCGCGAAGCCGCAGAGCACGTGGATCTCGGGGCCCTGCGCGCGCGCGTCGAACAGCGTCCCCGCCAGGGCGAGTGCAGCCGCCTGCTGCAGCCTGAACCGTCGGTCTGGGCTCTCGATCATGATTCCGGTCTCCGGGAAGCGGGGGGCAAGGCGGCCGACTGTAGCGGCGGCGTGCGGCCGGGACAAATAGCAGAATCGACGCTCGGATGACGAAACGGCATCGCCGATGACGCTGCAGCAGTTGCACGACCTGCTCGCGCTGGCCCGCCATGGCAGCCTGCACGCCGCCGCGCGCGCCAGCGGCCAAACGCAGCCGGCGCTGACGCGATCCCTGGGCCGTCTCGAGGCCGATCTCGGCGCAGCCCTGTTCGACCGCCATGCCCGCGGCGTGCGGCCGACCGAAGCCGGCCGCAGGCTCATCGAGCATGCCCAGCGCATCGTCGCCGAGGCGGACCGGGCCCGCGATGCGGTCGCCCAGCTGAGCGGCGACCGCCGCGGCCGCGTGGCCTACGGCATCTCGGTGGCCGCGTCCATCCTGCTCGCGCCGATGGCGGTGCAGCAGTTCCGCCATCGCTATCCGCAGGTATCGCTGCACAGCCGCAGCGGCCTGTATCACACGCTCGCCGGCCCGCTGCGCGAGGGGCAGTTCGATTTCGTGATCTGCCCCGTCCCCCCGGGCGCCGCAGACCAGCAGCTGCTGCCGCAGGCGCTGCTGCGCAGCGAGATGGTCATCGTCGCGCGCCGCGGCCATCCGCTGGCGGGCGCGCTGGCGCTGGAGGCGCTGGGCGATGCGAGCTTCGTCAGCGGCGGGCCCCGGGGCCTGCCCGGCGGCGGCATCCACGACGCGTTCGAACTGGCCGGCCTCGGCGCACCGCGCATCGCCCTGCATACCGACGGCCTGTTCGACACCGTGGCGCTGGTGGCCGGCACCGACTGCCTGGCCATGGTGCCGGCCGTGCTCGCGCGCAGCGGTCTGATGCGCGAGAGCCTGGTCGCGCTCGCCTTGCGCGATGCCATGCCGGTCTACGAAGTGGCGCTGTTCCAGCAGCGCGGCGTGCCGCCGACGCCGGCGGCCGACGAACTGATGCGCGAGTTCGCGCGCGCGGCGGCGCGGATCCCCGGGCAGGCGAGCGCGACGGCGCCGATCGAGGGCCCCGCGAAGCCGCGCGGGGCGGGCCAGGCCCGCTAGCGGCCGGCAGCGGGCAGCGGAGTCGCGCCGCCGCCGCCCGTCACTTCGGCGCCGCGGCGTCGCCGTAGCTGCCGATGCGCCGCATGAAATCGCTGCCGGTGTAGATCGACAGCTTGATCTTCAGGAACGTCAGCGATTCCAGCGCATTGCCCAGATCCCCGGCCTGCTCGCCCGCGGGTTCGCCCGTGCCGTCCTGCGCGAAGCAGACCTCGGCGGGGATGGGATCGTGCGCGACCAGCGCCGGGCCGATGTCCTTGGGCTGGACCTTCCTGCCGTCGAGCGTGATGGCCCCGGTCTGCCACAGCACGATGCGCGGCACCCCGGTCGGACAGGGCCGGTCGACGG
>JAGWVB010000147.1 GCA_018971105.1 Burkholderiales bacterium
TGCCCAACGGCCGTCCGTGCCGCTGGGGCCGATGGCTTTCGGCCTGGCCGGCTACCTGATGTTCGGCCTGGGCTACATCGGCTACATGACCTTCATCGTCACGCTGCTGCGCGAGCAGGGGCTGCCGGGGCCGGTGGTGGTGGCCTTCTACGTCGTCCTCGGCCTGGGCGTCATCGCCTCGTCCTGGCTCTGGTCGGGGCTGCTGCAGCGCCACCGCGGCGGCTGGCCGCTGGCGCTGCTGTCGGCGCTGCTCGCCCTCGCGACGCTGCTGCCGGTGCTGAGCGTGAATCCGGTCGCGGTCTTCGTCTCGGGCGCGCTGTTCGGCGGCGTCTTTCTCTCGGTCGTCGCGGCGACCACGGCGCTGGTGCGCCACAACGCCCCGCCCGCCGCCTGGCCCGGCGGCATCGCGGCGTTCACGATCGTCTTCGCCGCCGGTCAGATCGTCGGGCCCAGCCTCGTCGGCCACATCGCCGACGGTCCCGGCGGGCTCGTGCGCGGGCTGGCCTGGAGCGCGGCGATGCTGGGCGCGGGTGCGCTGCTGGCGTGGATGCAGCCACCGCTGCCGCCGCCCTGAGGGCCGCGCATCAGCCGGCCGCGCCCTCGGCGCCGCCGCCGAGAAAGCGCGCGACGCGATCGAGTTCATTCGCCAGCGCCGTTCGATAGCCCGCATCGCGCGGCGCGCGCCCGGCGACATAGCCGATCTCGGCATCGAGCTTGCCGTGGCGCCAGGCCAGATTGCCCCAGCCGATGACGGCGTCGCGCCACAGCAGCGGCAGCGCGTAATAGCCGCGCAGGCGTCTGGCCGCCGGCGTGTAGGCCTCGAAGCGATAGGCCCAGCCCCAGAAGGCCTCGAAACGCCGCCGGTCCCAGACCACGGGGTCGAAGGGCGCGAGCAGCCGCAGCTCGTCGGGCGGCGCATGGCCTCGGCTGGCCGGGTTCTCGTGCGCCGGCCAATACCAGTTCTGGCCGGCCATGCGCGTCGACGCCAGCCGCGCTTTCGCGCGCACCAAAGCGCCGCGGCATCCGGCCTGCCATTGCGGCGCACCGATGCGCAGCCGGCCGATGAGATCGGACAGCGTGCGTTCGGGCAGCGGTGCGTACTTGGCGACGACGATGTCGGCCAGCGCGTCGAGCGCGGCGTCCGCGTCCGGCGCTTCGGCGGTCGCCTCGCGCGCCGCGTACAGCCGCACGCCGCCTTCGCGCGCCGCCACGCGCACGAGGCCGCGGTAATGCATGCCGTCGAGCAATTGCGTCGTCGCATTGCTGCTGCCGCCGAACCAGTTCTTCACCTTGCCATGGGCGAATTGCGCGTCGACCTCGCGCGGATGGACGACGCCTTGCGCGCGCACGAATTCGAGCACCGCCTGCGCCTGCGCCCGGCGCGACTCGGGCCAGGCCGTGCGCGCGACGCGCGGATGCATCAGCGCCTGCACGCACCGCGGCACGAAGCCGTAATTGACGAAGTAGTCCTCCTCGATATCGAGCTTGGCATAGCGGCGCTCGAGATCGCCGGCGCGGTAGTCGCGCACGCGATGGCGCAGCGTCAGGTCCTGCGCCCGCGCCGGGGCGCGTATCGGGTCGGCCTGGACGAAGCCCAGGCGGGCTATCGCGCGTGCCAGCGTCGTCGGTGCGAACAGGCTGCGCGCGACCGCGTAGCGGCGCAGATCGTCGAGGGTCGGTGCTCGGGCCATGGCCCAAGTATGCGGTCGCCGTCCCTGCCGCCGGCATCGCTTTTCCCGAGGGAAATCAGGTCTTGCAAGGGATATGCGCGGAAACAATACTTAACAGACCGGCGCCGCCATGCCCGGCCCGCGCCGCATCAACTTCAGGAGACGTTCATGAGCTCATCGACGACTGACGTGGCCCCCGAACAGGCGCAAGCGGCGCGCCGCCGCTTCATCGGCGCCGCGGCCGCCGGCGCCGCGGCGATGACGGCACCGATGATCGCGGTCGCCCAGGCCCCGGTGGTGCTGAAGATGCAGGGCGCCTGGGGCGCCAAGGACATCTTCAACGAGATGGCCGAGGAATACGTCAAGCGCGTCAACGAGATGTCGGGCGGGCGGCTGCGCATCGACTACCTCGTGGCCGGCGCGGTCGTGAAACCCTTCGAGGTGATGGACGCCGTCAACAAGGGCGTGCTCGATGCCGGCCACCATGTGCCGGTCTACTGGTACGGCAAGAGCAAGGTCGCCTCGCTGTTCGGCTCGGGGCCGATCAACGGCTGCGACGCGCCGCAGACGCTGGCCTGGATCTACCGCGGCGGCGGGCTCGAGCTCTACCACCAGCTGCTGCAGAAACTCAAGCTCGACGTCGTCGGCTATTTCGCGATGCCGATGCCGACACAGCCGCTGGGCTGGTTCAAGAAACCGATCCGCAGCGTCGACGATCTCAGGGGCCTGAAATACCGCACCGTCGGCCTCGCCGCCGACCTGATGCAGGAGCTCGGCGCCAAGGTCACGCAATTGCCCGGCGGCGAGATCGTGCCGGCGATGGACCGCGGCGTCATCGACGCCTTCGAATACAACAACCCGACCTCGGACCGCCGCTTCGGCGCCCAGGACGTCGCCAAGTACTACATGATGGGCAGCTTCCATCAGGCGATGGAATTCTTCGAGATCGTCTTCAACCGCAAGAAGCACGACGCGCTGCCCAAGGACCTGCAGGCCGTGCTGCGCTATGCCGCCGAGGCGGCCTCGTCGTCGAACTGGTGGACGGCGATGGACAACTACTCGCGCGACCTCGACGCCCTCGCCGAACAGGACAAGGTGCATGTGCTGCGCACGCCCAAATCCGTGTTCCAGGCGCAGCTGAAGGCCTGGGACGTGGTGACGAGGAAGCTCTCGGACGAAGATCCGTTCTTCAAGCAGGTGGTCGAGAGCCAGCGCGCCTGGTCCAGGCGCGTGGCGCGCTACATGTTCCTCAACGAGGCCGACTACCTGATGGGCTACGAGCATATCCACGGCCGGATCGCCGGGCTGCAGGCCTGATGCGGCGTTTCATCCGCGTCGTCGACCTGCTCAACAAGTCGGTGGGCCACGCCTTCGCGTGGTGCATCGTGATCCTGACCTTGGGCGTGAGCTGGGAGGTCTTCGTGCGCTACGTGCTGCGCGACCCGACGAGCTGGGCCTTCGACCTCGGCTACATCCTCTACGGCGCGCTGTTCCTGATGGCCGGCGGCTACACGCTGTCGCGCGGCGGCCATGTGCGCGCCGACGTGTTCTCGCGCCGCTGGCCGCCGCGCGTGCAGGCCGGCGTCGAGGGTCTGCTGTATTTCCTGTTCTTCTTTCCCGGCGTCATCGCGCTCGTGACCTCGGGCTGGCTCTACGCGCATGAATCCTGGGCGCTGCGCGAGGTCAGCGTCAACAGCCCGGTCGGCGTGCCGGTGTGGCCGCTGAAGATGCTGATCCCGGCCGCCGGCGTGCTGCTGACGCTGCAGGGCGCAGCCGAGGTGCTGCGCTGCGTCGTCTGCCTGCGCGAGGGCGCCTGGCCGGCGCGGCTGCACGATGTCGACGAGCTCGAGGCCGAGCTGCAGCGCAAGGCGGCAGGGACATGAGCCCGCAGGCTTTGCCGAGGGCTCATTCCCGCTTGGCGGGACCGGCCGCAGGCCGTAGGGTGCGCCAGTGAGCAACCCCCAGCTCGCGCTGCTGATGCTGGGGCTGTTCGTCTTCATCATCCTGCTCGGCTTCCCGATCGCGTTCACGCTCATGGCGATGGGCATCGCCTTCGGCTTCTACGCCTATTTCGAGCCCGGCCAGGCCTTGCTCGACAACCGCGTCTTCTACCTCTTCACGCAGAACACCTTCAGCGTGATGAACAGCGACATCCTCGTCGCGATCCCCTTGTTCCTGTTCATGGGCTACATGATCGAGCGCTCGAGCATCCTCGACCAGCTCTTCCTCAGCCTGCAGCAGGCGCTGCGCCGCGTGCCCGGCGCGATGGCGGTGGCCGCGCTCGTGACATGCGCGCTGTTCGCCACCGCCACCGGCATCGTCGGCGCCGTCGTCACGCTGATGGGGCTGCTCGCCTTCCCGGCGATGCTCAAGGCGCAATACGACGCGCGCATCGCCTCGGGCGTGATCTGCGCCGGCGGCACGCTGGGCATCCTGATCCCGCCGTCGATCATGCTCATCGTCTACGGCGCGACGGCCGGCGTCTCGGTCGTGCGGCTGTATGCGGCGGCGCTGCTGCCGGGCTTCCTGCTCGCCGCGCTCTACGTCGCCTATGTCGTCGCGCGCGCCATCGCGAACCCGAAGCTGATGCCGCGCCTGCAGCCCGACCAGGTGGCGCTGGGCTGGTTCGCGGTGGCGCTGCTGCTGCTGCGCGCCTTCGTGCCGCTGGCGCTGCTGATGCTGGCCGTGCTGGGCGCGATCCTGTTCGGCCTCGCGACGCCGAGCGAGGCGGCGGCCATCGGCGCGCTCGGCTCGGTGCTGCTGGCGGCCGCCTACCGCGCGCTGAGCTGGGGCCGGCTGCGCGAGGCGGTGTACCTCACGGCGCGCACCTCGGCGATGGTGTGCTACCTCTTCGTCGGCTCGTGGACCTTCTCGTCGATCTTCAGCTACCTCGGCGGCGAGGCGCTGGTGAAGGACTTCGTGCTCGGGCTCGACCTCAACCCGCTGAGCTTCCTGCTGCTGACCCAGCTCATCATCTTCGTCCTCGGCTGGCCGCTGGAGTGGAGCGAGATCATCATCATCTTCGTGCCCATCTTCCTGCCGCTGCTGCCGCATTTCGGCATCGACCCGACCTTCTTCGGCATCCTCGTCGCGCTCAACCTGCAGACCTCGTTCCTGACGCCGCCGATGGCGATGTCGGCTTACTATCTGAAGGGCGTGGCGCCGCCGTCGGTGCAACTGGTGACGATCTTCCGCGGCTGCCTGCCATTCCTGTCCATGGTCTTCGTCGCGATGGCCGCCGTCTATGGGTTCCCTGCGCTCGTCGACTGGCTGCCGCGCGCCCTCTATCAACGCTGAAACGCGACAACGCTGGAACGACGCAACGATGAACACCGAAACGCATGCCGAGCCGAGTGCCGTCGCCGCGCGCGAGGCGATGGTCGCCGGGCGCTGTTCCTGCACCGATTACGCCCGGGTGCTGCTGGCGCGCGTCGAACGCGCCGAGCCCGACGTGCGCGCCTGGGCCTGCATCGCCCCCGAGCACCTGCTGGCGCAGGCGCGCGCGGCCGACGCCGCGCGTGCCGCGGGCCAGCCCTGCGGCGCCCTCTTCGGCCTGCCGGTGGGGGTCAAGGACATCATCGACACGGCCGACCTGCCGACCGAGGACGGCACGCCGCTGCATGCCGGGCGCCAGCCGGAGCGCGACGCCACCGTCGTGCGCCGGCTGCGCGAGGCCGGCGGCCTCGTGATGGGCAAGACGGTGACGACCGAATTCGCGACCTACGCCCCCGGCCCGACGCGCAACCCGCACGACCCGCGCCACACGCCGGGCGGCTCGTCGAGCGGCTCGGCCGCGGCGGTGGCGGCGGGCATGGTGCCGCTGGCCATCGGCACCCAGACCAACGGTTCCGTGATCCGGCCGGCGTCGTTCTGCGGCGTCTACGGCTTCAAGCCCGGCGCCGGCTGGATCTCGCGCCACGGCGTGCTGACGCAGTCCCCCGCGCTCGACGCCATCGGCGTCTTCGGCCGCACGCTGGACGACGTCGCGCTGCTCGCGCAGGTGCTCGCCGGCCACGACCCCGAGGACGAGCAGACGCGCTTGCGCGCGGCGCCGCGCTGGGTCGAGATGGCGGCCGCCGAGCCGCCGCTGGCGCCGACCCTGGCCTGGGTGGCTACGCCGTTCTGGGACCGGGTCGAGGCGGACGCGCAGGCGGCCTTCGGCGCGCTCGTCGAGATGCTGGCGGGGCGCATCGCGCCGTTCGAACTGCCGGCGCCCTCGGCGCAGGCGCTCGACTGGCATCGCACGGTGATGGAGGCCGACCTCGCGGCCTCGTTCGGACTCGATTACGACCGCGGCCGCGAGCGCATGTCGGCCTCGCTGCGCGGTCAGATCGAGCGCGGCCGCGCGGTCACCGCCGTCGCCTACCGCGAAGCGCTGGCGCGCGTGCCACGGCTGCTCGGCGCGCTGGACGCGGTGTTCGACCATTACGACGCGCTGCTCACGCCGGCGACGCTGGGCACGGCGCCGGCCGGCTTCGATTCGACCGGCGATCCGCTGATGTGCACGCTGTGGACGCTGCTGGGCCTGCCGGCGCTGAGCCTGCCGCTGCTGCACGGCGCGAACGGGCTGCCGATCGGCGTCCAGCTCGTCGGCCGGCGCGGCGACGAGGGCCGGCTGCTGCGCACCGCGCGCTGGCTCGTGCGCGCGGTCGAGTCAGCGGCTGCTTGAGCCGGCGCGGGCGATGAAGCTCTGGTTCGGACTCCTGGGCGCGGCGATGATGCTCGCCTTCCTCGGCGCCGTGGCGCTCAAGGTCGGCGAGCCCGCGCTCTGGGTCGTCGTCGCGGTCGGAGTCGTGCTGATGGGCATCGACCTCTGGCAGGCGCGCGCCGAGCCCGACCGGTAGCGCGCGGTGCTTACAGCCCGGCGGCGGCCTTCAGCGCGGCGACCTTGTCGGTACGTTCCCAGCTGAACTCCGGCTCCTCGCGGCCAAAGTGCCCGTAGGCCGCGGTCTTCTCGTAGATCGGACGCAGCAGGTCGAGCATCTGGACGATGCCCTTGGGACGCAGGTCGAAATGCTCGTGGATCAGCGCGGCGATCTTCTCGTCGCTGATCTTGCCCGTGCCCTCGGTATAGACGGTGACGTTCATCGGCTTGGCGACGCCGATCGCGTAGGCGACCTGGATCTGGCACTGCCGCGCCAGCCCGGCGGCGACGATGTTCTTGGCGACGTAGCGCGCCGCGTAGGCGGCCGAGCGGTCGACCTTGGTCGGGTCCTTGCCGCTGAAGGCGCCGCCGCCATGCGGGCAGGCGCCGCCGTAGGTGTCGACGATGATCTTGCGGCCGGTGAGGCCGCAATCGCCCTGCGGGCCGCCGGTGACGAAGCGGCCGGTCGGGTTGATCAGGTAGCGCGTCTCCTTCAGCCATTCCTTGGGCAGCACCGGCTTGATGATCTCCTCGATGATGGCCTCGGTGAACGAGGCCTTCATCTTCGTCGCCGTCTCGCTCTGGTCGGGCGCGTGCTGGGTCGAGAGCACGACGGTGTCGATGCTGTGCGGCTTGCCGTCGACGTAGCGCATCGTCACCTGGCTCTTCGCGTCGGGGCGCAGGAAGGGCAGGCGGCCGTCCTTGCGCAGCTGGGCCTGGCGCTCGACGAGGCGGTGCGCGTAGTAGATCGGCGCCGGCATCAGCTCGGGCGTCTCGTCGCAGGCGTAGCCGAACATCAGGCCCTGGTCGCCCGCGCCGGTGTTCAGGTGGTCGTCGCTGGCGTGGTTGACGCCCTGGGCGATGTCGTTGCTCTGCTTGTCGTAGGCGACGAGCACGGCGCAGCCCTTGTAGTCGATGCCGTACTCAGTGTTGTCGTAACCGATGCGCTTGATCGTGTCGCGCGCGACCTGGATGTAGTCGACATGCGCGTTCGTCGTGATCTCGCCCGCGAGGACGACCAGGCCGGTGTTGGTCAGCGTCTCGGCAGCGACCCGGCTCTTGGGGTCCTGCTTGAAGATCGCGTCGAGGATCGCGTCCGAGATCTGGTCGGCCACCTTGTCGGGGTGACCCTCGGAAACCGATTCGCTGGTGAAGAGAAAGTCGTTCGCCACAGTGATGCTCCTGAAGTTGCGTGGGCTGCGTCGCCTGTGCCTTTCGGGAACTGCGGCGAACGCTTTAGCGGATTTGTTGAGGCGCCGGCGCGATCGGGTTCAGCGATCGTCCGTCGTCCCGGCGGGGTGTCGTTATGCTTCACGCCCGCGGTCGCCCCGCAAGTTGTCCTTTAACTCGGCGACACGTCGATTATACGAAGCATGCCCATCGTCCTCGCCTGGCTTTCCGCCCGCTCTCTGCGGCTTTTGCACGCCCTGGGCGGCCTGCTGGGCTGGGCGGCCTACCTGCTGTCGCGCGACTACCGGCGGCGGCTGAACGAGAACGCGGCGCGCGCCGGGGTCTCGGCGGCCGACCGGCGCGCCGCCGTCGCCGACGCCGGCCGCCTCGTGATGGAGCTGCCGCGGCTGTGGCTGCGCCCGCGCGAGCAGACCATCGCCGACCCGCTGCGCTGGGAGGGCGCCGAGCTGCTCGACGAACTGCTCGCGCGCGGCCGCGGCCTGCTGCTGCTGACGCCGCACATGGGCAGCTTCGAGGTCTCGGCCCAGGCCTACGCCGAGCGCTACGGCGCGCGCCAGCCCATCACCGTGCTCTACCGCCCGGCGCGCCAGCGCTGGCTGCGCGAACTCGAGGAGACGGCGCGCGCGCGCCCGGCGCTGGCCACGGCGCCGGCCAACCTCGCCGGCGTGCGGCTGATGATGCGCGCGCTGCGCCGCGGCGAGACCGTCGGCCTGCTGCCCGACCAGGTGCCGCCCGAGGGCATGGGCGTGTGGGTGCCGTTCTTCGGCCAGCCGGCCTACACGATGACGCTGGCGGCAAGGCTGGCGCTGCAGACCGGCGCCGCGACGGCGGTGCTGTGGACCGAGCGGCTGCCGCGCGGCGGCGGCTATGTCGTGCATGCGCTGCCGCTGCCGGTGCCGCTGCCGGATGCCGACGGGGCCGCGGCCGGCGGCGGCGACGAGGCGGCGGCGCTGGCGATCAACCGCAGCATGGAGGCGGTGATCGCGATGAAGCCCTCGCAATACCTCTGGGCCTACAACCGCTACAAGCAGCCGCGGCGGGCCGAGGTGGTGGCTTGATCGCCGAATGGGCGGCGCGTGCGCTGCTGCTGCTGATGCGCGTGCTGCAGGCGCTGCCGCTGGCGCTGCAGGCGGCTATCGGCAACGGACTCGGGCGCCTGCTGCATGCCTGCGGCGGCGCGCGGCGGCGCATCGCGTTGCGCAATGTCGAGCTCTGCCTGCCCGAGCTCGACCCCCGCGCCCGCGCGCGGCTCGTGCGCGAGCATTTCGGCTGGCTCGGGCGCAGCATGCTCGAGCGCTCGCTGCTGTGGCACGCGAGCCGCGAGCGCCTGCTGCAGCTGATCCGCGTCGAGGGCGACGTCCATCTGGCCGAGCGCAGCGCGCGCCCGGTGATGTGGCTGGTGCCGCATTTCCTCGGCCTCGACGTCGCCGGCGCGGCGACCCAGCTCTACCAGACCGCGCCGGCCTTCGACGTCTATGCGCCGCAGAGCAACAAGGTGTTCGACGCCGCGCTGCTGCAAGGCCGCAGCCGCTTCGGCACCGCCGAATTCATCAACCGCAAGGACGGCGCGCGCGCCATCGTGCGCGCGATCCGGCGCGGCCTCGCGTTCTTCAACCCGGCCGACATGGACTTCGGCCTGCGCGACTCGGCCTTCGTGCCCTTCTTCGGCCACCCGGCGGCGACGCTGCTGGCGCCGTCGCGCATCGCCCGCTCGCTGGACATGGTCGTGCAGCCGCTGGTGGCCGAGATCCTGCCCGGCGGCGGCGGCTGGGTCGTGCGCTTCGGCGAGCCCTGGACCGACTGGCCGACCGACGATCCGCTGGCCGATGCGGCGCGCATGAACCGCTACATCGAGGAGCAGATCCGGCTGTGCCCGGCGCAGTACCTCTGGGTCCACAAGCGCTTCAAGACGCGGCCCGAGGGCGCGCCGCCGGTGTATGACTGATGCATCCGCACGGCCGCGCCGCCCGGGCGCCGATAATCCGCCGATGCGGCTGAAGTTCACCAAGATGCAGGGCGCGGGCAACGACTTCGTCGTGCTCGACGCGCTGCGCGCGCCGCTCGAACTCACGCCGCTGCAACTGCAGCGCCTGGGCGACCGCCGCTACGGCGTCGGCGCCGACCAGATCCTCGTCGTCGAGCCGGCGCCCAGCCCCGAGGTCGACTTCGGCTACCGCATCTTCAACAACACCGGCGACGAGGTCGAGCATTGCGGCAACGGCGCGCGCTGCTTCGTGCGCTACGTGCACGAGCACGGACTGACCGGCAAGACGACGGTGCGCGTCGCGACCGTCAACAACCGGCTCGAGCTGCGCCTGCGCGACGACGGCCGCGTCAGCGTCGACATGAGCCGGCCGATCTTCGAGCCGGCGCGCATCCCCTTCGACGCCGCCGGCCTGGCGCCGCGCGCCGAGGGCGGATTCGAGCTGTGGGCGCTGGAGGGGATCCCCGATGTCGAGCTCGCCGTGCTGTCGATGGGCAACCCGCATGCGGTGCTGCGCGTGGCCGATGTCGACGCCGCGCCGGTGGCCGAACTCGGCCCGCGCATCGAGACCCATGCGCGCTTCCCGCGCAAGGTCAACGTCGGCTTCATGCAGCGGCTCTCGCGCACCGAGTTGCGGCTGCGCGTGCACGAGCGCGACGCCGGCGAGACGCTGGCCTGCGGCACGGGCGCCTGCGCCGCCGTCGTCGCCGGCATCCGCCTGGGCTGGCTCGACCGCCGCGTCGAGGTCCACGCGCGCGGCGGCGACCTCTTGATCGAATGGCCGGCCGACGACGCCAGCGTCGTCATGACCGGCCCCGCCGTGACCGTCTTCGAAGGAGAGATCGAACTGTGAGCAGCATCACCGGCATCACCGAGAACGACATCGCCCAGTACCTGGCCAACAACCCGGGCTTCTTCGAGCGCCACGCCGAGCTGCTGTCCTCGGTGCAGCTGACGAGCCCGCATGGCCAGCGCGCCGTCTCGCTGCAGGAGCGGCAGATGGAGATGCTGCGCGAGCGCATCCGCGGGCTCGAGGGCAAGATCGTCGAGATGATCCGCAACAGCCAGGAGAACGTCGGCATCACCGACCGGCTGCAGCGCTGGACCTGCGAGATCCTCGCTGCCGCCGACCTCGACGGGCTGCCCGCGGCGATGGTGGCGACGCTGCGCGCCGAATTCCTGATCCCGCAGGCCGCGCTGCGGCTGTGGGGCACGACCAACGCGCCCGCGGGCCAGGCCTGGGCCGAGCCGGTGAGCGACGACATCAAGAGCTTCGCCGCCAGCCTGAGCGTGCCGTACTGCGGCGTCAACGCCGGTTTCGAGGCCGGGCGCTGGCTGCCCGAATCGGCCGCCGTGATGTCGCTGGCGATGATCCCGCTGCGCCGCGGCGAGCGCGCCTTCGGCCTCATCGTGCTCGGCTCCCCCGACCCGACGCGCTACGGCGCCGAGATGGGCACCGAGTTCCTGAGCCGCATCGGCGACATCGCCGGCGCCGCGCTGTCGCGGCTGCTGCCGGCCGCCTGAATGCCGCGATGAGCGCCGCGCGGTCCGGCGTCGCCGCGACAGCGTCCGCCGCGGCGCCGGTCGGGACCCGTGCCGGGGCCGGCGTCGAACTCGACGCCGAACTGCGGCGCTACCTGGAACATCTCGAAGTCGAGCGCCGCCTGGCGCCGCGCACGCTGGCCAACTACACCGAGGCGCTGCAGCGCCTGCAGGCCTCGGCGCGGGCGGCCGGCGTCGAGCTGCCGCAGGCGCTGCCGCACCAGATCCGCGGCTTCGTCGTCCAGCTGCGCGCG
>JAGWVB010000441.1 GCA_018971105.1 Burkholderiales bacterium
GCTCCTGGCGCCGCGCGACTGGCCGCTGGCGCCCAAGCTCGCGCTCGCGCTCGTCGGCAGCGCGCTGCTGCCGATGGGGCTGGCCGGCGCCTACAACCTCGGTGTCGGCCTCGATGCGGTCTCGGCCGGCGAGCTGCGCGCGGTCGAGCAGATCGCGCACAGCACGGCCGGCCGGGTGGCGCAGTTCGTCGGCGACAGCCGCAACCTGGCGCGCGCCGTCGCCGGCGACGGCGCCTTCGCCGCCTACCTCGCGCGGCCCGACGCGGCGGCCGCCGCGGCGCTCACGGCGCAGCTGCGCGGGATCGTCGCCGCCAACCCCGAGATCCAGCTCCTGATGCTGATGGACCCGAGCGGGCTGGCCGTGATCGCCAACGATGCCGCCGTGCTGGGGCGCAACTTCTCGTTCCGCGAATACTTCAAGTCGGCCGTCGCGGGCCGGCCCTATGCGAGCGGGATCACGGTCGGGTCGGTGGCCGGCGAGCCCGGCATCTATTACGCCGAGCCGGTGCGCGGCGCCGACGGCGGCGTCGCCGGCGTGCTCGTGCTGCGCATGCGCGGCGCCGTCGTCGCGCGCATCCTGGCCGAGGTCGGGCGCGATTCGAACCTGACGCCGTTCATGGTCGACGGCGACGGCGTCGTCGTCGAGCATGGCGACGCGACGCGGCTCTACCACAGCCTGATGCCGCTGCCGCCGGCGACGGCGCGCGCGATCCGTGCCGACCAGCGCTTCGGCCGCGACCGCATCGACAGCCTGGGCGAGGCCGGGCTCGCGCAAGCGCTGCGCGGCGCGCGCCGCGCCGGCCACGTGAGCTACCGCTCGGTGCGGGACGGCAGCGAGCAGATCGCCGGCTACGCGCCGGTCGCAGGCCGCGACTGGGTCGTCGGCGTGACCGAGCCGCGCGCGACCTTCGAGGCCCCGCTGCAGCGCCTGTACCGCGAACTGCTCGTCAGCGTCGCCCTCGTCGGACTGCTCTTCACCGGCCTGGCACTGCGCCTGGCGCGCGGCATCGTGCGTCCGATCCGCGCCCTCACCGATGCCGCCAACGCCCTCAAGGCCGGCGACTACGAGCGTGCGGGCGTGCAGGTCGCGAGCCGCGACGAGGTCGGCCAGCTCGGCCGCACCTTCAACGTCATGATCGACGTGCTGCGCCAGCGCGAGCGCGAGCGCGGGCCCTGAGCCGGGCTGCCGGGCCGCCACGCCGCGCGATCACATCGCCTCTCACGGCTTCCACGCCATCATCGTGCGCACCAGCGCGCGCAGCAGCGGGGTGACCTCGGCCGCGCGCGCAGCGTCCCAGCGCGGCGGCGCCTCCTCGTCGAGATAGCAGCGCCAGCACATCTCGAGCTGGACCGCGTGCAGGCCCTCGGCCGGCCGGCCGTGGGTGCGCGTGAGGTCGCCGCCCCGGAAGCGGCCGTCGACGACATGGGTGTAGCGCTGCTGCGCCGCGAGCAGCGTCGACAGCGCCAGGCGCAGCCCGCGCCCGCAGCTCGTCGCGCCGACGGTGCCCAGGTTCAGGTGCGGCAGCCGGCCCTCGAACAGCCAGGGCAGCTCGCTGCGGATGCTGTGGGCGTCGAACAGCACGGCATGGCCCTGGGCGGCGCGGATGCGTTCGAGCTCCGCGGCAATCGCCGTGCGGTAGGGCTGCCAGTACGCGCCGACGCGGCGCTCGATCTCGGCCGCACCGGGCGCGCGGCCCGGGCGGTAGATCGGCTCGCCGGTGAAGTGGCGCGTCGGGCACAGCTCGGTGTTGTTCTGGCCGGCGTACATCGGCGTGTTCGCGCGCGGCCGGTTGAGGTCGATCACGTAGCGGCTGTAGCGCGGCACGATGAGGCTGGCGCCGAGCTCGACCGCGAAGGCGTAGAGCCGGTCCAGGTACCAGTCGGTGTCCTCGACCGCGAGCGCGCGCTCGGTGTAGTCGGGCGCGAGCTCGGGCGGGATCCCGGTGCCGACATGCGGGACGCTGATGAGCAGCGGCGCCTGGCCGCACTGCAGGGTGTAGACGGAGTCGCTCATGCAGCCATCCTCGTCCTCGAACGCAGCGGCGCAAGCTGGCAATCTTGGTGGTGCGGGTATCGAATCGGGTTCCCGTCGCAAGGCCCTGCGTTGCAGGATGTTGTATAGACAAATATCATCACCGCATCGTAGCCGCTTTCCGGGAACGATCATGGCGACCCC
>JAGWVB010000148.1 GCA_018971105.1 Burkholderiales bacterium
CTCGTCGAGGCGCTGGCGCGGCGCGACGGCGCGGCGCTGCTGGCCGAGGTCGACGCGCTGCGCAGCGGCGGGCAATCGGCCGCCGGCACGCTCGAGGAGATCGCCGCGCTGCTGCAGCAGATGGCGGTCGAGCAGGCGGTTCCGGGTGCGCTCGACGCGCAGGACCCGGAAAACGAGGACGCGATGGCGGCGGCGCCGCTGCTCGCGCCCGACGAGACCCAGCTGCTCTACAGCATGGCGCTGCACGGGCGCGAGGAACTGAGCCTGGCCAGCGACGAATACGGCGCGCTGACGATGGTGCTGCTGCGCTTCCTCGCCTTCCCCGCGGCGCCGACGGCGGCGCGTGCCGCGCCGGCCCCGCGGGCCGCGCCATTGCGCGCGCCGGCGCCGCCGGCGATCAAGATCGCGGCGCCGGTGCCGCTGCCGGTCGCGCCCGCGCCGGCACCGATCGCCAGCCGGGCCGAGGAACCGACGCCGGCGCCCTGCGCTTCAACGGCCTCGACCGCTTCAGCGGGCATGGCGGCCTCGGCGCCTTCAGCGCCCATCGCCTCGGCCATCATGACGGCTGCGGCGCCCGCAGCGACGACCGCGCTCGGCGACCGCTGGTACGACCTCGTCAAGCCGCTGTGCGACCAGGGCCTGCTCACCGCGCTCGTGCGCGAACTCGCGACCCAATCCGCGCTGCGCGCCGTCGACGCGGGCGCCGACCCGCCGCGCTGGTCGCTCGTCGTCGAGCGCGAGATGCTCAACACGCCGGCGCTGCGCGACCGCCTCGCCGCGGCGCTCGCCACGGCGCTCGGCCATCCGCTCGCGCTCGACGTCGAGTCCGGCCCCGCCACCGACACCCCGAGCCAGCGCGACGCCGCCGAGCGCCAGCGGCGCCAGGCCGCGGCCGAGGCGGCGATCCGCGACGACCCGCTGGTGCGCGACCTGCTTGCGCAGTTCAAGAGCGCGCGCATCGTGCCGGGCTCGATCAAACCCGTTCAACCTTGAGGAAACAGCCATGATGAAGGGCCAACTCGCCGGCTTGATGAAGCAGGCGCAGGCGATGCAGGACAACATGAAGAAGGCGCAGGACGAACTGGCCAAGATCGAGGTCGAGGGCCAGTCCGGCGCCGGCCTCGTCAAGGTCACGATGACCTGCAAGCACGACGTGCGGCGCATCACCATCGACCCCAGCCTGCTCGCCGACGACAAGGACATGCTCGAGGACCTCGTCGCCGCCGCGTTCAACGACGCCGTGCGCCGCGCCGAGGAACTCAGCACCGAGAAGATGAGCCGGCTCACGGCCGGGATGCCGCTGCCCCCGGGCATGAAGTTCCCGTTCTGAGCGCGCGCCCGATTCCGCCATGGCCGAGCCGCTGCTCGACGGCTTGATCGATGCGCTGCGGCGCCTGCCCGGGGTCGGCGTGAAGTCGGCGCAGCGCATGGCCTTCCATTTGCTGCAGCACGACCGCGATGGCGCGCGCCGGCTCGCCGCGGCGCTCGCCGACGCGGTGCAGCGCATCCGCCATTGCGGGCGCTGCCACACCTACACCGAGGCCGCGGTGTGCTCGACCTGCCTCGATCCCGGGCGCGACGCCAGCCTGCTGTGCGTGGTCGAGACGCCGGCCGACCAGGCCGCGCTCGAGCGCAGCGGCAGCTACCGCGGCCTGTATTTCGTGCTCATGGGCCGGCTCTCGCCGCTGGACGGCGTCGGCGCGGCCGAGATCGGCGCGGCGGCGCTGCTCGAACGCGCCGGCGACGGCGTCGTGCAGGAGGTGATCCTGGCCACCAGCTTCACCGCCGAGGGCGAGGTCACGGCCCATGCGCTGGCGCAGGCCCTGCGCGCGCGCGGTGTCCGGGCCACGCGGCTCGCGCGCGGCTTGCCCGCGGGTGGCGAACTCGAATATGTCGACCTCGGCACCATCGCGCATGCGATGGGCGAGCGGCGCTGAGGCGGCAGCGCCGGGCCCGGCCGATAGGCGTCGAGATCAGCTCGATTCGGGGACGACCGCGGCGCGGTAGGCATGCCACGAGGCATGCCCGATCACCGGCCCGACGACGATCAGGCCGGCGAACCAGGGCAGCAGCGCCAGCCCCACGGTGACGGCGATCAGCAGCGCCCACCAGGCCATGACGCCGGTCTGCTGCAGCACCAGCCGCAGGCTCGTCAGCCCGGCCGTGATCGCATCGGTCTGGCGGTCGAGGATCATCGGGATCGAGACCACGCTGACGGCGTAGATCAGGCTCGCGAAGATGAAGCCGACGACGGCCCAGGAGATGATGAAGGTGAGGTTCTCGGGCGCGAGCAGCGCGAGCAGCGAGCCCTTGAAATCGGGCATGCCGTCGAAGCTGACGGCGAACACCACCAGCGTCGTGCGCGCCCACAGCATCTCGAGCACGAGCAGCACGACGCCGAAGATGCCGAGCTGGCCCGTGCGCGTGTCCCAGGCCATCAGCGAATCGCCGAAATCGGGCCGCAGCCCCGCCTCGAGCCGCTGGCTGACACGGTACATGCCCAGGCACAGGAAGGGTCCGACGAGCAGGAAGCCGCCCGACAGCCCCAGCGTGTACGGCGGCGCATGCTCGAACACGACCATCAGCGCCCAGCCCATGGCCATGAAGGTGAAGCCGTAGAACAGGCCGATGCCGGGGGCGCAGCGGAAATCGCGCCAGCCCAGCGCGAGCCAGCGCAGCGGATCGGCGTAGCGCAGCGGGCGCAGCACGATGGGCGGCGGCGCGGGCGCCTCGACGGCGGGGGCAGGGCTGGGCGCGGCTTCGGCGTTGTCGTTCATCGCCGCAGCTTAAGCGGCGATGAGGCCCGTTATCACCCGGATAAGCCCGTGGTCGGGATGCGGGCCGGCGCGTTCAGCCCGCCCGGCGCACCCGCAGCAGCTCGTCGAGGATGAGGCAGATCGCGCCCAGCGTGATCGCGCTGTCGGCGAGGTTGAAGGCCGGGAAATAGCCGCCCGGGAACAGCGGCGCGAGCCAGGCGAAACGGAACTGCAGGAAGTCGACGACATAGCCGTGCAGCAGGCGGTCGACGACGTTGCCCAGCGCGCCGCCCATCACCATGCTCACGGCAAAGCAGAACAGGCGCTGCGTCGGGTGCGTGCGCAGCATCCAGACGATGAAGGCCGAGACGGCGAGCCCGAGGCCGGTGAAGAGCCAGCGCTGCCAGCCCGCGGCGTCGTTGAGGAACGAGAAAGCGGCCCCCCGGTTGTGGGCGCGCACCAGGCTGAAGTACGAGGTCACCGGATGCATATCGCCGAGGCGGAACAGGCGCACGATGACGGCCTTGGCGATCTGGTCCAGCAGCACGACGAGCGCGGCCAGGCCGAGCCACAGCATCAGTCCCGTGCCGCCGCCGGCGCTGCGTTTGGCGCGCGCCATGGTCAGGCGACGCGGCGCGTTTCGCCGGCTCCGTAGAGGTTGCTCGTGCAGCGCCCGCACAGCGTCGGGTGCTGCGCCTCGCGGCCGACGTCGGCGCGGTAATGCCAGCAGCGCTCGCATTTCGGCGCCGCGCTCGCCCGCACCGCGATCGCGAGTTCGCTGCCCGGGGACACCGTCGCGGCCGAGGTGATGAGGACGAATTTCAGGTCGTCGCCAAGCGCGCGCAGCAGTTCCAGATCGGCCGGCGCCAGCGTCAGCGCGACCTCGGCCTGCAGCGACGAGCCGACCTGTCCGGCCGCGCGCAGCGCCTCGATCTCGCGGTTCACGGCGTCGCGCAGCTCGCGCACGCGCTGCCATTTCGCGAGCAGCGTGGTGTCGGGCGCATCGAAGCTCCAGTAGGTCTCGGTGTAGATCGAAGGCCCGCCGCCAAGCACCTTCCAGGCCTCCTCGGCGGTGAAGCTGAGGAAAGGCGCCATCCAGCGCAGCATCGCCTGCGTGATCTGCCACAGCGCCGTCTGCGCGCTGCGCCGCGCGCGCGATCCCGGCGCCGTCGTGTAGAGCCGATCCTTGAGCACGTCGAGGTAGAACGCGCCCAGGTCCTCGGCGCAGTACACCTGGACCTTGGCGACCACGGGGTGGAACTCGTAGACCTCGTAATGGGCCAGGATCTCGGCCTGCAGCGCGGCCGCGCGGGCGACGGCGTAGCGGTCGATCTCGAGCATCTCCGGCGCCGGCACGGCGTCCTGCTTCGGGTCGAAATCGGCCGTGTTGGCGAGCAGGAAGCGCAGCGTGTTGCGGATGCGGCGGTAGCTGTCGACGACGCGGGCAAGGATCTTGTCGTCGATGCTGAGGTCGCCCGAATAATCGGTCGCGGCGCACCACAGGCGGATGATCTCGGCGCCGAGCTTGCCCGTCACCGCGCGCATCTCGACGAAGTTGCCCAGGCTCTTGCTCATCTTGCGGCCCTGGCCGTCGACGGTGAAGCCATGCGTGAGCAGGCCGCGGTAGGGCGCGCGGCCCTCGAGCGCGCAGCCGATCAGCAGCGAGGAGTGGAACCAGCCGCGATGCTGGTCATGGCCTTCGAGGTAGAGGTCGGCCTCGGGCCCCGTCTCGTGATGGCTGGGGTCGGCCGCGCTGCCGCGGTGCGAGCCGCGCAGCACATGGCTGAAGGTCGAACCCGAATCGAACCAGACATCGAGGATGTCGTTGCTCTTGGCGTAATGCGCGGCCGAATGGTCGCCGCTCGCGCCCAGCCACTCGGCCGGATCGAGCCGGCTCCAGGCCTCGATGCCGCCGGCCTCGACGAGCGCCGCCGCGCGCTCGATCAGCGCCAGCGTGTCGGGGTGCAGCTCGCCGCTGACCTTGTGCAGGAACAGCGGCAGCGGCACGCCCCAGCTGCGCTGGCGGCTGATGCACCAGTCGGGCCGGCCGGCGATCATGTCGCGCAGCCGCGCGCGGCCGTTCTCGGGGTAGAAGGCGGTGGCGTCGATGGCGTCCAGCGCCATGCGGCGCAGCGTCTGCGGCGCCTTGTCGACGGTGAACACGCCCTCGCCCTCGTCCATGCGCACGAACCATTGCGCCGCGGCGCGGTAGATCACCGGCGTCTTGTGGCGCCAGCAATGCGGGTAGCTGTGCACGAGCTCGCCGCCGGCGAGCAGGCGGCCGGCATCGCGCAGCGCCTGCACGATGAGCGGTCCGGCTTTCCAGATGTTGAGCCCGCCGAACAGCGGCAGCGCCGCCTCGTAGCGCCCGTCGCCCTGCACCGGGTTGAGGATGCGGTCGGTCGACAGGCCGTGGGCGATGCAGGAGTTGAAGTCCTCGACGCCGTAGGCGGGCGCCGAATGGACGATGCCGGTGCCGTCCTCGGCGGTCGCGTAATCGGCGAGGTAGACCGGCGCGACGCGGTCGTAGCCGGGGTCGACATCGGCCAGCGGGTGGCGGAAACCGAGCCCGCCGAGGCGCTCGCCGACGGTCGTCGCGACGACGCGGCCCTCGAGCCCCCAGCGCTTCAGGCAGGCCTCGACGAGCGCCGCGGCGACGATGGCGAGGCCGCGCTCGGTGTCGACGAGCGCGTACTCGAGCGCCGGGTTCAGGTTCAGCGCCTGGTTCGCCGGCAGCGTCCACGGCGTCGTGGTCCAGATCACGGCGTAGGCCTCCTTGGCCAGCGCCGGCAGGCCGAAGGCGGCGGCCAGGCGCGCCGGGTCGGCGGCGGCGAAGGCGACGTCGACGGTCTGGCTCTTCTTCTCGGCGTACTCGATCTCGAACTCGGCCAGCGATGAGCCGCAGTCGAAGCACCAGTAGACCGGCTTCTGCCCGCGGTAGACGAAACCGCGCTCGATCAGGCGCTTGAGGACCCGGATCTCGCCCGCCTCGTTGGCCGGGTCCATCGTGCGGTAGATGTGTTCCCAGTCGCCGAGCACGCCCAGGCGCTGGAAATCGCCCCTCTGCTGCGCGATCTGCTCGCCGGCGTAGGCGCGCGACAGCGCCTGCACCTGGGCCCGCGGCAGGCCGCGGCCATGGGTCTTCTCGATCTGGTTCTCGATCGGCAGCCCGTGGCAGTCCCAGCCCGGGATGTAATGCGCGTCGTAGCCGGCGAGCTGGCGGCTCTTGACGACCATGTCCTTGAGGATCTTGTTGACGGCGTGGCCGATGTGCAGCGCGCCGTTGGCGTAGGGCGGCCCGTCGTGCAGCACGAACAGCGGCGCGCCGCGGCGCGCCTCGCGCAGGCGCTGGTACACGCCCTCGTCCTGCCATTGCTGGATCCAGCCCGGCTCGCGCTTGGGCAGGTCGCCGCGCATCGGGAACGGCGTGTCGGGCAGGTTCAGGGTGCTGCGGTAGTCGGGCTTGGAGCTCATCGCTGGCTGGGGCCGGTGGCCCGGGTACGGAGGCGTTGGGTGGGGCTGCGCGCGAGGCGCGCAGATTTCTCGGTCGCGGCGCCGCGCGGGCGCCAGGGCCTGGATCGGGCCGCACGGGCCGCCCGATCCGGCGCCGCGTCAGGAGGCCGCCGCCCGGATAATTCGATCGCGCGTGGCCTGCCGGTGCGTGGCCGGGTGCCAGCGCAGGAGGGCGGAAGACGGTTGCGGCGGATGGCAGGACGTTTGCACGCGCCTGATTTTAGCGATGCCGCCGCCGCGGCCCCGCAGCGCCGGCGCCGCGTCCCCGGCGGCACCGCTTCAACGGCCCGCCGCGAGCCAGCGCCGCGCGTCGGCCACGTCCTGCGCGATGCCGGCCTGCAAGGCCGCCAGCGATGCGTACTTGCGCTCGTCGTGCAGCTTGTGCAGCAGCTCGACGCGGATGCAGCGGCCGTAGCCGCCCTCGATGCCGAGCCCGGGCGGCCAGTCGAGGCAATGCACCTCGAGCTGGACGCGGCCGGCGGCCTCGATCGTCGGCCGCACGCCCAGGCTGGCGACGCCGCTCACCGCGCCCTCGGCCAGCCCGTGCACGGCGACGACGAAGATCCCCGAGGCGGCCGGGCGCGGGTGGCCGAAGCGCAGGTTCAGGGTGCGGAACCCGAGCCCGCGCCCGAGCTGGGCGCCGCGCACGACATGGCCGCTGATGCTGTAGTGGCGCCCGAGCAGCGCCTCGGCGCGCTGCAGGTCGCCGGCGGCCAGCGCCGCGCGCACGGCCGAGCTGGAGACGCGCAGCCCGTGCACCTCGTAGCTCAGCATGCGCGCGACATCGAAGCCGGCCGCCGCACCGGCGGTGTCGAGCATCGCGTAGTCGCCGCCGCGCCGGGCGCCGAAGGTGAAATCGTCGCCGACGAGGACGTAGCGCGCGCCGAGCCCGCGCTGCAGCACGTCGCCGATGAAGGCCTGGGGCGCCATGCCGGCAAAGGCGTCGTCGAAGCGCGCGACCACGAGATGGTCGATGCCGCAGCGCTCGAGCTCGGCGACCTTGTCGCGCAGCGTCGTGATGCGCGTCGGCGCGGCGTCGAGGCGCTGGGCGCGGCGCGCGAAATGATCGCGCGGATGGGGCTCGAAGGTCAGCACGCAGGACGGCAGGCCGCGGTGCCGCGCCTCGTTGATGAGCAGCGCCAGCATCGCCTGGTGGCCGCGGTGCACGCCGTCGAAATTGCCGATCGTGAGCGCGCAGCCGCCGGCCGGCAGGGGGTGCTGGTGGTAGCCGCGATGGATGCGCATGGGCTCGATTATCCCGGCGCCGCGCGCGCGGCCGCGCCAGCCTCTGCGGCGGGCAATCCGAGCAGGCGGCGGTAGAGCGCGAGATAGTCGTCGGCCGCCCGGTCCCAGTCGAAGCGCGCCGCATGGGCGCGCACGGCATCGGCGCGACCGGGCTCGGCGGCGCGGCGCAGCCCGCGCTCGACGACGGCGCGCATCGCCGCGGGCTCGAAGTCGTCGAAATAGTCGGCCGCGTCGCCGCCGATCTCGGGCAGGCAGCTGCGGCGCGCGAGGAACACCGGCTTGCCGAAATGCATCGCCTCGATCGGCGGCAGGCCGAAGCCCTCGGCCAGCGACGGGAACAGGAAGCCGCTGCAGCGGGCGTAGGCCCAGGCCTTCTGGGCGTCGTCGATGCCGAGGTGGAACTGCACGTTGGGCAGCTGCACCGCGTCGCGCAGGCGCCGCGTGTCGTCGCCCGGCGGCCCGCAGAACACGAAGGTCATCTCGGGCCAGGCGCGCGCCAGGCCGACCAGGGCCTGCGGATTCTTGGACGGCGACATGCGGCTCAGGTGATAGAGGAAGGGCCGCGCGTCGTCGTCGCTCCACCCCGGCAGCGGCCGGCGCGGCGCGGCGGCGAAGCTGCGCGCGCCGTTGTGGATGACCTCGATGGCGCCGCTCCAGCCCAGCTGCCGGCGCACGTCGTCGGCCGTCCAGCGGCTGATCGCGACCAGCGCGTCGGTGCGCGCGAGCAGGCGCTGCATGCGCCGCTGCTGGCGCCAGGCCTGCCAGGGCCGGCCGGCATGGACGTAGTTGAGGTCGTGCACCGTGAGCAGCCGCTGGCCGCAGGCGCGCGGCGGCAGGCACTTGTTGTGCTGGTGCAGCGAGTGCCACAACGCGTAAGGCGCCGGCCGCACATGGCGCAGGCGCTGCCAGCGGTCGACGCCGAGGTAGCCGACGGCGTCGCCGTAGAGGCCGAAGAAACGCTCGCGCAGATGGAAATCGAAGCGCACGCCGTACTGCTCGCGCCAGCGCGGCGCCTGCGCGGCGATGCGGCTGCCGAGCTGCAGCGCGTATTCGCCCAGGCCGTCGTGCAGCGTGCCGATGTTGCCCAGGCTGATGCCGACGGCCCGCGGGGCGCCGTGCCCGGCGTCGCGCGCGGAGGGGTGCGCCGGGCATGGAGCGGCGTTTTGCGCGGAAGACATCCGGGGCGAGTCTACCGGCGCCGGGGGCACAATCCACGGCCCCCCCGAGACCCCGAAGATGCGCCTTCAACTGCCGCAGATCACGCTCGTCGCGATCGACACGCGCGCGCCGGCGCTCGCCGCGCAAGCGTTGCGGCGGTCGATGGCGCAGGCCGATTTCGGCCGCGTCCTGCTCTTCGCCGGCGCCGCGGCCGCGCCGGGCGACGGCATCGAGACGGTGACGATCGCGCCGCTGCGCTCGGGCGCCGACTATTCGCGCTTCGTGCTGCGCGAACTGCCCGACCATGTGCAGACCTCGCATGTGCTGGTGACGCAATGGGACGGCTTCGTCGTCGACGCCGCGGCCTGGAGCGACGAGTTCCTGGCCTGGGACTACATCGGCGCGGTCTGGCCCGAGCAGCCGGCGTCGATCAGCGTCGGCAACGGCGGTTTCTCGCTGCGCTCGCAGCGGCTGCTGGCGGCCGGGCGCGATCCGCGCCTGGTCGACCTGCATCCCGAGGATCAGGTGCTGTGCCGCGAGCGGCGCGACTTCCTGCAGCGCGAGCATGGCCTGCGCTGGGCGCCGCCGGCGCTGGCGCGCCGCTTCGCGTTCGAGAACGAAGCGCCGCGCGGCGCCACCTTCGGCTTCCACGGCCCGTACAACCTGCCGCGCTTCGTCGACGAGGCGACGCTGGAGCAGTGGCTCGACGCGCTGCCCGACGACTTCTTCCGCGGCCGCGACGCGCGCCGGCTCGCGCGCGCCTTGCTGGCGCGGCGCATGACGGCGACGGCGCAGCGGCTGCTCGAGCGCCGGCGCGGTGCCGGCCTGGCCGACGGCAAGACGCGGCTGCTGGCGGCGACTGCGGCGCTGCTGGCGCGCCTCGGGCGGTGAAGCTGCTCGCGGTCTCGGCCGACGCGGCGTCGACGATCGCGACGATCCGCCTCGCGCGGCCGCTGGGCGCGCTGGTCGAGCAGCGGCCCGGCTGGTCGCTGCGCCGCCGTTCGCTGCACGCCTGCGCGGCCGCCGACCTCGAATGGGCCGACGTGCTGATCCTCCAGCGCGGCCTCACGCGCCGCGCCTGGCGCCTGGTCGAGGCGATGCGGCGCAGCGGCGGGCGCGTCGTCTACGAGATCGACGACCTGCTCACGCGCATGCCGCCGAACCTGGTCCACCACGCTGCGGTCGAACGCGGCCAGCCCTGGTTGCGACGCTGCCTGGCCGCGGCCGACATCGTCAGCGTGAGCACGGCGCGGCTCGCGCGCGAACTGGCCGAGCTGGCGCCGACGCGCTGGGTCGAGGTGCCGAACTACGGCGGTGCCGTCGCGCCCGCGGCGGCCGCGGCGCCGCGCATCGAGGACCCGCCGGCGCTGCTCTTCGCGTCCTCCGACCGCGTGCCGGTGAGCGCGGTCGCGCAGGCGCTGCGCGGCCTGCGTGCGGCCGGCGTCGCGCTCGGCGCCGTGATCGCGATCGGGCCCGTCGCCGCCGATCTCGCCGCTGCCGGCATCAGCGTCGATGCGCTGCCCGGCCTGCCGTACCTCGAATTCCTGCGCTATCTGCGCCGGCTGGGGCCGACATTGGCGCTGATCCCGGTCGGCGCCACGCCCTTCGACGCCTGCAAGAGCGCGATCAAGTTCTACGACTACGCGCTCGCCGGCATCCCGGTGATCTGCGCCGACCGGCCACCCTACAGCGACGTCATCGAGGCCGGTGTCGACGGCTGGCTCGTCGCCGACGAGCCGGAGGCCTGGCGCGCCGCCATCGCCCAGGCCGCCGCCGATCCCCGGCGTCGCGCGCGCGTCAGTGCCGCCGCCGCGAGCCGCGTCGCCGCCGACCATGGGCTGGACCGCACCGTCGCCGCCTGGGCCGGATTGCTGGAGGCGCTGGGACCGCGCAGGGCGCCGGCGCGGCGCGCGGCGGCAGCGCCCGGGCGCTGGGTCGGCGCGATGCTCGCGTGGCTGCGCCGGATCAATCGCGCGCGGCTGGCGCGGCGCTCGGCGCGGGATCGTCGCTGACCCAGCACCATTGCCCGCAAGCGAGTTCGGCGGGCAGGGTCCAGGGGCCGAAGCCGCTGCGGTGCAGCGTCTCGACGCGGTTGCCGACGGCGGCGATCATGCGCTTGACCTGGTGGTAGCGGCCCTCGGCGATGGTCAGCCGCAGCGCGCGCGCGCCGCGTCGCTCGCAGGCCAGCGCGCGCACCGGCGCCGGGTCGTCGTGCAGGACGACGCCATCGAGCAGCGCGGCGATGGCCGCGTCGTCGGCCGCGTGCCGCAGCCCGACCTCGTAGACCTTGGCCACATGGTGGCGCGGCGAGCTCAGGCGGTGGTTGAGGGCGCCGTCGTCGGTGAGCAGCAGCAGCCCGGTGGTGTCCTGGTCGAGCCGGCCCACGGGCTGGACGCCGCGCCGGCGCAGCGGCTCGGGCAGCAGGCCGAGCACGCTCGCATGGTGCCGGGGCGCGCGCGAACATTCATAGCCGGCCGGCTTGTGCAGCAGCAGCAGGGCGTGCTCGCGGTACGGCCAGTCCCGACCCTGGATCGTCAGCACCAGGCCGTCGGTATCGAATTCCGCGTCGGGATCGTCGACCACGCGCGCGCCGATGCGGGCCTGGCCGGCGACGACGAGTGCCGCGCAGGCGCGCCGGCTGCCGAAACCCTGGCTGTAGAGGATCTGCGCCAGCCGCAATCAGCGTCCTTCCGCGCCGCGCGGCCGCGCCGCCGCGAGGTCGCGCAGCGCCGGCAGCGGCGGCTCGGCGAGGCCGGTCGCGGCGCGCAC
>JAGWVB010000442.1 GCA_018971105.1 Burkholderiales bacterium
GCGGCCGCCTGCGGCACGGCCGACCAGAGTTCGGCGCTGTAGCTCACCGCCTCGTGCGAGTGCCAGTGCACGGCCAGCACGAGCGCCAGCAGCAGCGCCAGATGCGCCAGCACCGACAGCAGCAGGCCGATGCCGTTGCCCTCGCGGCTGCGCGGCAGCAGCGCGTCGTGACCTCGCTCGAGCGTCGCGGCCGTCATCGCGCCCCCTGCGCCTAGGATGGTGCGCCCTGCTTCACCGAGAGGCCGACGCGCTTGACGCGGGCACGCTGCAGCGCGTCCATCACCTCGACGACCTTCTCGTAGCGCACGCTCTTGTCGGCGCTGATGACGACCGGCACCTGGTCGTTGCCGCCCTGCAGCGCGCGCACGCGGGCGCCGATCTCGGGCCGCGTCAGCGCCTGCGGCGGCTGCTGGTCGACGCGCAGGCTCAGCTTCTCGTTCGTGCCGACGATGATCTCGATCACGCTCGGCGGACGCTGATGGCTGCGGCCGACGCTGGGCAGGTCGACGACGCCGGTCGTGATCAGCGGCGCGGTGACCATGAAGATGATCAGCAGCACGAGCATGACATCGATGAACGGGACCATGTTGATCTCGTTCATCGAGCGGCGCCGGCCGCCGCGTCCGGCGACGGCGGGCATCAGCGCGTCCCCCCGCCGACCTGGGTCGTGCCCGAGGTCTGCGCCGCGTTGCGCTGCAGGATGTTGGTGAATTCCTCGATGAAGGTCTCGAGCTGGATCGCGATGCGGTCGATGTCGCGCGCGAAGCGGTTGTAGGCGACGACGGCGGGGATCGCCGCGAACAGGCCGATCGCCGTCGCGACCAGCGCCTCGGCGATGCCCGGCGCGACGTTGGCCAGCGTCACCTGCTGCAGGTTCGACAGCCCGACGAAGGCATGCATGATGCCGAACACGGTGCCGAACAGGCCGACATAGGGGCTGACCGAGCCCACGCTGGCGAGGAAGCTCAGGTGCGATTCGATCGTGTCGAGCTCGCGCTGGAAGCTGGCGCGCATCGCGCGGCGCGCGCCGTCGAGCTGGGCCCCGCCGTCCAGGCGCTTCTCGCGCAGCTTGAGGAATTCGCGCATGCCGCTGGCGAAGATGCGCTCCATCGGCGCCGTCTCGGCCTTCTGCGTCACCGCCTGGTTGAGTTCGGTGAGGCTGCGGCCGGACCAGAACTCGCGCTCGAAATCCTCGTTGCTCGCGCGCACCCGGCGCAGCGCGAAGACCTTGCTGAAGATCGCCGTCCAGCTCATCAGCGAGGTGACGGCCAGGCCGGCCATCACGATCTGCACCACCAGGCTGGCCTGCAGGACGAGGGTGGTGAACGAGAGGTCTTGATTCATGGGGTTCGGCGATGCGCGCGGCCGCGCGCGGGTTTCATTCGAGTGTGCGCACGACTTCGCTCGGAATTCGGCGCGGCTTGAAGGTTCCGTCGTCGACGCAACCGATGCGGATCTCGCCCTCGGCGACGAGGCGCTCGCCGCACCAGGCCTGCTGGAACAGCGTCAGCGACGCGCTGCCGTGGTGGCGCAGCTCGACCGTCACGTCGAGCGCGTCGTCGAGCCGCGCCGGCGCGCGGTAGCGCACGCGCGCGTCGGTGACGACGAAGATCGCGCCGGTGCGCTCGCGCAGGGCCTGCTGGGCCACGCCGAGGTGGCGCAGCCATTCGGTGCGCGCGCGCTCGAAATACCGGAGGTAGTTGGCGTAGAAGACGACGCCGCCGGCGTCGGTGTCCTCCCAGTACACGCGCACGGGGTGGCGGAAGGGCGCTGGGGCGGCGCCGGGGGCGGCGCGGGATTCGAGCGTGGCGGCAGGCGACATCGGCGGGCGCGATTATGACGCCCGGGCGGCCGCGCAAGCGTCAATGCCGTCAATGCCGCGCGGCGCGGTACACCGGTCCCCAGATCGGATGTCCGGATTCGGCCGCGCTGAGCGCGAACGTGGGGTCCGCGGCGCGCGCGGCGCGGAACAGGGCGGCGCATTCGGCCTCGCGCTGGCTCGTGCAGGTGATGAAGGCGAGCAGCTTGTCGGCGGTCGCGCGGTCGCGCCCGCTGCGCAGCCCCAGCGCGAGCGCGCGGCGCAGCGCCGCCTCCGATTGCGCGTACAGGCCGTCGTCGTAGGCACGCATGCCTTCGTAGAGCGCGCGCCCGGCCGGTTGCTCGATGAGGTCG
>JAGWVB010000443.1 GCA_018971105.1 Burkholderiales bacterium
CCGCGGCGATGATGGAATTCAGCGGCCGGTTTCGGGCCGCCGGAGCGGCAGGGACAACCCGGGCGGCGCCCGCGCCTGGCCGCGCCTCAGGGCGCGATCGACACCGCGTCCAGCGCGGCGCCGCCGCGCAGCCGCAGGTCCTGCGACGACGCGCCGACGGCGACCTCGACGCGGCAGGCCGGGTGGCGCCAGCGCTGCCGCGCGACGTCGAAATCGGCCAGCAGGCGCGGGTCGGCGCTGACCTTGACATGGTGTGTCTGGCCCGGCGCGAGTTCGACCCGGGCCCAGCCGAGCAGGCGCTGCGACGCGCCCGCGCAGCCCCGCGTCAGATAGACCTGCGGCACGTCGACGCCGGCGCGCGCGCCGGCGTTGCGCACGTCGAAGCTCACCTCGAGCGCGTTGCCGCCTTGCAGGTGCAGCCCGCTGTATGCGAAATGCGTGTACGACAGGCCGTAGCCGAACGGGAACAGCGGCTTCACGCCGCGCGCCGCATCGCCGCGGTAGCCGACCTCGGCGCCCTCGCCCAGGTCGAGGTCGAAGGGCTGGCCGGCCGCCAGTCCGGTGCCGGCGATCACCGGCCGCGGCAGCTGCGATTCGTCGGCCGGGAAGGTCACCGGCAGGCGCCCGCCGGCGTCGACATCGCCGAACAGCACGTCGGCGATCGCGTCGCCGCCGCGCTGGCCCGGGTACCAGGCCTCGAGCACGGCGCCGGCCGGGGCGAGCCAGGGCATGCGCACGGCGCCGCCGGTCTGCAGCACGACGATCGTGTGCGGGTTCGCGGCCGTGACGGCGGCGATCAGCGCGTCCTGGCCCTCGGGCAGGCTCATGTCGGGCGCGTCGCCTTCCTCGCCCATCCACTGGTTGGCGAAGACGATCGCGACATCGGCCTGACGCGCCGCGTCGGCGGCCGCTTTCGGGTAGCGGCCGTTGACGTAATGCACGCTCGCCTGCGGCACCTTGGCCTTGATCGCCGCATAGGGCGCGCTGCCGCCGAAGATCATGCTCAGGTAGGGACCGAAGGGCGGCTCGCCGCCGACCGGCACGAGCCGTTTCACGCCGCCGACCGGGATCACCTGTGACGAGCCCCCGCCCGAGAGCACGCCCGCATCGGCCTGGCCACCGATGACGGCGATCGAACGCACCGATTTCGCCAGCGGCAGCAGGCCGTCGCGATTGGCCAGCAGCACGATGCCCTGCTGCTCCGCGCGCAACGCGACGGCGCCGTCGGCGGCGTAGTCGATCGGACCCGGCTTCGGCGGGTGGTCGAACAGGCCGACGGCGAACATCGAGCGCAGGATGCGATGCACCATGTCCGACAGCCGCTGCGGCGGCACCGCGCCCGAGCGCAAGGCGGCGGCCAGCGGCGCGCCGAACCAGATCTGGGCATCGCGCTGGGCGCCCGATTCCTGGTCCAGGCCGGCATTGGCGGCGGCCACCGCATGCACGGCGCCCCAGTCCGACATCACCCAGCCCGGGTAGCCCCAGTCGCCCTTGAGCACGTGCTGGAGCAGGAATTCGTTTTCGCAGGCGTAAGGTCCCGCGTAGCGGTTGTAGGCGCACATCACGGCGCCCGGATGGCCGCGCTCGATCGCGATCTCGAACGCGAGCAGGTCGCTCGCGCGTGCCGCCGCCTCGCCGATGCGGGCGCTGAACTGCATGCGCCCGGTCTCCTGGTCGCCGAACGCGTAATGCTTGACGGTCGAGAGCACATGCTGGTCCTGCGTGCCGCGGATCGCCGCGCCGGCCATCGCGCCCGAGAGCAGCGGGTCCTCGCTGTAATACTCGAAATTGCGCCCGCTGCGCGGGTCGCGGATCAGGTTGTCGCCGCCGCCGAGCAGCACGTTGAAGCCCTTGAGCCGGGCCTCGCGGCCTATCATCGCGCCCGCGTCGTAGGCCAGCGCGGGGTCGAACGAGGCCGCGATCGCCAGCGTCGACGGCAGCGCCGTCGCGACATCGCCGGGACGCATGTCGAGCAGGTTCGAGACGCCCAGGCTGGCATCGGTCTCCTGCAGCGCCGGTAGCCCCAAGCGCGGGATGCCGGCGATGTAGCCGGCCGAGCCGATCGCGCCGGCGGGGATCTTCGTGCCCAGGATGGGCATCGCCTGGTCGCCGTGGACGAGGGCGATGCGCTCGTCGGTCGTCAGCGCCTGCTCGAGCAGCGTGGCGCGCCG
>JAGWVB010000444.1 GCA_018971105.1 Burkholderiales bacterium
CGGCACCAGCCGGTCGGCGCCGGCACCGGCGCCCGCGCGCAGGTCCTCGCGCAGGCGCGCGGCCGCCGCGGCGCCGGCATAGCCGGCGTCGACCCAGCATTCGACCCCGGGCAGGGCGCGCAGGATCGCGGCCAGCACGGCGACCTGCGCCGCGCCGCCGCGCAGCGCGTCGAGATCGGCGATGTAGAGCCGCGGCGACGCGCAATGGTCGCAGAGCACGCGCGCCAGCGTCACCGGGTCGCTGCCCGCGCACAGGCGCGAGGCGATCGGCCGATAGGCCGCGCGGTCGCCGCGGCGGGCATGCACGACCTGGCCCTGCATGAGGTCGATGACGGGGATGAGCAGCATCGCGAGGGCGGTGACGGCAGCCCGAAGGCCGGCCTTCGAGTATCGCCGCGCCCGGCGGCGCCGCGACAGGCGCCGCGATGAGCGCCGCCGCGGTCGTCGGCTGGGACATCGGCGGCGCCCATGTGAAGGCGGCACTGCTGCGCGGCGGGCGCCTCGTCGATGCCGCGCAGTGGCCCTGCCCGCTGTGGCAGGGCCTCGCCCACCTCGAGGGCGCGCTCGACGCCGCGCGCGCCCGCTGGCCCGGGCTGGCGACGCACGCGCAGGCGGTGACGATGACGGGCGAGATGGTCGACCTGTTCGAGCACCGCGAGGAAGGCGTCGCGCGCATCGCCGCCGCGCTTGCCGCCGCGCTGCCGGCGCCGCGCTTCTACGCCGGCGACCGCGGCTGGTGCGACGCCGCGGCGGCCGCGCCCGCCTGGCGCGACATCGCGTCGGCGAACTGGCTCGCGACCGCGACCCAGGCGGCGCGCGCCTGCGGCGCGGACCAGGGCCTGCTGGTCGACATCGGCAGCACGACGACGGACCTGATCGCTTTCGGCGCCGGCCGCGTGCTCACCGCCGCGCGCAGCGACGCCGAACGCCTGGCCGGGGGCGAGCTGGTCTACCGCGGTGTCGTGCGCACGCCGCTGTGCGCGCTCGCGCCGCGGATCGAGTGGCGCGGCACGCCGCTCAACGTGATGGCCGAGTTCTTCGCCACCAGCGCCGACGTGTTCCGCCTCACCGGCGAGCTCGACCCCGCGCATGACCAGCAGCCGAGCGCCGACGGCGCCGCCAAGGACGCACCGCACAGCCGCGCCCGCCTCGCGCGCATGATCGGCCTCGACGAGCGCGACGCCGATGCCGCCGCCTGGCTGGCCTTCGCCCGCGCCTGGCGCGCCGAATTCGTCGCCCCCTTGCGCGCCGGCATCGCGCGCATCGCCGCCGCGCACGCACTCGGCGACGATGCGCTGGTCGTCGGCGCCGGCTGCGGCGCCTTCCTCGTGCCCGAGCTGCGGCCGGCCGGCTGGCGCCATGCCGATTACGGCGGCGACATCGTCCGCCTCGCGCCCGATGCGACGCCCGACGCGGCCGCCTGGGCCGGCGTCGGCGCCGCCGCCGTCGCGGTGGCGGCGCTCTGCGAGCGGGAGCCGCGCTGATGTGGGTCGTCAAGCTCGGCGGCAGCCTCAACCGCGACCCCCTGCTGCCCGACTGGCTGGAGCTGCTCGTGCGCCTGGGCGGCGGCCGCGTCACGCTGGTGTGCGGCGGCGGCGCCTTCGCCGACGCGGTGCGGCAGGCCCAGGGCCATTGGGGCTTCGACGACCTGACGGCGCACAACATGGCCGTGCTGGCGATGCTGCAGTCGGCCTTCCAGGCCCATGGCCTGAACCCGAACCTGCAGCTGGCCACTTCCAAGGACGACATCCGGCGCGTGCTGCACAGCGGGCGCACGGCGCTGTGGCTGCCGATGGAATGGGTGCGCGCGGCGCCCGACGCGGCGACGAACTGGGACAACAGCGGCGACAGCATCGCGCTCGACCTTGCGCGCCAGCTCAACGCCGAACGCATGGTGCTCGTCAAGTCCTGCGCCGTCGAGGCCGAGGCGACCCTGGCCGAACTCCAGACGGCGGGCATCGTCGACGGCCGCTTCGCCACCCTCGCCAGCGGCGCGGCGTTCCCGATCGACGTGATTCAGCGCGCCGAGCTGCCGCGCATGCGCTCGCTGCTGCTGGGCGAGGACCTGCGCAGCGGGCCCTGAATCGCGTCGACACGCGAGCGCAGTTCGCGCAGCCGGCCGGCATCGAGCGCGCCGGCGCGGTCGCCGGCGCAGACGGCGCTG
>JAGWVB010000149.1 GCA_018971105.1 Burkholderiales bacterium
AGGCCTTGGCCTCGCCGCCGAACTTCGCCGCCAGGATCGTCGTGATCGCCGCCGTCAGCGTCGTCTTGCCATGGTCCACGTGGCCGATCGTGCCGACGTTCACGTGCGGCTTGGTGCGTTCGAATTTACCTTTTGCCATTTCCTAGCGCTCCTGGCTGAAGAACTCGATGAGTCTGTGAATCGATGAAACAACGATGACTTGGTGCCCATGGCGCGGATCGAACGCGCGACCTCCCCCTTACCAAGGGGGTGCTCTACCACTGAGCCACATGGGCATCGGTACGGGTCTGCCGGCTTGCTGGGGCCGGCACACCCGTAACGACGCTGGATAACCCGGCCGTCCTGGAGCGGGAGACGGGAATCGAACCCGCGTCATTAGCTTGGAAGGCTAGGGTTCTGCCATTGAACTACTCCCGCAACGCATCCCCATCCAGCGCGCAACAGGGATCTCTCTGGTGGAGGAGGGTGGATTCGAACCACCGTAGGCGTAAGCCAACAGATTTACAGTCTGCCCCCTTTAGCCACTCGGGCACCCCTCCGGAGAGCCTGTGAGTATAGCACTTCGCCGGATCAGGTCAGCGACCAGTCGATGGCGCCGCGTCCGGCCTCGGTGAGATGGCGGTTGGCGCGGCCGAAATGGCCGCAGCCGATGAAGGGCACCGGCGGGCGCAGCGCCGACAGCGGCGAGGGATGGTTGGCCTGCAGCACCAGATGGCCCGATGAAGCGCCCAGCCGCCGCGCCTGCGCCTGCGCGTGGGCGCCCCAGAGCATGTACACCTTGGGCTCCGGATCGGCAGCCAGCGCAGCGCATATCGCATCAGTGAGTGTTTGCCAACCTAGCTTGGCGTGGGCACCCGCCTGGCCGTCCTCGACCGTCAGCGTCGAGTTCAGCAGCAGCACGCCGCGCTCGGCCCAGGCGACAAGCGAACCCGAGGCCGGCGGCGCGTGGCCGACGTCGCGCTGCAGTTCCTTGAAGAGGTTGCGCAGGCTGGGCGGGATGCGCTGGCCGGCGGGGACCGAGAACGCCAGCCCCTCGGCCTGCCCGGGCCCGTGATACGGGTCCTGGCCGAGGATCAACACGCGGGTGCGCGCCAGCGGCGTCAACTCGAGCGCCCGCAGCACGCGCTCGGGATAGACGATGGCGCCGGCGGCCACGCGCGCATCGACGGCGGCGACGAGCGCGCGCCCGGCGGCACTTTCGCGCCAGGCGTCGATCACCGGCTGCCAGTCGCCGCAGCCGCGGCGATCGAGCAGGCGGGCGAGCGGCTGGTCGAGCCGGTTCAAGCGAACAGTTCGGCGAGCGCTGCACCCGGGTCGGGCGCGCGCATGAAGGTCTCGCCGACGAGGAAGGCGTGGACACCGGCGGCGCGCATCCTCAGCACGTCGTCGCGTGCGGTGATGCCCGACTCGGTGACGGGCAGCCGCCCGGCCGGCACGCGCGGCAGCAGCGCCAGCGTCGTCTCCAGGCTGACCTCGAAGCTGCGCAGGTCGCGGTTGTTGATGCCCAGCAGCGGCGTCTTCAGCTTCAGCGCGCGGTCGAGCTCGGCGCCGTCGTGGACCTCGACGAGCACGTCCATGCCGAGTTCGAAGGCGGTCGCCTCGAGGTCGGCCAGCTGCGCGTCGTCGAGGCAGGCGACGATGAGCAGGATGCAATCGGCGCCGACGGCGCGCGACTGCACGACCTGGTACTCGTCGATCATGAAGTCCTTGCGCAGCACCGGCAGCCCGCTGGCGGCGCGCGCCTGGCGCAGATAGGGGATAGCGCCCTGGAAGAACGACTCGTCGGTGAGCACGCTGAGGCAGGCCGCGCCATGCTCGGCGTAGCTGGCGCCGATGTCGGCGGGGTCGAAATCGGCGCGGATCACGCCCTTGCTCGGGCTCGCCTTCTTGACCTCGGCGATGACGGCCGCGCTGCCGGCGGCGATCTTCGCGCGCAACGCGGCCGTGAAGCCGCGGCCGGGTCCGCGCAGCTCGGCGTCCTGGCGCCAGCTCTCGAGGCTGCGCAGCGCGCGCGCGGCGGCGACTTCCTCGCGCTTGACGGCGACGATGCGGTCGAGGATGTCGCTCATGCCGCGGCAGCCCTGAACCGGTTGCTGACGGCGACGAACTGGCTCAGCTTGGCCATCGCACGGCCCGAGGCGACGGCCTCGCGCGCGCGCTTGACGCCATCGGCCACCGAGCTGGCGATGCCGGCGCAATACAGCGCCGCACCGGCGTTGAGCAGCACGATGTCGCGCACCGGCCCGTCCTCGTTGGCCAGCGCGCGCTGGATGCACTGCACCGACTCCTCCTTGTTGGCGACGCGCAGCACGCGCGAGTCGTAGACCGGCAGGCCGAAGTCGCTCGGGTGGACGACGTATTCGCGCACCTCGCCGTCCTTGAGCTCGCCGACGGCCGATTCGCCCGACAGCGACAGCTCGTCCATGCCGTTCATGCCGTAGACGACCATCACATGCTCGCTGCCCAGGCGCTGCAGCACGCGCACGAGGATGCCGACGAGGTCGGGGTGGAACACGCCGAGCAGCTGGTTGGGCGCGTTCGCCGGGTTCGTCAACGGGCCCAGGATGTTGAAGATCGTGCGCACGCCGAGCTCCTTGCGCACCGGCGCCGCATGCTTCATCGCCGCATGGTGGTTGGGCGCGAACATGTAGGCGATGCCGGTCTCCTCGAGGCACAGCGCGACCTGCTCGGGCGTGAGCGTGATGCAGGCGCCGAGCGCCTCGACCACGTCCGCCGAGCCCGAGGTCGACGAGACGCTGCGCCCCGCATGCTTGGCCACGCGCGCGCCGGCGGCCGCCGCGACGAAGGTCGCCGCGGTGCTGATGTTGAAGGTGTGCGAGCCGTCGCCGCCGGTGCCGACGATGTCGACGAGGTGGCTGCGGTCGGCCACCGGCACCGGCGTCGCGAATTCGCGCATCACCTGCGCGGCGGCGGCGATCTCGCCCACCGTCTCCTTCTTCACGCGCAGGCCGATCGCGATCGCGGCGATCATCAGCGGCGACATCTCGCCGCTCATGATGCGGCGCATCAGCGCCAGCATCTCGTCGTGGAAGATCTCGCGGTGCTCGATGACGCGCGTCAGCGCCTCGGTGTTGGTGATCGTCATGGGGGCTGCTCGCTGGAGTTGCTGAGGGCGAATTCCCGGGCCGCGGCGATGGCGCGGGCGATGCCGGCGTCGTCGACGCCGAGGTGGGTGACGAAGCGCAGGCCGATGAGCCCGGTCGCCAGCACGCCGCGCGACGCCAGATGCGCGAGCAGCGCCGGGCCGCGGCCGTCGGCGACCTCGGCGAAGACGATGTTGGTCTGCGCCGAGGTGACGCGGATGCCGGGCAGGCCCGTCAGTCCGGCGGCAAGTTGGCCCGCGCGCCGGTGGTCGTCGGCGAGGCGCTCGACATGGTGGTCGAGCGCGTGCAGCGCCGCCGCCGCGAGCAGCCCGACCTGGCGCATGCCGCCGCCGACCATCTTGCGCAGCCGGTGCGCGCGCGCGATGAGTTCGCGCGAACCGCACAGCGCCGAGCCGACCGGCGCGCCCAGCCCCTTGCTGAAGCAGACCGAGACGCTGTCGGCGTGGCGCGCGAGTTCGCGCAGCGGCACGCCGAGCGCGACGGCGGCGTTGAACAGCCGCGCGCCGTCCAGATGCAGCGCCAGGCCATGGCGGTGCGCGAGCGCGGCCGCAGCCTCGATGTAGGCCGGCGCCAGCGCATGGCCGTTCCAGGTGTTCTCGAGGCAGAGCAGCCGGCTGCGCGCGAAATGGTTGTCGTCGGGCTTGATCGCCGCCTCGACCGCGGCGAGGTCGAGCGAGCCGTCGGCGCGCTGCGCCAGCGGCTGCGGCTGGATGCCGCCGAGCACGGCGCCGCCGCCGCCCTCGTAGCGGTAGCAATGCGCCTGCTGGCCGACGATGTACTCGTCGCCGCGGCCGCAATGCGCCAGCAGGGCACACAGATTGCTTTGCGTGCCGCTGGCCATGAACAGCGCCGCCTCCTGGCCGGTGAGTTCGGCGATGCGCGCCTGCAGCGCCGCGACCGTCGGGTCGTCGCCGAAGACATCGTCGCCGACCTCGGCCGCGGCAACGGCCGCGCGCATCGCCGGCGTCGGTCGCGTGACGGTGTCGCTGCGCAGGTCGACCGTCGATGTCGGCGACGTAGGCGCCGTCATGCCGCCCTCGACAGGTTGAGGAAATTGCGCAGCATCGCGTGGCCATGCTCGGAGAGGATGGACTCGGGGTGGAACTGCACGCCCTCGAGCGGCGTCGCGCTGCCGCCGAGCGCGCGGTGGCGCACGCCCATGATCTCGCCGTCCTCGGTCTCGGCGCTGACGACGAGCTCGGCCGGCAGCGACGCCCGCTCGATCGCCAGCGAGTGGTAGCGGATGACCGAGAACCGTTCCGGCAGGTCGGCGAACACGCCGGCGCGGTCGGTGCGGATGACGCTCGCCTTGCCGTGCATCTGCACCTGCGCGCGCACGACCTTGCCGCCGAGCGCGGCGCCGATCGCCTGGTGGCCGAGGCAGACGCCGAGCAGCGGCAGCTTGCCGGTGAAATGGCGGATCGCCTCGATGCAGATGCCCGCCTCGGCCGGCGAGCAGGGGCCGGGCGAGAGCACGAGCCGCTCGGGGCGCAGGTCGGAGATGCCCTGGAGCGTGATCTCGTCGTTGCGGAACACGCGCACGTCCTCGCCGAGTTCGCCGAAGTACTGGACGAGGTTGTAGGTGAAGCTGTCGTAGTTGTCGATCATCAGCAGCATATGCGCTCTAACCCTTTGATTTCATTGGATGTTTCGAAGAGCATCCAGATTCGGTACCCGCTTTGATACCCGCTTTTTGCGACGCTGGCGAGGCCGGCGTGCCGTGCTGAGTGGGGACGGAAGGCGCCCGCTGGGGGCGCATAGGGGTGGTCAGGCTGATGGCTTGCGCCAACGCCAACCGGAGCGCGCTGCGGTGATCGGACGGATCGCAGACATGACCTGCATTATGGCCGCGCGCGCGACAAGCGCTTGAGAACGAACTCGTCCGCTCGAGTCTGCGACCCAAGTCCATCCGATCCAGAAACCCAGTGCCACTCTGGGATGAGCGTAGGAAGGTGCACCGGCCTGACGGGCTCACGGTGATCTGCCCAGCCCGTCAGCCCCGAGTTGGGCGTTTGGGTGATTCCAAGTGAAGAGGCCGCTGAAGTCTTCTGACCATTTCGGGCTCTCCCGCTTGGGAAAGTAGTAAGCGGTGCCACCTGACTCTACGAGCCCAGCCTCCAGCGGCTGCAGCCCGCTTTCGCTGAGGAACCCGACGCCCACCACGTGGTCCCGGCCTTCACCACTCAGGAAGCGACTGACCGCAATCCGAAGGGCCGTAGGCGTCTGGCTGATATCTTGGTCTTGCTGCGCGACGGAGAAGAGTTGATCGCCGCCAAGGCCATGAAGACCAACCAGAAACATTGCACCCCGGGTGCCCGAGAACTGCCGGCGCGCCGAGTCGCTGAGCGTGTCGAAGATGGCCTTCATCAGCGCATCATCCTTCGAACTCTGTAGGGTCAGCGCCAAGGCACCGCCTGCATGGATGCCGACCACCATAGTTTGGCAGTTTCGCGTCTCGCTGACCTGGTCGATCGTGGCGCGAACCTCCGAGGGCTGAACGCCACTTGGAATGTCGCCCAGGACCGCAGGATCGAATTCGCTGATGCGCACGCCCGAACCGTCCTGCAGCGATGTGCTCCTGCCAGCAAAGATCGCCCTTGCAAAGCCCCGGGCCAGATCGACGCGTTGGCCGTGCCGCTCGGGCAGTCTGCCCTGCAGTGTCAGTACAGCAGCAGCTGCACGGCGACCTGCGCTGGCTGGAGGCCCGGGCGGCAGTTGCCCCCACTGCGCCGACGGTGCTGGGCGGCGTGACCAGCGACGAGGAAGAGGAGCAGCTCGAAGCCTTGAACGACTGGGTCGAAGCCCAGGGCTTGCCGCGCGGCGTGGTCAGCTTCGACTTCGCCGACCCGGAGACCGGCGAGCAGCGCGCGGTGTTCGACTTGGCGTGGCCGCAAGGTCTGCAGGAAGAGCTGAGCCAGCCTGTGGCCGTGCTGTTGCACGAAGAGGCGCCGATGGTGGCCATGGCCAGCCAGGCTGGCTACCGGTGCTTCACCGCCGTGGCGGACTTCAAGGCCTACGTGCGGGCGGAGGTGCTGGCCGAGGCGGGTTCTTCCGGAGCTGCAGTCTAGGGCGCTGCCGGGGTGCGACCAAGCGGCGCTGGCAGCGGTTATTGACTTTTATCGTCGTTCCGATAAATTATCGACTCTCCAATACTTGGAGATAAAGTGATCCACTTTCCCCGCGAAGCTCTGGCCCAGGAGCTTGTCGCCGCGCTGCGGGGCCAGGCCGTCTTCGGCGACGCGCACAACGGCCTGTTCCTGGCCGCGCCGCGCCGCACGGGGAAGTCCACCTTTCTGCAGGCCGACCTGAAGCCGGCGCTGGAGGCAGCCGGTGCCGTGGTGGCCTACGTGGACCTGTGGGCTGACCCGCGGCGCGACCCCGGCTCGCTGATTGCCGACGCCATCGCCCGCGCGTTGGCGCCGCGCCTGGGCGTGGTGAGCCGCGCGGCCAAGGCGGCCGGCCTGGAAAGTGTGACGATCGCCGGTGCGTTGAAGATCGACGTCAGCAAGATCGGCAAGATCGACGGCGTGACGCTGCCCGACGCCCTGCGCGCACTGCACGAGGCTGCCAAGGCGCCTGTGGCCCTGATCGTGGACGAGGCACAACACGCGCTGACCAGCGAGGCCGGCGAGGCCACGATGTCGGCGCTGAAGTCTGCCCGCGACCAGCTCAACCGGCCGGGCGAGGTGAACCTGATGCTGGTGATGTCCGGCTCCGACCGCGACAAGCTGCTGCGGCTGGTCAACACCAACGGCGCGCCGTTCTACGGCTCGCAGATCTCGCGCATGCCGCTGCTGGGCCAAGACTTCATCGACCACGTGTCGCGGCTGATCACGGCGCAGCGGCCCGACCTGGCGCCGGTGGATGGCGCCATGCTGCTCCAGGCCTTCGAGAGCTTCGGCCACCGGCCGCAGTTCTTCATGGAGGCTCTGGGTCAGGCTCTGAGCCCGCTGTCGGGTCTGCAGGGTGTTCGCTTCGAGCAGGCGGTATTGCAGGCCGCAAAGGAACGCCAGCAGGCCGACGAGGCGCAGATGGAATCCGAGTACCTGGCGCTCAAGCCGTTGGAGCAGGCAGTGCTCTGGCGCCTGCTGGAGATGGGGCAGCGCTTCAGGCCCTACGACGCCGAGGCGCTGCGCTTTTATCGTGAGAAGGCAAACGCCAAGGTGACCGTTCAACAAGCGCAGAACGCCCTGGAGTCGCTGCGGAACCGGTATCCGGCGCTGGTATGGAAGTCAGCCCGCGGCGAGTACGCCGTAGACGACGCGGCCATGCACCGCTGGTTTGAGCAGAGGGTACGAGGTGGCACATGGCCGCCCGTTGATCCGCAAGGGCAGCTCGCCGTCGACGGCGAAGCCTGAGATCAGCACGACATGCCCACCGTCGGCCAGATCGAGAAAAAGACGCAAGAGCGGGTGCTGGCGCTGCTGAGCCAGCGCCTGGGCTACACCTACCTGGGCGACTGGATCGACCGGCCCGCCAACTCGAACATCGAGCCCGAACGCCTGAAGGCCTGAAGGCCTGGTTGGCCGCCCAGGGCGTGAGCGACACCCTGGCCGCACGCGCCCTGTTTGAGCTGCAGAAGGTGGCCAACGACACCAGCAAGAGTCTCTACGACCGCAACCATGCTGTCTACCGCCTGCTGCGCTATGGCGTGAAGGTGCGGCCCGAGGCGGGGGAGAACACGGTCACCGTGTGGCTGGTGAAGTGGGCAGATCCGCTGGCCAACGACTTCGCGGTGGCCGAGGAAGTGACCGTGCCCGGAGGCGACCTGGTCAGTGGCGCCAAGGCCAGCACCAAGCGGCCCGACGTGGTGCTGTACGTCAACGGCATCGCGTTGGGGGTGTTGGAACTGAAGCGTTCCACGGTCTCGGTGTCCGAGGGCTTCCGCCAGAACCTGGACAACCAGAAGAAGGAGTTCATCCGACCCTTCTTTTCGACGATGCAGTGGGTGATGGCGGGCAACGACACCGAAGGCCTGCGCTACGCCACCATCGAGACGCCCGAGAAGTATTGGCTCTCGTGGGTCGAAGAGACCGGCGAGTTCGCCGACGAGCCCAACCTGCTGGACCGGCACCTGCTGCAGCTGTGCGCGAAGCACCGGTTCCTGCGGCTGATCCACGACTTCATCGTCTTCGATGCCGGCATCAAGAAGGTGTGCCGGCAGAACCAGTACTTCGGCGTGGTGGCGGCGCAGGAGTTCATCCGCCGGCGCGAGGGCGGGATCATCTGGCACACCCAGGGCAGCGGCAAGTCGCTGACGATGGTGTGGCTGGCCAAGTGGATCCGTGAAAACCGTTCGGGTGCCCGCGTGCTGTTCCGTCAGACGTCAAGGAGTTGCTCGACATGTTGGACGCGTTCGGCAAAGCTGACCCTCCAGAGGCCTGATCGCCGACAACCGCTGACTTGCGGGCCGGCAGCTCGGCCCATGCACTTTGGGTCCTCCTGAACAATCTCGGTCTGATGCGGCACCCGTCCTCGGCAACGTAGAGCACGATGGCGAGGCCTACGACACGATGGTCCGACCAAACGGCAGGTCATAGTCGTAGCCCGCGATGCCTGTCTGCAAAGATTCCAGCCTCGCCTTCGTCGGATCGGTCAGCCTCGCCAGGTGCGTGGCAAGCCTCAGCCACTCTCGACTCTGCTCAGGTCGCGCCTCGCCCGCGTTGATCTGGCTCTGCAGATGCTCGACGTAGGCTTTGACCTCGCAGTACCGATGCCAGGCTGCCGCCTCCTTGTGAAGCTGATCCGAAAAGTTGCGGAGGCGCCGCTGTCGCTCTCGCGCAATTTCAGCTTCGCGCGCTGCTTCGGCCGAGCGACGCCGCTGCTCCTCTCGCTCGGCCCGCAGTTGGGCAATCGCCTGGGCACCGCTCGCCAGGCCGCCGACGATGCTCTCGACCTTCTCCTCCAATCGAGATCGCTTGCCGTCGGCCCACGACTTGCGGCCCGAGAAGTCACCTGTGATGGTCAGGCGCAGCTCGCCGGTGAAGTGATACGTGAAGGTCCGCGACTTCATCCACGAGTACTTCGGATCGACCTCGACCGTCTCGGTCCGGGTGTAGTCCTCGGCGAGGCTGATGCCCAGGCGCTCGCCGCCGACATCGACCTCAACGCGCTTTGCTTCCTGGTTGTGGGCGAGGCGCGCACCCGCAGCAGGCATGGCCCGTTCGATCGCGTCCAGTACCCGGCAGGCTCGCTCCACCGTCGCAGAGCTGAGCGAACACGCAATCACGCGCGATGAGCCGCAGGTGACGAAGCCGTCCGCCGAAGGCTTCGCGTTGGTCAGCCGCTCGAAGGTCGCGGCAGCCACGCCCATAAGGGCCTCCCCCTGCGCCGCTTGCGATGCCTTGATGCTGGCTCGGTCGATTTCGACCTTCGCCGTCTCCGCGATGCGATGCCGCGCAGCGTCCAGTTCGACCGTATCGATCTTGGCTGAGGGCAGCGCGAGTTTGGGCGGGGCCTTACCTGCCGCCAGCTTGGCCCAGTAGCCGCGTGGCGGCCGAGGGATGTTGTGCCGGCGGCAGGCCTTGGCGAGACCGACATCCGAGATGTCCAGCTCGCGGGCCAGCTTGCTCATGGGCGTGGACCACACCCGGTTGTAGAGGTCTCGGCGGGAGATCTGCATGCGTTTTCGGTACCCGCATCGATACCCGCTTTTCGCCGGGCTGTAGCGGTCCGCCGTGAGCCGTCAAGAGCCCGAATCTCCAGCACTGGCGCGGGTTTGCGGGCCGTGGTGGGATGCCGTGAGACCCATCTGAAGTTGGTCGATCATCAGCAGCATGTCGCTCTATCCTGTTGATTCACTGGATGACGCGAATCATCCCGGCTCGGTACCCGCCCGTCGGGACGCCGGCAGGGCCGGCGCGGCGGGGACTTGGGGCGCCCGCGAAGGGCGCATGGGGGGAGGGTCAAGCAGATGGCTTGCGCCAACGCCATCCCGAGCGCGCTGCGGTGATCGATGGAATCGCAGCCGTGGGCCGCATTATGGCCGCACCGAACCCCGCTCGTTGGTACGAGCGCCACGCGACCCGGTCTCGACGCGCCGATCCACAGGTAGGCGATTTCATGACCCTATCCTATGATCCCGCGATGCCCCTGCCCGCCGCGACCGCCGAGCTGTTCCGCCACGCCAGCGCGGAAAAGGCCGCGCACTACCGCGCCATCCTCGAAGTCTTCGCAGCCGCCAAACGCCAGTACCGGCTCCAGCTGCGCCCCGAGGAGGTGCTTGCCGAGGCCGAGTGGCCGCCGGCATCCAAGCCGTCGTCCGAGGACATCGCCGCCGCGCTGGCCCAGCTCGTCGCCTGGGGCAACCTCGAAGCCCAGCCCGACATCGCCCGCGTGACGACGCTGGCCGACTACTACCGCGCACGCTTCCTCTACCGGCTCTCGCAGGGCGGCGAGGCGGTCGAAGCGGCTTTCGAGCGCTATGCCGAGATGCTGGCGCGGCGCGCCGAATTGCAGACGGTGGCGCTCGAGGACATCGCGCATCGCCTGCAGGCGCTCGCCGCGCTCGTCGACGCCGCCAGCCCCGACGTGCCCAAGCTGCACGAAACGCTGCGCGACCTCGTGCGCGTCTTCGAAGGCCTGGCCGAGAACGCGCAGGCCTTCATGGCCGGCGTCGCGCGCTCGCTCGAACTGCAGCGCGCCGATGCGACCGCGGTCGCGGCGTACAAGACGCGGCTGATCGACTACCTCGAGCGCTTCGTCGGCGACCTGGTGCGGCGCTCGGAGCCGATCGCGGCGCTGATCCAGGACCTCTCGGCGCGCATCGACCCGGTGCTGCTCGCCGTCGCCGAACGCGAGGCGCGCGATGCCGCGCCGGGCGACGAAGCCCAACGCCTGGGCGAGGAAGGCCGGCGCTGGCGCCTGTGGCGCGAGCGCTGGAAGGGCCTGCGCGGCTGGTTCCTGCCCACCGCGCACGAGCCGCCGCAGGCCGAACTCCTGCGTGCGCGCGCGCGCTCGGCGATCCCGCAGTTGCTGGCCGCCATCGCCGCCATCAACGAACGCCGCAGCGGCCGCAGCGACCGCTCGGCCGACTTCCGCGTCCTCGCCGGCTGGTTCGCCGCCTGCGACGACGACGCCCAGGCGAGGCGCCTCGCGCGCGCCGCCTTCGCCTTGAACCCGGCTCGCCATCTCGCGAGCCCGCCCGAACCCGCCGAACTGCCGCCCTCCACGCCCTGGCCCGAGGCGCCGCCGCTCACGATCCATCCGCGCCTGCGCGAGCTGGGCGAAGCCGCG
>JAGWVB010000150.1 GCA_018971105.1 Burkholderiales bacterium
CGCGTTGGGCAGCTCCGATTCGTGGCAGGCGATGATCCAGCACTTGCCGAAGATCTTCGCCTGCTCCTCGCGGAAGATCTGCTCGCTCGTGTAGATCTCTGTGTTGACGTAGTGGGTCTGGGGGAAGGGGGGGCGCTCTTTCCACTCGATCGAATTGCGCGACATGCGTACTCTCCTGTGTTGATCCGGTGCGGGCCCTGTCAGGCAGGCCGGGGCCGGTGCGGCGATGGATGGGCCAGTCCATTGCACGCTTCGTGCCCGCCTTGAATGCGGCGCTGCGGCATCGCCTGCGGGCGATTCAAGGGCCGATGGCGTCGCTTTTTTCAGGGTTTCTCCGGGTGATCACGCAACGTCGGCGTTTCGTTCCGAAACCGGCTCGCGTTTCCGATCGAAACGACGGCGCAGCCGCGCCCGGCACGCCGCCCGGGTCCCGGGTCGCGCCGCGCCGCGGCGGCGGGCATCAAGCTTGCTGCGTCCCCGATTCCCTGCCGCCGAGCCGGGCGCCGCCGGCGTCCGCGGTCGCGTCCGGGGCCCGCGCAATTTCGCGCTCTCAGTGCCTGGGTATTCCCCGATGTCGCCTTTACTGCTGTGCGTGGCCTTGCTGGTCGGCTTGTTCATCGGGGCCGTCGGCGTGGGCGGCATCCTGCTCATTCCGGCGCTGGGCTATCTCACGGGGCTGCCGGTCCAGGTCGCGATGGCGACCTCGCTGTTCACCTTCATCTTCACCGGCATCGTCGGCACCGTCCTGTTCCAGCGCCGCGGCAGCATCGACTGGCGCCTGACCCTGCCGCTGTGCGCGGGCGGACTGCTGTTCGGCATCGTCGGCTCCTGGGCCAACTCGCGCCTCGATGCCCAGCCGCTGTCGCTCATGCTGGCGCTGCTGATCGTGCTGGCCGGCATCTACACGCTGGTGGGCGGTCGGCTGCAGCGCGGCGCGGCCTATGCCGGCCGGCCGCGCGCGCAGCGGCGGCTGCTGTTCGCGATCGGGGCCGCGACCGGCTTCGGTTCCGGGCTCACCGGGGTCGGCGGCCCCGCGCTGTCGGTGCCGATGATGGTGCTGCTCGGATTCCCGACCCTGGGCTCGATCGCCGCGAGCCAGGTGATCCAGATCCTGGCGGCCGTCTCCGGCAGCGCCGGTTTCCTGCTGCGCGGCGTCGTCGAGCTGCGCCTGGCGGCCGTGCTGGCGCTGGTCGAGGTCGTCGGCGTCTGGTTCGGCGTGCTGCTGGCGCACCGCATCGACGGGCGCTGGCTGCGCGCCTTCGTCGGCGTGCTCTGCGTGGGCGTGGGCACGATGCTGGTGGCGCGGGTGTGGTCGGGCTGGCACGGTTCGTGAGTGCGGCGGCCGGTGCCGGCCCTGGATCCCGATCCAGGCCAGGGCCCGCAATTCCTCAAACCCTGTTCCAGGAGACTGACCAGCCATGACCAAGATCGATCGCATGATGGTGGGTGAATCGCTCGTCGGCGACGGCAATGAAGTCGCGCACATCGACCTCATCATCGGCCCGCGCGGCAGCCCTGCCGAATCCGCGTTCGCCAACGCGCTGACCAACAACAAGGACGGCTTCACCTCGCTGCTGGCGGTCGTGGCGCCGAACCTGCTCACCAAGCCCGCCACCGTGATGTTCAACAAGGTCACGATCAAGGGCGCCAAGCAGGCGGTGCAGATGTTCGGACCAGCCCAGCGCGGCGTCGCGATGGCGGTGGCCGACAGCGTCGAGGACGGGACCATTCCCGCCGCCGAGGCCGACGACCTGTTCATCTGCGTCGGCGTCTTCATCCATTGGCTGGCCGAGGACGACAAGAAGATCCAGGACTACAACTACCGCGCCGTGCGCGAATCGATCCAGCGCGCGGTCGCCGGGTCGCCCTCGGCCTCCGAAGTGGTGGCGACGAAGGGCTCGGCGGCCCATCCGTTCCAGGCCGCCTAGTACGGCGCCGCGGTGCGCCGGCCGCGCCGCGGCCGGCGCTTGCATCGACGCGACGCATGCGGGCCGGACTCTATTGCGAGATGATTGTCGGCTCCGGTATGCTGCAACGGCAATGAGCGGCGAACTGTGGCATCGGTCTCGAGCGATAGCCTCCTCCATCGAACCCTACGATCGGTACGAACCGCGCGAGCCGTGCGAACCTTGCGATGAGTGCGCATTGTTCGATCAGGTCTACGCCGCCTCGCCGTGGCCGATGCTGATGCTGTCCTCGCAAGGCCGGGTGCTGGGCGCCAGCGACGAAAGCGCCGCCGGCGCCAAGAACCCGCGCGCCGAGGATGTGCCGCTGCGCGAACGCGCCGGCCATTACATCGGCCTGCTCAAGGGCATCGTGCCCTGGTTGACGACGCAGCAGGCCGAGAGCGTGCGCAGCCTGCCGTCGGGTGTCGTCGTGCGCGAGCGCCTGCATCTGCGCCGCACCGCCTGGGGCAGCTGCCTGACCGTCGTCGACCACCATGAATGGGTGCATGCCGTCGATCCGCAGACGGCGCGGCTGGCGGCGCTGGGATTCATGATCGCGGGCGTCTGCCACGAAGTCACCAACCCGCTCACGTCCCTGCATTCGATCGTGCAGATCCTGCGCGCCGACAAGTCGCCGAGCCGGGAACTGCTGGACAAGGGCCTGGACAATATCGCCGTCAACGTCAAGCGCATCCTCGATATCTCGCGTCGCCTGGTGACCTTCGCGCGCGTCGGCGACGAGCCGCGCGAGCGTTTCGCCGTCGACGAGGCGGTGACCGAGGCGCTCTACGTGCTGCGCCACGAGGGGCTGCTCGAGCATGTCGAGCTGCGCCGGCGCACGGACGACGCGGCGCTGGTGGTCGGCAACATCGGCCAGACGCGCGAGATCTTCCTCAACCTGCTCGTCAACGCGGTGCAGGCGATGCAGGGGCGCGGCACGCTCGAGGTCGAGACGCGGCGCACCGGCGCGCAGGTCGAGGTGCGCGTCGGCGACAGCGGCCCCGGCGTCTCGGAGGCGATACGCAAGCGGATCTTCGAGCCCTTCTTCACGACCAAGGGCGCGGGGCAGGGCACGGGGATCGGGCTGGCCATCAGCAAGGAGATCGCGCTCGACCATGGCGGCACGATCGAATTGCAGGCCCCTGCCGATGCGGAGCCCGGGACCGGTGCCGTGTTCTGCGTCCGGCTGCCGCAGGCCCCCGCATGACGACGCGCGGCACGACGCCCGAGGTGAACTGCCGCACGCTCGAGCATGTGCTCGTGATCGACGACGACCAGGGCATCGGCGAATGCGTGAACCTGCTGCTGTCGCGCCTGGGCTATCTGTGCGTCGTGACCCAGCAGGGGCGCGAGGGCCTGGCGGCGATCGAGAGCCGCGAGTTCGACCTCGTCATCACCGACCTGCGCCTGCCCGATGCGAGCGGGCTCGACATCGTCGCGCGCTCCAAGGCGGCGCATCCCGAGACGCCGGTGATCCTGATGACGAGCTTCTCGTCGATCGAAAGCGCGATCGAGGCGCTGCGCCGGGGCGCCAACGACTACATCATCAAGCCCTTCGACAACGACGATTTCCTGTTCTCGGTCGAGCGTGCGCTGCGCGAGCGCCGCACGCGCATGGAGAACGCGGCGCTCAAGCGCAGCCTGCGCAAGGCGTTCCCGCGCCACACGATCGTCGGCGAGAGCGAGCCCGTCAAGCGCCTGCGGGCCATCATCCAGCGCGTCGCCGCGACCGAGGCCAATGTGCTGATCCAGGGCGAGAGCGGCACCGGCAAGGAACTCGTGGCGCAGGCCATCCACTTCGGCGGCCCGCGCGCGCACCGGCCCTTCGTCGCCGTGAACTGCGGCGCCATCCCGTCCGAGCTCATCGAGTCCGAGCTCTTCGGCCATGGCAAGGGCGCCTTCACCGGGGCGACATCGTCCAGCGAAGGGCTCATCCGCGAGGCCAGCGGCGGCACGCTGTTCCTCGACGAGATCTCCGAGATGCCGCTCAACGTGCAGGTGAAGCTGCTGCGCGTGCTGCAGGAGCGCCAGGTGCGGCCGCTGGGGTCGAGCCAGAGCTACATCACCGACACGCGCTTCCTCGCCGCAAGCAACCGCAACCTGAAGGAAAGCGCCGAGAGCGGCGCCTTCCGCACCGACCTGTTCTACCGCCTGAACGTGATCACGATCCAGGTGCCGCCGCTGCGCGAACGCGGCCAGGACATCCTGCTGCTGGCGCAGCATTTCATGGAGCATTTCCGGCGCAAGTTCGACAGCCGGGTCACCGGCATGGACAGCGATTTCATCGATTTCCTGTGCCGCCATCCCTGGCCGGGCAATGTGCGCGAACTGCAGAACGTGATCGAGCGCGCCGTCGTGCTGGCCGACGGCGAGGTCCTGACGCGCAACGATCTCGACGAGATCGTCTCGGTGCCGGCGGTCGAGATGCCGCGGCCGAAGCTCGGCGGCATACCGCTGTCGATCGAGGACTACACGAAGGAAATCATCCGCCTCTATCAGGACGAGTACGGCGAGGCGGAGCTCGCCGCCATCCTGGGCGTCGGCCGCAAGGCCTTGTGGGTGCGCCGCCACCAGTGGGGACTCTTCCGCCAGCGCGACCGCACCGGTCCCGGTCCCGAGGCCCTGCATGCCAACGACGACGAACGCACGAGCGGCAAAGTTCGCGATTGACGGGAGATTGCAGATGGTGGACGAATCCGCGGCGGGGCCCTCGACGGCGACGATCTTGTCGCAGACGCCCTTCTTCGCCCGGCTCACGCCCGCGCAGTGCATGGAGCTGGCGGCGCTGGCGCAGCGCGAGGAGCTCGACGAAGGCGCGCCCATCTACCACCTGGGCGATCAGGCGCGCGACCTCTACGTGCTGGTGCGCGGGATGGTGCGGCTGACGATAGGCTACGGCGTCAGCAGCGCCGGGACCGGCGACATCCTGCGCCGCGGCGACGTGTTCGGCTGGGCGGCCATGACGCCGGCCTGCAATGCCCGCATCGCCACCGCCAGCTGCGTCACGCCCTGCAGCATCCTGAAGCTGCGCGGCGACGGCCTGCTCGAGCTGATGGAGCGCGACCACACGCTGGGCTATCGCCTGATGACCCAGCTCACGGGCCTGATCACCGGCACGCTGACGGCCTACGCCTGCGGTTGAGCGGCCCGCCGCCGCGCCGCTAGCTGCTCCACGCGCCGGTCGAGCTCTGCGCCAACCGCGCCGAGCTGCGCGCGACGCTGGCCGGCATCGGCAGCCGCATGGCCTGGGCCGGCAACGGCGAGATCGCCAAGGGCCTGCACCGCGCGCGGCTGGCGCTGCAGCAGCGGCCCGAGCACCCGGCCCTGGTGTTCGTCACCGACGGCCAGGAGGCGCCGCCGCTGGCGCGCAGCGACCGGCCGCGCCACGACGACAAGCCGGGCGCGACCGCCGGCCTTGGCTAGCATCGAGGGGTCCCGGCGCCTGATGCCGGGCCGCGACCACCTGCAGGGAACCCCATGCCGCGCTTCGATGCCAACCTCACGCTGCTGTTCAACGAAGTCGCCTTCCTCGACCGCTTCGAGCGCGCCGCGCGGGCCGGTTTCGAGGCCGTCGAATGCCTCTTTCCCTATGCCTGGCCGGCGTCCGAGATCCGTGCCCGGCTCGATCGGCACCGGCTCGCGCTGGTGCTGCACAACCTGCCCGCGGGCGACTGGGAGGCGGGCGAGCGCGGCATCGCCTGCCATCCCGACCGCGTCGAGGAATTCCGCGCCGGGGTGGCGCAGGCGATCGACTACGCGCGCGCGCTCGGCGTGCCGCGGCTCAACTGCCTTGCCGGGCTGGCGCCGGCGGGGGTCGATGCCGACCGCCTGCACCGCACCCTCGTCGCCAACCTGCGCCATGCCGCGGCCGCGTTGAAGCGCCACGGCCTGCGGCTGCTGATCGAACCGATCAACACCTACGACATGCCCGGCTTCTATCTCAACCGAACGGCGCAGGCGGTGGCCCTGCTCGACGAGGTCGGCGCCGACAACGCCTATGTCCAGTACGACGTCTATCACGCGCAGCGCATGGAAGGCGAGCTGGCGGCGACGCTGGGCCGCCACCTCGATCGCATCGACCATGTCCAGATCGCCGACAACCCGGGGCGCCACGAGCCGGGCAGCGGCGAGATCGATTACGCCTACCTTTTCGCCCACCTCGACCGCATCGGCTATCGCGGCTGGGTCGGCTGCGAATACCGGCCCGCCGCCGGCACCGAGGCCGGCCTGGGCTGGCGCGAACGGCTCGCGCGCTGATGCCCGGCGACGCCGTGCGCGCCGCCCGGTCAAGGCGGCGCGAGCGACTGGCGCGCCGCGGCGACGACCCGGCGCGTCAGGCCGTCCAGCAGGGCCGAGGCGGCGCGCGCCTGGTGCCAGTGCAGCGGCACGTCGAGCGGCTGGCCGGGCAGCAGCTCGACCAGCGTGCCCTCGGCCAGCGCGTGCTCGATCAGGGCCTGCGGCTGCAGGCCCCAGCCCATGCCGGCCAGCGCCGCGGTGACGAAGGCCTGCGGCGAGGGCAGCAGATGGCGCGGCAGTTCGACCCGGCGATGGCAGACGCGCCGCGCCCAGCGCGCCTGCAATTCATCCTTGGCGTTGAACAGCAGGCTGGGCGCGCGTGCCAGGCTGGCGGCGCCCACGCCGGCGGCGAAATGGCGCGCGACGAAGGCCGGCGCGGCGACCGCGCGATAGCGCATCGCGCCCAGCGCAAGGCTGTTGCAGCCCGGCGCCGGGCGCGCGCTGGCCGTCACGGCGGCCAGCACGGCGCCGCTGCGCAGCCACTCGGCCGTGTGATCCTGGTCGTCGACCGCGATCTCGATCCACACCGGCGCCTCGGCGGCGTAGGCCGCGACGGCGGGCGCGAACCAGGTCGCCAGGCTGTCGGCATTCACCGCCACCGGCAGCGCCACGCGCGCGCCGCCCGCGGGCGCCAGCGCGGGCAGTGCGTCCTGCAGTTCCTGCTCCAGCAGGCGCACGCGGTCGACATGCCGGCACAGGCGCCGACCCGTGTCCGTCGCGCGGCAGGGCTGCGCGCGCACGACGAGCGCGCAACCGATCCGCTCCTCGAGCAGGCGGATGCGCTGCGAGATCGCCGACGGGGTCACGTGCAGCGCCCGGGCGGCGCGATCGAAGCTCCCCTGCCGGATCACGGCGGCCAGCGCCTCGAGCGCGGGATAGTCCAGCATCGAATTAATTCTTCTAAAGTCGTATTAGAAGCGAGAGTTTGTCTTCAGGGACCGATGCAGGCAAGCTGGACCCATGTCGTCCTTCCTGCGCGCCGCCGCCGCGGCCTACCCGGTGTTCGTCCAGGGCCTGGCCCTGGGTTTCGGGCTCATCGTCGCGATCGGCGCGCAGAACGCCTTCGTGCTGCGCCAGGGCCTGCGGCGCGAGCATGTCGGCGGCGTCGTGCTGTTCTGCGCGCTGGCCGATCTCGTGCTCATCAGCGCCGGCGTGCTGGGGATGGCGCAGGCGCTGGGCGCGCGGCCGGCACTGGCGCGCGCCCTGGCGCTGGCCGGTGCGGCCTTCCTGGCCGGCTACGGCGGGCTGGCGCTGAACCGCGCGCGCCGACCGCAGCGCCTGCAGGCCGCGCCGGGCGGCGCGGGTCTCGGCCGGACTGCGGCGCTGGCGCAGGCCGCCGCCTTCACGCTGCTCAATCCGCATGTGTACCTCGACACGGTACTGCTGGTGGGCAGCGTCGGCGCGCAGCAGCCGGCTGCCCTGCGCGGCTGGTTCGTCGGCGGCGCCGCCACGGCCAGCCTGTGCTGGTTCGGCGCGCTGGGTTTCGGCGCGCGCTGGCTCGCGCCCTGGTTCGCCCGGCCGCGCGCCTGGCAGATGCTCGACGGGCTCGTCGGGCTGACGATGATGACGCTGGCGCTGTCGCTGTGGCGCGGCGCCGGGATGGGAGGCTGATCGCATGTACGTCGCACCGCCGCACCGCCTGACCGATCGCGCGGCCATCCACGCGCTGATCGACGCGCATCCGCTCGGAGCCTGGGTCTGCCTCGGCAGCGGCGGTCTGATCGCCAATCACATCCCGTTCCTGCTCGATCGAGACCGGGGGCCGCTCGGCGCCCTGGTGGGCCATGTCTCGCGCGCCAATCCGGTCTGGCGCGAATGCGGCGCCGCAACGCCGTCGGTGGTGATGTTCCGCGGCGCGCAGGCCTACGTCACGCCGGGCTGGTACCCCGGCCGCGCGGCGCATGGCAGGGTCGTGCCGACCTGGAACTACGCCGCCGCGCATGTCCATGGGGTGGCGCGCGTGGTCGAGGACCGCGCATGGATGCTCGACCTGCTCGGGCGGCTGACGACGCGCCACGAGTCCGGGCGCACGATGCCCTGGCGCATCGAGGAGGCGCCGGCGGCCTACATCGAGGCTATGCTCGACGCCATCGTCGGCATCGAGATCCCGATCGATCGGCTCGAGGCCAAGCTCAAGGCGAGCCAGGACGAGGCGCTGCCCGACCGGCTCGGCACCGCCGAGGGACTGGAACAGGCGGCGAGCGATGAGGCCCGGGCGATGGCCCGGCTCGTGCGCCTGGCCATCGGGCCCTAGCGGGCTCGACCCGCCGTGGCGGCGCCGGCGCCGCTGCTCAGCGCGGCGCCGTCGCCTGCACCTGGATCGACGCGAACCAGGCCGCCAGATCGTCGATGTCGTCGTCGCTGAGCGTGCGCGCCACCACCGACATCACCTCGTGCTTGCGCGCGCCGCTGCGGAAGGCCCGCAGTTGCGCCGTGAGGTAGATCGGCGACTGGCCGGCCAGGTTGGGTGCGTCGGGCAGGGTCGCCAGTCCGAGCGCGCCATGGCAGGCCGTGCAGGACTGCGCCTTGGCGCGTCCGGCATCGATCGCATCGGCGTGCACGGCGCCGCAGGCCGCGGCGAGGGCCGCTGCGAGCAGCAGCCCGCGCCCGGCGGGCGGCGCAGGAAGTGGGCCGGGGGCGCGCACGTCAGGGCGCGCTGTAGGTGACGCGGTAGATGGCGCCGGCGAAGTCGTCGCTGATCAGCAGCGAGCCGTCCTTCATCATCGCCACGTCGACCGGACGGCCGCGGAAGATGCCGTTCTCGTCGCGGAAACCGTCGGCGAAGACCTCGCTCTTGCCGGCCTTGTCGTTGTTGACGAGCGGGACGAAGTTGATCAGCGCGCCCGTCGGCACGGTGCTGTTCCACGAGCCGTGCGAGGCGACGAAGATGCCGCCGCGGTATTTCTCGGGGAACATCTTGCCGGTGTAGAAGGTCATGCCGAGCTGCGCCTGATGGGCCGGGAATTCGACCTGCGGGAACACCGCGTTGACAGGCTCGGGCAGGTTCTTCAGGTCGGGCGCGGCGGCCGTGCCGGCGACCCTCACATGGCCGTTCCAGTACGGGTAGCCGAAGTCCTGGCCCATCTTGGTGGCGTGGTTCAGCTCGCCCGGCGGGATGCCGTCGCCCATGCCGTCGGTCTGGTTGTCGGTGAACCAGAGCGTGCCGTCCTTGGGATTGAAATCCTCGCCGACCGAATTGCGCACGCCCACGGCATAGACCTCGCGCTGGCTGCCGTCGAGGTTCATGCGCAGGATGCCGCCCATGCCGAGCTTGCGGTACAGCGCGACCTTCGCGGCCGGCGGCACGTTGAACGGCTGTCCGACCGTGATGTAGAGCTTGCCGTCGGGGCCGACGCGGCACACGCGCGCGCCATGGTTGTAGCTCTCCTCCTCGGGCGGGATGAGCTCGCCCTGCGGCACGACCTCGTTCACGGCGACGTCCGGGCCCTCGTAGAAGAACTCGGCGGCCGGGAAGCTGAGCACGCGGTTGTGCTCGACGACGACGAGCACGCCGTCCCGGGTCCAGCACACGCCGTTGGGGTTGTGGAACTTCAGGCTCGGCGCGAAGGGCTTGACCTCGGTCGCCATGTCGCCGCCGTTGCGGTTGGTGACGGCCCAGACGGTGGTCTTGCGCGTGCTGACGAAGAGCATGTTCGTGCTCGGCGCGACGGCCATGTCGCGCGCGTCCGGGACGACGGCGTAGAGCGAGATCGAGAATCCCGGCGGCAGCTTCACATGCTTGAGGTTGGCGCGGATGTCGTCGGCATTCTTGCCGCTTTGCGGCACCGTCGGCAGGTTCAGGTCGGTGCCCGAGACCTTCATCTGCTTGAGCTTGTCGAGGTTGCTCTGGGCGTGGGCGCCGCCGCAGGCGCAGGCGATCGAGGCGGCAAGAGCCAGCAGGCGAGGGGCAAGGATCCGGGTCTGTTGCATGGGGTGGTCTCCAGGGGTCTTCGTTGGTTTGGGTTGGGCGCGACGCGACGCGCCCGGGTTGCTGTCGCAATGCGCGTACCAATGCGGGAAGACCCGAACCCGGCACGGGCCGGGCGATCGGCGGGTGCGTGCCGTTCGAGTGCAATCCCGTCGCCCGGTTGTCCAGAAACTGTGCAGTTGCGCGGCCCGCGCGCCGCTGTTACCGTGCCAGGTCCCGAACCGGCGGCATGCGATCGGAGGGGATGGAGGCATCAACATGAACATCACGGCCGAGCGTGAGCTCGCTCATGCCGGTGTGCTGCGCGCCCGCGGCCTTCGGCCGGCGAGCGAGAAGCCGCCGCCCGAGATTCTCGACAGCTGGGCGCGCTGCCTGCAGGCCGGGCTCGATTTCGCGGCGCCGGTCGCGCCGCCGGTGGTCGATGGCGCCGATCTGGCGCGCCGGCGCGACCGCACCGCGGTGCTGCGCCGCCTCGCGCGGGCCGAGCTCCAGACGCTGGCGCAGCAGATCACCGGGTCGAATTTCCTGCTCGCCTTCGCCGATGCCGAGGGCGTGATCCTCGACCTCTATGCCGACAACCGCTTCGCGATGAGCGCGACCGAGGCCGGCATCGTCGCCGGCAGTTGCTGGGCCGAATCGGTCTGCGGCACCAACGGCCTGGGCACGGCGCTGGCCAGCGGTCGCCCGCTCGCCGTCTGCGGCCCCGAGCATTACCTGCTGCGCCTGGGCGAGGTCGCGTGCACCGCGGCGCCGGTGCGCGATGCGCTGGGCGAGATCGTCGGCGTGATCGACGCCTCGTCGCATTTCGAATCGCGCCAGCACCACACGCGGGCGCTGGTGCAGATGGCGGCCACGCATGTCGAGAACGGCCTGCTGATGCAGCAGATGAGCCAGCGCATGGTGCTGGCCATCCATCCGCGGCCGGAGTTCCTCGGCACGCTCAGCGTGGGTCTGCTCGCCTTCGACGACGAGGGTCGGCTCGAAGCCGCCAATGCGCGCGCGCGCCAGCTGCTCCAGGGCTTGCGCGCGGAGCCCGGGGTCGATTTCGACACCCTGTTCTGCGAACCCTACGAACAGGTCGCGGCGCGGCTGCGCTCGGGCGCCGAAATCCGCCTGCGCGACGGCCTCGGCGGCGGGCTCGTGGCGCGCTGCATCGCCTGGCCGGCCGCGCCGG
>JAGWVB010000445.1 GCA_018971105.1 Burkholderiales bacterium
TGCAGCAGCCGCGCCAGCGCGCTCGGCCGCGCGCGCCACCAATGCGGCGCCAGCAGCGCCGCGAGGCGGTCGAGCGGCCGGCGGCTCAATGCGACGCGGCGGTCTGGGCGGCGAAGGTCAGCCGCGTCAGCCCGGCGCGCCGCGCCGCGTCGAGCACGTTGATCACGGCCTGGTGCGGCGTCATCGCGTCGGCCGAGACGATGACGACGGCATCGGGCTTGCCGGCGGTGGCGGCGCTGATCGCGCTCGTCAGCAGCTCGACGCTGCGGCCGTCGATCGCCTCGTGGTTGACGGCGTAGCGGCCGTCGACCGACACGCCGACGATGATCTCGCCCGGATGGTCGGCGAGCTTCTCCGCATTCGCCGAGGGCAGGTTGATCTGCAGCTCGGTGAAGCGCGAATAGGTGGTCGAGAGCATGAGGAAGATCAGCACCACGAGCAGCACGTCGATGAACGGGATCAGGTTGATCTCCGGCTCCTCGATCTGGCGGCGGCTGAACTTCATCGCTACGTCGCGCTCGGCTTCAGGCGCCGCGCACCGCGAAGCGCATCAGGTGCGGCACCATGCGTTCGGCCGCGAGCTCCATCTCGAGCTGGAACTCGTCGACGCGGCCGCGGAAATAGCGGTAGAACATCAGCGACGGGATCGCGATCATGAGCCCGAACGCCGTGTTGTACAGCGCCACCGAGATGCCGTGCGCGAGCATCTGCGGGTTGGTCGCGCCCGCCGGAGCCTGCGAGCCGAAGATCTCGATCATGCCGACGACGGTGCCGAACAGCCCCATCAGCGGCGCCGCGGCGGCGATCGTGCCCAGCGTGTTGAGATAGCGCTCGAGCGCGTGCACGGCGCTGCGGCCGGCGTTCTCGAAGGCCTGGCGCAGGCCCGGCTCGGTCAGGCGCGGCTCGGCGATGACGGCGCGCAGCCCGCTGGCGAGCACGGCGCCGAGCACCGAGGTCGCCTCGAGCTTGTTCACGACATCGGGCGCGGGCAGGCTGTTGCGGGTCACGCTCAGCACTTCGTCGAGCAGCGAACGCGGCGCGATCAGCGGCTGGCGCAGGTGGTACAGGCGCTCCAGCACCAGCGCCAACGCCACGATGGAACACAGCATCAGGGGCCAGATGGGCCAACCGGCCGCTTGTATGATCGAAAGCAAGTTGTGGACGCGCGGCGCGCTGGGCGGGAGACGCGCGGGATTATGGCCGATGGCGGCCACGGCGGCGGGCTGTTCGCGAGGCCCGGTGCAGCGGCCTCGCGCGCGCCGCCCGACGCTGTGGATAACTATGTGGAGAAGGGGCCGGTAGGCCTGGATTTCCTGTGATCCGCTCGGCGTCGGGCTCCGGAATCGCGCCAATCCGATGCCGATTTTTCATATAAATCAAAGACTTGTACCGAAACCTCGACAGCTTGACAGGACCTCCGGCGCGGCAAGCCAGCAGGCGTGCGCCTGTGGAGTTCCGGCACCGCGCCAGCCCTGGGTTTTGGCGTGACTGAGGCCCGGATGCCGCCGCCGGCGCGCATGACCTGGGGCGTGGCCGCGCTGCTGCTGGCAACCGGCGACGCACTGGCGTCGCGCTTCGGCGCCGTGGCCGTGCGCGGCGAGTTGTCGGGCTTCTCGCGCCCGGCCAGCGGCCATTGCTATTTCGCGCTCAAGGACGCCGAGGGCGCGCCGGCGCTGCTGCGCTGCGCGATGTTCCGCCGCGCCGCGACGCTGCTCGATTTCGCCCCCGCCGACGGCCAGCAGGTCGAGCTGCGCGGCCGCCTGGGCATCTACGAATCGCGCGGCGAGCTGCAGATGGTCGTCGAATCGATGCAGCGCCTGGGCGCCGGCACGCTCTACGAGGAGTTCCTGCGCCGGCGCGCGCGGCTCCAGGCGCAGGGCCTGTTCGACGCCGGGCGCAAGCGCCCGCTGCCGCCCTTTCCGGCCGCGCTGGGCATCGTCACCTCGCTCGCCGCGGCGGCGCTGCGCGACGTGCTGACGACGCTGCAGCGGCGCGCGCCGCAGCTGCGCGTGATCGTCTACCCGGCCGCCGTGCAGGGTGCCGAGGCGCCGGCGGCGCTCGTCGCCGCGCTCGCGCTGGCCGGCCAGCGGCGCGAGGTCGACGCGCTGCTGCTGGTGCGCGGCGGCGGCTCGCTCGAGGACCTCTGGGCCTTCA
>JAGWVB010000446.1 GCA_018971105.1 Burkholderiales bacterium
CTCGCGCCCGCCGCGGCGCGGGCCGAGGAGGCCGACGCCCTCTTCGCCGCCGGCGCCTGCGCCGCCGGGCGCTCCGACTGCGCCTGGCTGCAGGCCTGGATCGCGAGCGATCGCGGCGACTATGCGGCGCGCCGCGGCGCCGCGCAGCGGTCGGCCGCACGGGCCGCGCCCGACGACGCCGAGCGCCGCCTCACGGCCGAGCTGGCGCTGTTCTGCTTCGACACCTTCGAGGATGCCGCGCAGGCGCGCGACCGCCACGCCTCGCGCATCGATGCCTGGATGGCCCTGGCGCAGCCGGCGCTCGCCGCGATGGTCCAGCAGGGGGTCGCCTGCATCGACCTGCGCTACGGGCGCTACGCCGAGGCGATCGAGCGCGTGCACCGCTGCGAGGAGCTCAACGAGGCCGCGGGACAGGTGCGGCAGCGCTGGTCGGCGGCGGTGATGCGGGCCTCGATCTGGGCCGATCTGGGCGACCAGGACCTCAGCCTGGCCTGTGTCCAGCCGGCGCTCGACGAGGCGCGCCGGCTCGGCTGGCCGCAACTCGTCGGGCGCTGCCTGGACGTGATGGCCAATTCGATGCGCCTGCTCGGGCGCCATGAGGCGGCGAGCCGGCTCGCCGACGAGGCGGTCGAGGTGCTCGAGCCGCAGCGCGATTCGAAGGGCTACCTGATCGCCGTCTACACCGCGTCGACGGCGGCGCTGGCCTGCGGCCGGCTCGAGGCGGCGCGCGCCGGCTACGCGAGGCTGGTCGACCGCCGCTACGCGGCCGAGGAGATCGAACTCGAGCGCTACGGCCTGCTCGGGCTGGCCGAGGTCGACTGCGCCGGCGCGGACGCCGTAGCGGCGGCGCGCCATGCCGCCAGCGCGCTCGCCATCGCGCGCGCCGAGGGCGACGTGCCGATGCAGGTCGATACCCTGCGCCTGCTGGCGCGCGTGGCGCAGCAGGCCGGCGCGCCGGAGCAGGCGCTCGGGCATCTGAGTGCCGCGGTCGGGCTCGTCTCGGAGCACATGGACATCGAGCGCTCGGCCGATCTGCTCGACGATTACGCCGCCGAGCTCACGCGCGCCGGGCGCCACGCCGAGGCGGTGGCGGCGCTGCGCGCGGCCAACCAGGCGCTGCGCTCGCAGAATGCGCGCGCCGCGACGCAGCGCGGTGTGGCGATCGAGGTGCGCATGAAGACCGAGCGCGCGCTCGCCGAGGCCGAGATCCAGCGCCGCGCCGCCGGCGTCGAGGCCGCGCGCGCCGCCGAGCTCGAGGCCGTCAACGCCCGGCTGCAGGCGGCGCAGGCGCTGCTGGTGCAGCGCAACGACCAGCTCAGGCAGGCCTATGCGCGCATCGAGGACCTGAGCCTGACCGACCCGCTGACCGGCCTGCGCAACCGCCGCTTCCTGGACCAGGTCATCGAGGCCGATGTCGCGCAATGCCTGCGCGAGCACCGCAGCAGCGCGCTCATGGGCCTGGACGGCATGGCCATGCCGGACGCCGCCGACCTGCTGTTCTTCCTCGTCGACATCGACCATTTCAAGCGCGTCAACGACGAGCATGGCCATGCGGCCGGCGACGCCGTGCTGGTCGAGTTCGCGCGCCGGCTGCTCGGCGTCACGCGCGACCACGACCATGTCGTGCGCTGGGGCGGCGAGGAATTCCTCGTCGCGGTGCGCGAGGCCGACCGGCGCGAGGCGCCGCTGCTGGCCGAGCGCATGCGCGCCGCGGTGGCGGATGCGCCCTTCGACGCCGGCGGCGTCCGGCTGCCGCTGAGCTGCTCGATCGGCATCGCCGCGTTCCCGGTCGACGCCGCCGATCCGCTGGCCTGCGGCTGGACGGCCGCGCTCGACCTCGCCGACGCGCGCCTGTACGAGGCCAAGCGGCGCGGCCGCAACTGCTGCGTCGACGCGGCCGGGCCGGTGCCGGCCCTGCCGCAGCGGCGCGGCGATTACGCCGACAGCCGCTGAAGCGCCGCCGCCTCGGCGGCGATGGCATCGGCCAGGGCGTCGACATCGGCCGGCGTGTGCGCGGCCGACAGCGCGATGCGCAGCCGCGCCGTGCCCTCGGCGACGGTCGGCGGCCGGATCGCCGGCACCCAGTAGCCGCGCCGCTGCAGCGCCGCCATCAGCGCCAGCGCCGCGTCGTTGGCGCCGATGATGAGCG
>JAGWVB010000151.1 GCA_018971105.1 Burkholderiales bacterium
GGCTGGGGCTGCACCGCCGGGGCCGCGACCGGCGCCAGTCCCGCCGCCGGCGCCGCCGCGGCCGCCAGCGACGTGCCGCCGCCGGCCGACGCCGCTTCGACTGGCGCCGCGGAGACCGGCGCCGCGACCGCCGCCACCGCGGCCGCGCCAGCCCCTTCCGGTGCCGATGCAGGAGCGGCCTCCACGACGGGCGCCGACGCGGCGGCCGGGCGCGCCGGTGCCGGCTTGAGCAGGCCCTCGGGCAGCATGTAGACGATGACGGCTGCGACCATCAGCAGCGTCGCGGCCCAGACCATCGGCCTGATCGCCGTCACCGCCAGACTGGCGTCGTCGCGCCCGGGGCGGTCGCGGAACGGCGTGTTCAGGCCGCCGCTCTTGGTGTCCAGCGGCGTCGTCGCAGCCGTGGGCAGGAGCGCAAGCACGGGCTGGGCCTCGATCTTCAGTGTGCGGCACACGGTCTGCGCGAGCGCGCGCGCGAAGGTCGCATCGGGCAGCTCGTCCCAGCGGTCGTTCTCGAGGGCGTCGAGCTTGCGTGGCGAGACCTTGATCGCCGCCGCCAGCGCCGCGATGTGCAGGCCCTGGCGCTCGCGCGCGGCGCGCAACAGCGCACCGGCGCTGACGCCGGCCCCGGCCTCGTCACTCATCGAACTTCCCTCGCGCGAAATTGAGCGCCTCGGTCGACTGCGGGTAGCGGTCGGTCAGCATGCGGCCGTAGACCTGCGTGCCCTGGGCGTTGCCGGCCGCATGCTCGATGCGCGCCGCCAGCCACAGGCTCTGCGCCGTGATCTGCGACTCGACCGCATTGATGCGGCCGACGTAGAAGCGCGCGCGCTCGTACTGCCGCTCGTGCAGCAGCACATCGGCGAGGTTGAAGGCCGTGACGGGGTTGCGCGGGTCGAGCTGGTAGGCCTGCAGCAGGGTGTGCTCGGCCTCGGCCCAGCGCCCGCTGCGCGCCTCGCACACGCCCTGCGCGAGCTGGGTGCGCTCGACGCCGCCGTAGCGCGGCTGGGCCAGGGCCGCCGCGAACTGCCGGTCGGCGTCGGCGTAGCGATGCTGCTGGCACAGGAACCAGCCGTAGTTGTGGTTCACCGAGCCGTCCGTCGGCGCCAGCGCGAGCGCGCGCTGGAAGCTCCGCTCGGCGGCCCGGATCTCGCCCAGATCGGCATAGATGAGGCCGCGCAGGTTGTAGCCCTCGGCCAGCTCGGGATTCGCCTTCAGCGCGCCATTGACCTCGTCGAGCGCGGTCGAGGCCTGGCCACGGCTGAAATACAGGCTCGCGAGCTCGAGCCGCACGCGCGCCTGGCGCGCCGGATCGGGCTTCTCGGGTATCGCCGCCGCCGGATCGCCCTTGACGGTGATCGGCGGCCCGGTGACGCAGCCGGCGAGCGCCAGCGCGAGCAGGACGATCCAGCCGCGCCTCATGCCCGGCCCTCGAGGGCGATCGGGATCTCGACCCGGCGCCTGGCCATGCGCGCGCCGGCGCCGGTACGGTCCTGGACCTCGCCGGCAAGCTGGCCGCAGGCGGCGGCGATGTCGTCGCCGCGCGTCTTGCGCACCGTCGTCACGATCCCCGCGTCCTGCAGCACATGGGCGAAATCCTGCACCCTTTCGGCCGGCGAACGCTTCAATCCGGAGGCTGGGAAGGGGTTGAATGGAATGAGGTTGAGCTTGCACGCCAGGCGCGGCTTCAACAGTTGCACGAGGGCGTGCGCCTGCCCGACGCTGTCGTTGACGCCGTCGAGCATGCAGTATTCGAAAGTGATGAAGTCGCGCGGCGCGGCCTCGAGATAGCGCACGCAGGCCGCGAGCAGCTCGGCGATCGGGTACTTGCGGTTCAGCGGCACGAGCGAGTCGCGCAACGCATCGTCGGGCGCGTGCAGCGAGACCGCGAGCGCGACCGGGCAGTCGACGCGCAGGCGGTCGATCATCGGCACCACGCCCGAGGTCGAGACCGTGACGCGGCGCCGCGACAGGCCGTAGCCGTGGTCGTCGAGCATCGTGCGCAGCGCCGGCACGAGTGCGGCGTAGTTCTGCAGCGGCTCGCCCATGCCCATCATCACGACGTTGTCCACCGCCCGTGCGCCCTCGGCCAGGCCGAGCGTACCGCGCAGACTGTGCTCGGCATGCCAGAGCTGGGCGATGATCTCGCCCGTCGTCAGGTTGCGGCTGAAGCCCTGGTGACCGGTCGAGCAGAAGCGGCAGCCGACGGCGCAGCCGGCCTGCGACGAGACGCACAGCGTGCCGCGCTCGGCCTCGGGGATGTAGACCGATTCGACGGCGTCGCCAGCGCCGACATCGAACAGCCATTTCACCGTGCCGTCGGCCGAACGGTGTTCGGCGGCCACCGGCAGCGCACGCAGTTCGGCGCCGGTGGCGAGCTGGGCGCGCAGCGATTTCGCGAGGTCCGACATGCGGTCGAAATCGGCAGCGCCCTTCTGATGGATCCAGCGGAACAGCTGGACGGCGCGGTAGCGCTTTTCGCCCAGGCTGCCGCACCAGGCCGCCAGCCCCTCGAGATCGAAATCGAGAAGATTGGCGGTCACGCCCGGCTCAGCGGCTGTGCAGGTTCATGCCGGCGAAGAAGAACCCGATCTCCACCGCGGCGGTCTCGGGCGCGTCGGAGCCGTGCACGGCGTTGGCGTCGATGCTGTCGGCGAAATCGGCGCGGATCGTGCCCTTGTCGGCCTTCTTCGGATCGGTGGCCCCCATCAGCTCGCGGTTCTTCGCGATCGCGCCCTCGCCCTCGAGGACCTGGATCATCACCGGGCCCGAGATCATGAAGGCGACGAGGTCGTTGAAGAAGGGACGCGCCTTGTGCACGGCGTAGAAGGCCTCGGCCTCGGCGCGCGAGAGCTGGGCCATGCGCGCGGCGACGATCTTGAGTCCGGCGCCTTCGAAGCGGGCGTAGATCTGGCCGATCACGTTCTTGGCCACGGCATCGGGCTTGATGATCGAAAGGGTGCGTTCGTGGGCCATGTTTACTCCTGGAATTCTGGGCTCGGCAAAGCCATCGATTGTAACGTGCGCCGCATCAGCGAGCCGGTCCGCGGCCACCGCCGCGCGGGCCACCCCGGCCGCCGCCACCACCACCACCACCACCGCCACCACCGCCGCGGCGCTGACCGCCGCGGCCACCGCCCTTGCCAAGGAAGGCATTGGCGCCGATATAGCCGACCGCCGTCTGCATCGGATCGGGGACGCGGTTCGGGTCGGCGCGCTGGCCGCCGCCCTGCTTGTGGCTGCGGCCCGGGCGGGCGCCGTTGCCGCGCGGGCCGGGCTGGCCCTGGGCGAAACGCTTGTCGTAGGTCTGCTGCAGCGGGTTCGGGATCGGGCCGTCCTCGGGGATCTCGCGCTGGACCGCGCGATCGCGCTGCAGCGCGCGCTTGTCGTAGGTCTGTTGCAGCGGGTTCGGGATCGGGCCGTCCTCGGGGATCTCGCGCGCCAGGCGTCGCTCCTGCTGGATCGCGCGCTTGTCGAAGGTCTGCTGCAGCGGGTTCGGGATCGCCCCGCCCTCGCCCGGTTCGCCGCGCGGCGGGCGCGGAACCCGCGGCTCGCGCGGTTCACGCGGCTCGCGCATCTCGCGCGGCAGCGGGTGCGATGGACGCGGACCGGCGTCGACGCGGTCCGAACGCGGCCCGCGTTCGCCCTCGCGCCGCTTGCCGCCGCGCCGGTTGCGCTTGCGCGGCCCTTCGTCGTCGCGCGGCTCGGCGACGCGCGGGCCGCCGGCGAGGCGGCGCAGGTTGCGCAGGTCCTGGTCGTCGAGGTCGACCCAGACGCCGCGCTTGAGGCCGCGCGGCAGCACGACCGAACCGTAGCGGATGCGGATGAGCCGGCTCACCGCATGGCCGACGGCCTCGAACAGGCGCCGCACCTCGCGGTTGCGGCCCTCGGAGATGACGACGCGGTACCAATGGTTCACGCCTTCGCCGCCGCCGTCCTCGATGCTCTTGAACGCCGCCGTCTGGCCCTCGATCTCGACGCCCGCGAGCAGGCGCTGCCTGGCCTCCTCGCCCAGCGTGCCGAGCGAGCGCACCGCGTATTCGCGCTCGACGCCGAAGCGCGGATGCATGAGCTGGTTCGCGAGTTCGCCCGAGTTCGTGAACAGCAGCAGGCCCTCGGTGTTGAGGTCAAGGCGGCCGACCGACTGCCATTTGCCCTGCGCCAGCCGGGGCAGGCGCCGGAACACCGTCGGGCGCTGCTGCGGGTCGTCGTGCGTGACGACCTCGCCCGCGGGCTTGTGGTACGCGAGCACGCGCGGCGGCGGCGGCGCGATGCGATAGCGCACCGGCTTGCCGTCGACCTGGATGCGGTCGCCGAACGAGATGCGCTGCCCCGTGTGCGCCGGTTCGCCGTTCACGGTCACGCGGCCCTCGATCACCATCTGCTCGAGGTCGCGCCGGGAGCCGATGCCGGCCTGCGCCAGCACCTTGTGCAGCTTGGGCGCGTCGGCGTCCGGGGCGAGGACGCGGCGCGGCGCCGCCTCAGCCCCGGCCGCGGCGGCTTGCGAACCGGCTTGCGATGTCGCTTGCGCCACACCGGGTGCCGCAGCCTGCGCGACTGCGCCGGGCGCGGTCGGCGCCACGGCGCCCGACCCGGGCTCAGCCTCGGCGGGCACGGCGGAACCGGACTCGGACTCGGACTCGGACTCGGACTCCGAGTCGATCGATGCCGGCACGCCACCCTCGGTCGTCGCTGGCTCGGCGGGCTCGGCATCGAACTCGCCCGAAATCACCTGGGCGAAGACCTCGCCGACGGCGGGCTGCGGCAGCCACAGGGGCTGGGACGCGGCGGGTTCGGCATCGGCGCTCGGCGCGCCTTCGACCGCGCCGCCCTCCTCGCGCGCACGCTCGCCGCCGCGGCGACCGCGACGACGGTTGCGGCCGCGCCGGGCCGATCGAGCGCCTTCGTCGGCGCCCTCGGCGCCGTCGGCACCCTCGGCGCCCGCCGTGCCCTCGCCGCCCGTGGCCTCTGGAGCGGCCCCGTCATCAGCGTGCCGAGCGGCCTGTCGAGCGGCTTGCTGATCAGCTTGCTGATCGGCTTGCTGATTGACTTGCTGATCGACTTGCTGAGCGCCTTGTCGAGCGACCCGAAGATCGGCCTGGCGAGCAGGTTCTCGAGCAGCCTCGCCTCGTGCGACGGCGCCCGGTTCAAGCAAGGGCGCCGGCGCCACCCCGAATGCGGCGCCCGGACCCGTCACGGCTTGCGCCGAGGCCGATGATGCGTCGGCGACCGCGGCGACGGCGGCGGCCTCACCGCCCGCGGCGACCTTCTTGCGCGGCGCGCGCTTGCGCTTGGGCACTGCGATTTCCGCGTCGGCTGCCGCGGCCTCGGGTAACTGGGGATCGGCGTCGGAGGCGTTCATGCGCTGGGTTCGGTGGGAGGAAGTTCGGGCGCCGCGCCGGCTGGCGCCGCGGCGGGTGAGGCTGAATCGAGTTCGGGTTCAGGCCCGCAGACGGGGGCCGATGCCGCTTCGACGCCGGCGGCCGGCTCGATCGCGGGCGCGTCGAGGAGCGGCAACAGGCCGGCCTCGCCATCGAGCGGCAGGTCGGCCTGGCCGTCGCCGAGCAGCGGCAAGGCCTCGAAAGCGTCGATCGCGCCCGTGTCGCTGCCGGTGCCGGCCTCGATCGGCGGCAACTGGTCCAGGCTCGCCAGGCCGAGGTCGTCGAGGAACTGGCGCGTCGTCGCGTACAGCGCCGGGCGTCCGGGCGCCTCGCGGTAGCCGATGGCGTCGATCCAGCCGCGGTCCTCGAGCTGCTTGATGATCTGGCTGCTCACCGTGACGCCGCGGATGTCCTCGATGTCGCCGCGCGTGACCGGCTGCCGGTAGGCGATGATGGCCAGCGTCTCCATCGCCGCGCGCGAATATTTCGGCGGCTTCTCGGGGTGCAGCCGGTCGAGGTAGCTGCGCATTTCGGGCCGGCTCTGGAAACGCCAGCCGCTGGACAGCGCGACGAGTTCGACGCCGCGCCCGGCCCAGTCGCGGCTGAGCTCGTCGAGCAGGTGGCGCAGCGTGTCGTTGCCGATCTCGCCGTCGAACAGCACCTTCAGTTCCGGCAAGGGCATCGGCGCCTGCGCGCAGATGAGCGCGGTCTCGAGTACCCGTTTGGCCTCCGATGTATTCATGCCCTGCGCTTGGGGTGCGGCCACCGCGGTCGACGGTGGTCTCGTTGCTCATTCGATAGATTGCCGCGCGGCGGGTCGGCCTGAGGCGCGGGGGATACGCACGGTCCGGTGATGCCGGGACGGGCTGGGGTCGATCAGGCGCGGTAGTCGGCTACCTGCAGCACTGTGAACGGCGGCGATTGTAGCGCCGGATGACCGCGCCGGCCGAGCTTTGTCGATCATTCGGCTCGGCGCGGGTGCGCCGGGGCCCCGACGGCGGCCCAGGCGGCGGCGAAATCGGCCGGCGGCGCACAGGCGAATTCGAGCGCCAGCCGCGTGATCGGATGCTCGAGCCGCAGCTCGGTGGCGTGGAGCGCCTGGCGTTCGAGCCCGAGCGCCGGCCGCCCGCCGTAGGTGGCGTCGGCGACCAGCGGATGGCCGCGCGAGGCGAGATGGACGCGGATCTGGTGCGTGCGGCCGCTGTGCAGCGTGCACGACAGCGCGCTGATGCCGGACTTGCCGCTGCCGCTGACGGCCAGGCGCTCGACATCGGTGCGCGCGGGCTTGCCGCCGGCGACGACGGCCATGCGCAGCCGCATGCCCGGGTCGCGCCCGATCGGCGCCTCGACGCTGAAGCGTTCCTCGGCGACGGCGCCATGCGCGAGCGCAAGGTAGCGCCGGTGCACCCGGCGCGCCGCGATGTCGCGCACCAGTGCCGTCACTGCGGCCAGCGTCTTGCCGACCATCATCACGCCCGAGGTGTCCTTGTCCAGCCGGTGCACGATCCCGGCACGCGGCAGCGCCGCGGCGCCGGCATGGTGTGCGAGCAGGCCGTTGAGCAGCGTCCCCGACCAGTTGCCGGGCGCGGGGTGGACGACCAGCCCGGCGGGCTTGGCCAGCACGAGCAGATCGTCGTCCTCGTAGAGCCGCTCGAGCGCCATCGACTGGGCGCGGTAGGCCTGGCTTTCGGCGGTCGGGACGAGGTCGACCTCGACCCGCTGGCCGGCCCTGACGCGGCGCGACGCGGTCGCCGCCGGCCCGCCGTCGATGCGCACATGGCCGGCGGCGATCAGATGCTGGAGGTGGTTGCGCGAGCACTCGGGCGCGAGCGCGACGAGCAGCTTGTCCAGACGCTCGCCATGGCGGGCGGCGGCGACGGCCGCGGCCCGCGTCTCGGGCGGCGCATCGGCGTCATCGATCTCGTCCGGATCGACCGGATCGTGCGCGGGTCGCTCCCTATAATCCGCCCCTTCCCGACCGACCGGCACCATCCGAGATGACCGTTTCCCTGTTGAGGCGCCTGGCGCTGTGGACCTTGATATCTGTGGCGCTGGTCGGTTGTGCGTCCAGGAAGGACGAGCCGAGCTCCAACAACGCCGATCGATTGTACAAAGAGGCGCGCGCCGACATGGACTCGGGATCCTACGAGCGCGCGATCAAGTCGATGGAGCGCGTCGAGGGCCTGGCGGCGGGCTCGCTGCTGGCGCAGCAGGCGCTGCTCGACGGCGCCTACATGAACTGGCGCACGGGCGAGAAGACGACCGCGCTGACCCAGATCGACCGCTACATCAAGCTCAACCCCTCGAGCCCGGCGCTGGACTATGCGCTCTACCTCAAGGGCCTCATCAACTTCAACGGCGACCTCGGCTTCATGGGCGACCTGTTCGGACAGGACCTGTCCGAACGCGACCAGCGCGCCGCGCGCGACTCGTACCAGGCGTTCAAGCAGCTGATCGAGCAGTTCCCCGATTCGCGCTACGCCCCCGACGCGCGGCTGCGCATGAACTTCATCGTCAACTCGCTCGCGAGTTACGAGGTGCATGTGGCGCGCTACTACTACAACCGCGGCGCCTATGTCGCGGCGGCGGCGCGGGCCGAGCGCGCGGTGACCGAATTCCAGCGCTCGCCGGCGGTCGAGCAGGCGCTCTACATCATGGCCGAGAGCTACGACAAGCTCCAACTGCCCAAGCTGCGCGACGGCGCGCTGCGCGTGCTGCGCGAGAACTTCCCGCGCAGCCGCTACCTGGCCTACGGCCTCGCGGGACCGAACCAGAAGCCCTGGTGGAAGCTCTGGTCGTCGGGCGAGGACACGGCGCCGGCACCCGAGTCGCCGGGCAACAAGCCCTGGTGGAAGTTCTGGTGAGCGTGCGACGCTCAGTGCCCGAGCGCGAGTTCGGCCAGCCAGTCCAGCGCCGCTGATTCCTCGCCGATGCGGCCCATCGGCGGCAGCGCCGCGATGAGCCGGCGCCCGTAGCCCATCTGGCGCACGCGCGGGTCACACAGCACGAGCAGGCCGCGGTCGGTCTCGGTGCGGATGAGGCGGCCGGCGCCCTGCTTGAGCGACACCGCGGCCTCGGCGACGAAGTAGTCCTCGAACGGATTGCGGCCCTGCTCGCGCAGCTGGCGCACGCGCGCCTCGACCAGCGGGTCGCCCGGCGGCGGGAACGGCAGCTTGTCGATGAGCACGCATTGCAGCGCGTCGCCCGGCATGTCGATGCCCTCCCAGAAGCTCTGCGAGCCGACGAGCACGCAGCCGTGGCCGTCGCCGTAGCGCTGCAGCAGCGCGCGCCGCGGCTCGCTGCCCTGCACCAGCACCGTCAGCGTGCGCCCGAGCGCCGCCGCCTGGTCGTGGATCGCCTGCGCGATCTGCGGCAGCACGCGCAGCGTCGTCGTGAGCACGAAGGTGCGGCCGCCGAGCGCCGCGGCGCAGCGCGCCGCGAGCGCGCCGACCGCGGCCGGATGGCCGGCGGCGTTGGGCAGCGGCAGGGCCTTGGGCACCCAGACGCGGGCATGCGCCGCGTAATCGAAGGGGCTGCCGACGCGCAGCCGGCTCGCGTCCTCGAGCCCGGTGCTCGAGGTGAACCAGCTCAGGGCCTCGTCATCGCCCAGCGTGGCCGAGGTGAAGACCCAGGCCTTGGGCGCGAGTGCGCGCTGCTGGGTCAGCATGTCGCGGATGTCCAACGGCGACTCGACCAGCCGCGCCTGCTGCGGCGTGAGGTCGATCCAGCGCACCTGGCCCGGCGCGGCCTCGTCGCGGAAGCGCCCGGCGAGCGCGGCGAGGTCGCGGCAGCGCTGCTCGAGCTTGGGGAAATCGGGCGCCGCCGCCTCGACATGGGCGGCCGCCTCGGCCGCGGCGGCCGCGGCGGCGGCGAGTGCGGTCAGCGGCTCGGCCAGCTCCGCGGCCCGCTCGTCCCAGCGCACCTTGAGCATCGCCCGCACCTCGCGCACCGACCCCGCGGCGGCCAGGCGCAGTTCACGCGCCGCATGCTCGATGCCGGCCTGCAGATCGGACCAGGGCGCCAGTCCGCGCGCGTCGCGCAGCCCGCAGGCCAGCAGGTCGCGCCCGAGGTCGATCGCCTGCCCGGTCGACAGCAGCGTGCCCAGGAACTGCACGCCGGCCTCGACGAGCTGGTGCGCCTCGTCGAAAACGGCCACGTCGACGGTGGGCAGCAGCTCGGCGACGCCGCTGTCGCGCAGCGCGAGGTCGGCGAAGAACAGATGGTGGTTGACGACCACGAGGTCGGCCGCCATCGCCTCGCGGCGCGCGTTCATCACATGGCAGGCGCGGTATTCGGCGCATTCGGTGCCGAGGCAGTTCTCGCGCGTCGAGGTCACGAGCGGGATCACCGGCGAGCGGTCGTCCAGGCCCTCGATCTCGGCCAGGTCGCCGCTGGCCGTGCCCTGGGCCCAGACGGCGACGCGCTGCAGCGCGCGTGCCGCGAACCGGTCGGGCAGCTGCGCCTCGGCCTGCGCCTGCAGCAGCCGGTAGCGGCAGAGATAGCTCGCGCGGCCCTTGAGCAGCGCCATGCGCACCGGCACGTTCAGCATCCGCGCCAGCCGCGGCAGGTCGCGCAGGAAGAGCTGGTCCTGCAGGCTCTTGGTCGCCGTGCTGACGAGCGCGCGGCGGCCCGAGAGCAGCAGCGGCACGAGGTAGGCGTAGGTCTTGCCGACGCCGGTGCCGGCCTCGGCGACCAGCGCCTCGCGCGCATCGACGGCGCGCGCGATGCGCTGGGCCATCGCGTCCTGCTGCGGGCGCGGGCTGAAACCGGCGTCGCCGGCGGCGATCGGCCCGTCGGCGGCGAAGGCGCGCGCGACCGCCTCGACCAGGCCCTCGCTCACGCGGGCCCGGGCGGTTCGAGTTCGATCTCGAGGCGCACGATCTCGTCGCGCAGCAGCAGGCGGCGCTTCTTCAGCCGCCGCAGTTCGAGTTCGTCGCTGCCTGCGTCCGCGGTTCCGCCGTCGATGCGATCGTCGAGATCCGCATGCGCCATGCGCAACTCGATCAGGCGGCGCGCGAGGGAATGCAGGTTCTCGTCCATTGCTCCACGATCGACGGCTGGTCGCGCAGTTTATATTCCCTGCGATGTCCGCCATCGCCCCAGGTTTCCGATTCAGCGCTGCCACCGGTCTGCACCGGGGCGACCGCGCCTATCAGCAGGATCAAGTCGAGATCATCGCCCACCCCCAGGTCGGCGGCTGCCTGCTCGCCGTCGTCGCCGACGGCATGGGCGGCAAGAGCGGCGGTCGCAAGGCGGCCGACCAGGTGCTGATGACCGGACGCCAGATCTTCGAACGCTATGTCCCGGCGCACGACGACGCGGGCGAGATGCTGCGCCAGCTCATCCTCGAATCGCACCTGATGATCAAGCTCACGGCCATCACCGCCGAGGAGGAGCCGCACAGCACCGTGGCCGCGTTCTGCGTCGCGCCGACGCGCGAATGCGACATCGCCCATGCCGGCGATTCGCGCGTCTACCATTTCCGCGGTTCGGAGATGATGCGGCGCACGGTCGATCATTCCTTCGTCCAGCGCCTGATCGACGAGGGCAAGATCACCGAGGAGGCCGCGAACACGCACCCGCAGTCGAACCTGCTCACGGGCTGCCTGGGCACCCAGGCCGACCCGCCGGTGGCGCTGTGGCACATCGACCGGCTCGACATCGGCGACACGCTGCTGGCCTGCAGCGACGGGCTGTGGCACTACTTCACGCCGAAGGAGATCGGCGCCATCGTCCACGCCCTGCCCCCGCGCGAGGCCAGCGAGATGCTGGTGAGCAAGGCGCGCCAGCGCGCCCGTGGCGGCGGCGACAACCTCTCGCTGGCGCTGACCCGGATCGACGGTCTGCGCTAACGCCCCGAAGACGCGGCCGCGGCCGCCGCCGGCGATGGCGCAGGCCCCGGCAGCGGC
>JAGWVB010000447.1 GCA_018971105.1 Burkholderiales bacterium
CAGGCGCTGCAGGCGGCGCTCGACGCCGCCGGCGTCACGTTGCGCACCGACATCGACCTGCTCGACCGCGTCTGGGCCGACCGGGCGCCGCTGCCGGCGGCGCCGATCTACGAGCACCTGCCGCCGCAGGCCTGCCGCAGCCGCGCCGAGAACCTCGCCGCCGTGCGCGCCGCGATGGCCGAGCGCGGCGCGACGCATCATTTCGTCTCCACCGTCGACGACCTGGCCTGGATCACGAACCTGCGCGGCGCCGACGTCACCTACAACCCGGTCTTCATCGGCCATCTGCTGCTCGACGCGCAGCGCGGCACGCTCTTCGTCGGCGCCGGCAAGGTCGACGCCGCGCTCGCCGCGCGGCTCGCCGTCGACGGCATCGGCGTCGCGCCCTATGCCGAGGCCGGCGCGGCGCTGGCGGCGCTGGGCGCCGGGCAGCGGCTGCTGCTGGACCCGCGCCGCGTCACGCTGGGCCTGCGCGAGCGCGTCGGCGCCGGCTGCGCCGTGATCGAGGCGATCAACCCCAGCACGATGCTCAAGTGCCGCAAGAACGCGGCCGAGGCGGCCTGCGTGCGCGAGGCGATGGCCGAGGACGGCGCCGCGATGTGCGAGTTCTACGCCGCCTTCGAGGCCGCGCTGGCGCGCGGCGAACGGCCGACCGAGATCGAGGTCGACGAGCGCATCAGCGCCGCGCGCGCGCGCCGCGCCGGCTTCGTCGGCCTGAGCTTCGGCACCATCGCCGGCTTCAACGCCAACGGCGCGATGCCGCATTACCGCGCCACGCCACAGGCGCATGCGGTGATCGAGGGCGACGGCCTGCTGCTCATCGACAGCGGCGGCCAGTACCTCGGCGGCACCACCGACATCACGCGCGTGTGGCCGATCGGCCAGCCGAGCGCGGCGATGAAGCGCGACTACACGCTCGTGCTCAAGGGCACGCTGAACCTGTCGCGCGCGCGCTTCCCGGTCGGCACGCCGAGCCCGATGCTCGACGCGCTGGCGCGCGCGCCGCTGTGGGCCGAGGGACTGGACTACGGCCACGGCACCGGCCATGGCGTGGGTTACTTCCTCAACGTCCACGAGGGCCCGCAGAGCATCAGCCGCGCGATGCCCGAGCCGCAGATGGCGATGCGCCCGGGGATGATCACGTCGATCGAACCCGGCGTCTATCGCGCCGGCCGCTGGGGCGTGCGCATCGAGAACCTCGTGCTCGCGGTGCCGGCGGCCGTCGACGCGGAATTCGGCGAATTCCTCGAGTTCGAGACGCTGACGCTGTGCCCGATCGACACCCGCTGCATCGTGCGCGAACTGATGCGCCCCGACGAGATCGCCTGGCTCGATGCCTACCACGCGACGGTGCGCGAGCGCCTCGCGCCGCGACTCCAAGGCCCGGCGCTGGCTTGGCTGAACGAGCGCACGCAACCGATCTGAAGTGAAGCCCCCACGCCCACTTCGTTCGCTGCCCCCAGGGATCCGCAGGGGCCCCTTTGGGGTCCCTGGGGCGCTCAGTACCTTCGGAACGGCCGGGCGATACTGAGGCCGTGCCGAGCAGCAGCGCATCGAGCGGCCTGCCGGCGCTCGGGATCGACCTCGGCGGCACGAAGATCGAGGCGGTGCTGCTCGACGCGGCCGGCGCCGCCGACACACCCATTTGGCGCCAACGCGTCGCGACACCGGCGGGCGATTACGCGGCCACCGTCGAGGCCGTCGCCGCGCTCGTGCGCCAGGCGCGCGCGGCGGCCGGCGGCGCGCTCAGCGTCGGCATCGGCAGCCCGGGCTGCGCCGACGCCGACGGCCTGATGAAGAACTGCAACTCGACCTGCCTGAACGACCGGCCGCTGCAGCGCGACCTCGAAGCGGCCATCGGCCAGCCGCTGCGCCTGGCCAACGACGCCAACTGCCTCGCGCTGTCCGAGGCCACCGACGGCGCCGGCGCCGACGCCGAGGTCGTCTTCGCGGCCATCCTCGGCACCGGCGCCGGTGCGGGCATCGCCGTCGGCGGCCGCGTGCTGACGGGGCCCAACGGCCTGGCCGGCGAATGGGGCCACAACCCGCTGCCCTGGGCCGATCCGGTGGCCGATGCGCCGGCGCCCTGCTATTGCGGCCGATGCGGCTGCATCGAGACCTGGGTCAGCGGCTCGGGGC
>JAGWVB010000448.1 GCA_018971105.1 Burkholderiales bacterium
ACGAGCGCGACGCGCCCGGCCAGCGGCGCCGCGGCTCGGATCTCGCTCTGCATGGCGCGCCGATCCGCCTGCCGGCGCTCAGCGCGGCGGCGCCAGCCGCGGCAGCATGCGGCGCAACACGCCGTCCTTGAGCACGTAATGGTGCATCAGCGCGGCCGCGGCATGCAGCCCCGCGAGCACGAACAGCGCGTCCGCGAGCCAGGAATGGATCTCTCCGACCTGATGCTGCAGCGCGCGGTTGCCGGGGTCGAAGGCCGGCACCTGGAGCAGGCCGAAGACGTTGTCGCCGTGCACCCAGACATTCGCCAGCCCCGCCAGCACGGCGGCGATCAGCAGCAGATAGAGCAGGCCGTGGCCGGCGCGCGCCGCCGTCCCGAGCCAACCGTCCGGCACCGGCAGCCGCGTCCCGGCGCTGACGCGCCAGGACACCCGGACGACGAGCACCAGCGCGAGCAGCACGCCGAGCGTGATGTGCACGCTGCGCGCGCCGGCGCGCGGCGTGCCGCGCGGGAACCAGTCGATCGTCTGCCCCAGCGCCCAGAGCGCGACGACGAGGGCGGCCGTGATCCAGTGCAGCGCGATCGTGCGCGCGTCGTACTGGGATGCGGATGAGGACGAGGATGCGGTGGGCTTCATGCGCGCGATCCTAAATCCCGATCGTGACAGCTCCCCGGGCCGCGTCGCCGCGCCCGGGGCTGCCGGCCCGTCAATGACCGTCGAGGCAACCCTTCTGGCCCGACGAATTGGCATAGCCGGTGCCCGCCGTGTAGGCGGCGTCGGACCATTCGCCCTGCACCTTCCAGATGTTGCCGTCGGTGAAGGTCACGTAGGGCACGTTGAAGGTCCAGGCGCATTTGTCGCCGTTCTCGTAGCCGCTGGCGTCGTACCAGGCATTGCCGCCCGGATCCGAACGCGCTTCCGACAATTCATGCGCGGTGACATTGGCCAACGCGGCCAGGCCCTGCGAATGGCCCGTCTGCGTGTCCTGGGGATTGCAGCCCGCATCGCCGTCGAGATTGAAGAAGAACGCGAACTGCACCGGGATGCCGCCGCAGGTGCCGGCGCTGTGCCAGGCGCAGTAGCCGGCGCTGCCGCGCTTGACGTCGGTGTAGACGGCGTAATAGCCGTGGCCCTGCGGATCGATCGAGATGTTGCCGGCGCTGACCTGCTTGCAGACCTCGGCCAGGATGGCCGAGGTGCTGGAGCCGCCGGCGGCGGTCGAGGTGTCGATCACATGGCCCTGGTGCGTCAGCGTGGTGCTGCCGACCTGCCCGTTGCTGCCCGTGTACTCGTCGACCGTGCCCGCGTAGTGCGACAGGTTGTGGCCGCTGTACCAGAGGTCGAGGCCGCTGATCTTGTCGCCGACGAAGGTCGAATTGGCCCAGCTCGGGCCCCAGAAGATGTTCTTCGAGACCACCGTCGGCATGATCTTGCCGCCGTGGTAGGTCATGTTCGGCGAACTCGTGCGGCGCGCCTTGGACTGCACCGCGCCGATCGTCTCGCGCGCCCAGTGGATGCCGAGCATCGGCGGCTCGCCATGCACGCTGAGGTCTTGCGGCGGCTGCGCCGCGGCCTGCGGCGGCTGGGCCATGGCCAGGCCGGCGCTCAGCAGCGCGGCGGCGACGAGGGTCTGTTGCGGCATCTGAATCTCCATGCTCGTGTTAAGGGTCTTGAGGGTTCAAGGGCATCGACAAAACGCCTGCATGATGCCCGTTCAACCACCCGGCCACAATGGGCAAAAGGCCGCGCCGTCAGCCGAACCAGCGGAACGCCAGCGGCAGCAGCAAGGTCGCCAGCAGCACCTGCAGCCCGAGCGCGATGCCTGCGTAGGCGCCGGCGTCGGCATGCACCTGGAGCGCGCGCGCGGCGCCGATGCCATGCGAGGCGGTGCCGATCGCGAACCCGCGCACGGCCCAGGAATCGATGCGCAGCGCATCGAACAGGTAGCGCGCCGTGAGCGCGCCCACCATGCCGGTGACGACGGCGAACACCGCCGCCAGCGCCGGCACGCCGCCCAGGCGCTCGGCGATACCCATCGCCACCGGCGCCGTGACCGACTTGGGCGCAAGCGAGCGCAGCAGTGCCGGCCCCAGGCCCAGCGCCCGGCCCAGGCCGACGGCGCTGCCGGCGGCCGC
>JAGWVB010000449.1 GCA_018971105.1 Burkholderiales bacterium
GGCGGCGGCGCAGCCGGCGCAGCCTCGCCCGCGCGCAGGCGCGCGGCGGCGGCGGCGGTCTCGGCGACGGCGCGGGCGTAGGCCTGCAGCGCCTCGCCGGTGAGTTCAATCTCGACCGGCGGCAGGCCCGGCGCGGCGATGCGCATCACCAGCCCCAGGGCGGGAAAGGAACGCGACAGGAAGACCTTGGCGTCGGCGGAAGCATCGAAGCGGCGGGAGGTCTGCATGGCGTTCCATATACTTGCGCGTAGCGTCCAGTGGTTATCGACCGGGCGGGAAAACACTTGAGGCGCGGCCGGCAGGCCGGACGCGCCCCCTACCCCCCGCCAGCACTCCGGTCCCGCCAGCGATGAGCAAACTGATCGAAGACTTCGCCTCGATGACGGCCAGCCGCAGCCGTGCCGCGCTCGACCGCTCGGTGGCGCAGCTCATCCACGAACTGCTGCAACCGCGGCGCACCGAGATCTTCCAGCGTCAGGGCCCGGGCGTGGAGGCGTGCTGGCTCGGCACCGCCTGCCTGCCCGAGGCCGACCGGCGCGACGACGCGACGCCGGCCCCGCTGGCCGGCGATGCGCAGCGCCTGCGCTGCGCCGAGACCGCCGCCTGGGTGCTGATCGACGGCGAGGCGGCGCGCACCATCGTGCCGCTGTGCGTCGGCGGGAGCGTCGTCGGCGTCGTCGACGTGGCCCACGCGCGGCCGCTCGACGCCGCGCAGCAGGCGACGCTGGGCAGCCTGGTGCGCTTCTATTGCAATCTCTGCGAACTGCTGGACGAGAATGAGCGCGACGCGCTCACCGGGCTGCTCAACCGCAAGAGCTTCGACGAGACCTTCACGCGCGCCGCCTTCGCCGAGGGCGCGCCCGCGGTCGCCGTCGGCACCGAGCGGCGCGGGTCGCCGCGCTGGCCGCAGACCTGGCTCGCGATCGTCGACATCGACCATTTCAAGCAGGTCAACGACAGCCACGGCCATCTCATCGGCGACGAGGTCCTGGTGCTCGTGTCGCGCCTGCTGCGCCAGAGCCTGCGCGGACACGACCTCGTCTACCGCTTCGGCGGCGAGGAATTCGTGCTGCTGCTGCGCGACGCCGCAGCCGAGCACGTGGGCGCGATCTTCGAGCGCGTGCGCTGCGCGATCGAGCAATTCGACTTCCCGCGCGTCGGCCGCGTCACGGTCAGCATCGGCAGCACCCGCATCACCGAGGACGATACGCCGACGCACGCCTTCGACCGCGCCGACCGCGCCGTCTACGGCGCCAAGGCGGGCGGACGCAACCGCTGCTGCGCCTACCGCGCGGACGCCGGCGCGCCCGAGGCGGCGCCGCCCGAGAACGTCGAATTCTTCTGAACGCCCCCAGGCCTGCCGCTATGCGTCAGGCCCCGCGGGACCCAAAGGGCCCCCGGCGTGGCCCTGGGGGGTCCAGCAAACTCGGGAGCCTCCCGGGCCCATGCAGGGGCCCGGTGCTCGCGGCGTGCCCGGCTCAGGCATCGAACTCGAGCTCGATGCGCGTGCCCGCGCCGGGCGCGCTGCGCAGCCGCAGCTGCCCGCCGATCAGAGCCGCCTGCTCCTCGATGCCGCGCAGCCCGAAATGGCCCGGCCGCGGCTGCGCCGGATCGAAGCCGACGCCGTCGTCGCCGATCGTCAGGTGCACGCGCGGTGCGTCGGCGTCGCCCTGCGCCGCGGCGCTGCGCAGCTCGACCTCGACCGCCTGCGCGCGGGCATGGCGCTCGACGTTGCGCAGCGCCTCCTCGACGATGCGGAACACCGTCTGCGCGCTCTCGCCCGCGACGCCGGCGGCGCCGGGGTCGGTGCGCAGCCGCGTGGCGACGCCGCTGCGCTCGCCGAAGCGCGCCAGCAGCTCCTGCAGCGCGGCGCCGAGGCCGGTTTCGCGCACGCCGTTGTGGCGGATCTGGGTGATCGCGTTGCGCGCCTCGGCCAGGCCGGTGGCGGCGACCTCCTCGGCGCGCGCGAGCTCGCTCTCGAGCTCGGCCTCGCCCCAGCGCGCGCGCAGCTTGCGCACGAGGCGGATCTGCGTCAGCAGCGCCATCAGCGTGTGCGCCAGCGTGTCGTGCAGGTCGCGCGCCAGGCGCAGCCGCTCGCGCGTCACGGCCGCCAGCCGCGCGTC
>JAGWVB010000152.1 GCA_018971105.1 Burkholderiales bacterium
CTTGGTCGCCGTCAGCGACGTACGGCGCAGCAATAGCCCGGAATCCGCTTCAAATCGTCACTCGGGTCGCCAAAATCGGGCCCTGACCTCATCCAGTACGGCACTCATGAAACATCCGGGCTAGCGCATGCGCAGCAGCTCGCGCAGCATCGGCGCGAACGGCGATGCGATGCGCATCAGGCCCCAGGGCAGCGCGCGCAGGCGCCAGCCGCGCGGCGGGCGCATGCCGAGATCGGTCGCCGCCGCTTCGATCGCGGCCACCAGCGCGCGGCCGGTCAGCGTATGACCCTCGAGATTCAACGACTGCCAGCGCGGCGCCGCCGCCTGCGACGCGACGGCGACGAAGGCCCGCGCGAGGTCGGGCAGATAGGCCCAGGCATGTTCGAGATCCAGCGCGCCCGGGTAGGAAATGGCACCGCGCCCGAGGTCCCGGGCGATCGCCTGATCGAGCCAGGAGCCGCTGCCGCAACCGTAGAAATCGCCGGCGCGGATGACGACCGCGCTCAGGCCCGCTGCGCTGCGGCGCTGCAGTTCGGCTTCCATCGCGCAGCGCAACTCGCCCTTGCGCGTCGTCGGACGCTGCGGCGTCGACGGGGTCAGGCAGGCCGGCATCGCCGCGCCGTAGTTGTAGACATTGCCCGGCAGCATCAGCCGCGCGCCGAGGCGCTCGGCCAGCGCCAGGCCCTGGTGGAACAGCGGCTGCAGTTCCGCGTCCCAGCGCGTGTAGGCGGGATTGACGGCGTAGACGACATCGCCGTGCGCATGGTGCGGCCGGCGCAGGGCTCGCTGATCGTGCGCAAGCTCGGCGACATCGCGATCGCCACCGTGGCGCACGAAAGCTACCTCGCGCGCCACGGCACGCCGCGCGATGCCCGCGAACTGCTGCAGCACCACCGCCTCATCGGCTACGACCGCGACGAGGCCATCCTGCGCGGCTTCGCGCGCATGGGGGTGACGCTGCGGCGCGAGCAGTTCGCGCTGCGCACCGACGACCAGGTCGCCTACGTTCGCCTCGTCGAGGCCGGTGCCGGCATCGGCTTCATCGCCGCCTACACCGCCGGTCCGGGCGTGCGCGCGCTGCTGCCGGCGTTGAAGATCCCGCCGCTGCCCTGCTGGCTCGCCGTGCACCGCGAGATCCGCGGCAATCCGGTCGTGCGCCGGGTCTACGACTTTCTGGCCGCGGCGATTCCGGCGGTGATCGACCGATCAGGTTAGCCGCCAGGCGATCGGCTCGCCGTCGTGAGCTTGCTGCCGTTTTCAGTCGTTCAAGGCTCGATGACCCGGCGGTGCGGCATGCGATTCCCCTGCTGAGGTTCCCGTACGACCGGGGCGGTGCTACCATGTGTACCCAACGTTGTCGAGGTACACAAAGTGCGCACGAACATCGAGATCGACGACAAGCTCATGAAGGATGTTCTGCGTGCGACCGGCGCAAAGACCAAGAAGGAAGCCGTTGAGCTCGGGTTGCGGACGTTGCTCGATCTTCGTGCCCAGGAGAAGGCCCGCGAGTTGCGCGGCAAGATCAGGTGGGAGGGCGACCTGGACGCGATCAGGACAGACAAGTGATACTGGTCGATTCCAGTGTCTGGGTCGACTATTTTCGTTCGGCCGACACACCGCAGGTCGCACTGCTCGACTCCTTGTTCGGTCGGACGCGCATCGCAGTGGGAGACCTGATCGCGGCCGAGGTCCTGCAGGGTGTACGCGACCGGAAGGAGTTCGATGCGGTGAAGAAGGTGTTCGATAGCTTCACCCGTCTTGATCTCTGCGGATACGGCCTGGCCTTGAAGGCATCGGAGAACTATCGCGTCCTTCGAGAGAAGGGCTACACCGTTCGGAAGGCCATCGACACGTTGATCGCCACGCGGTGCATCGAGGACGGTCTGACGCTATTGCATTCCGACCGGGACTTCATTCCTTTCGCAAAGCACCTGGGTCTGCGCGAGGCGTATTCGCAAGCCTAGACTCCCCGCGTGCCCCTGACTTGCTCCGCCCCATGCGGCGGCTGCTGATCGAGGACGACGCCGTGATCGCGCGCGAACTGGCGCTGCGCCGACGTGCCCGCGGCTGGGTCGTCGAGGTCTGCGGCCGGCTCGCGCAGAAATTGGTTCAAGCACGTCGTCTGTCTCGAATGGCCGCGCCGGGAGGATCGTCGGGCCTGTCGAATTCGTCGCTGCCCGTCGGCCCGAACGAGTGCCCCATGGACTCGGTCGATGCTGTCAATCGCCTATCGGCGGGCGCTCCCCGCGGCGATCAGCAGATCGAGATAGGCGGGCGCGATACGCTCGGCATCCGCGAGACCGAGTTCGGCCATCAGCGCCTCGGCGACGGCCGCGCCCTCGGCGTCCGTCTGGCCGTCGTGCAGCACGACCTCGAGCTCCATGAAGTCGCCAAGGCCGTCGACGCGGTCGACATGGATGCGCGTCTGTCCGGCAATGAACAGCCAGCGCCGCTTGCGCACGCGGCCGCGCAGGCCGCAGCCGCGCGCCAGCGCCTCGCGCAGCGCCGCGGGGTCGGGCGCGGCGACGCGGACGTAATCGCTGGCCTTCGCCGCGCCGGTGTCGGGGCGGTCGTAGTGGATCAGTTCGGCACTGCCGTCGGCGAATTCGCGCAGCTTGAGCCGGCCATGCGGCACGTCGAAGAACGTGTCGTCCTGGTCGATGATCTCGGGCCCGGCGCCGGCGATGCGCGCGGCCCGCGGCAGCAGCGACTCGACGGCGGCGATGCGGGCCTTGATCTCGATATTGCGGGGCATCGGGCGGCGGCTTTGGTGACGCGACGATAACCGAGCGCGCGCGTTGCCGCGAGCGCCGGCGCCGCTGCTGCCGCGCCTACAGCCGCAACACCTCGCCCTTGAGCGAGTAGAGGATGCCGACGACCTCGTGGACCTCGGCGGCGCCGACCTGCCGCGCCTGCATAGCGGCGACGATGTCGTCGATGGCGGCGACGAGTTCCTGCTCGCTGATGTTCATGCCGGCATGCGCGGCGCGCAGGTCGCGGCCTTCGTAGCGCTGGGGCCCGCCCGCGCCCATGCACATGAATTGCGTGCCCAGGCGCTTGGACTTGGCGAGGTCCCTGCCTTGGAAGCGCGGCGCCAGCAGCGGGTTCGCGGCATGGCGGTCGACGAAGTCGTCGACGATCTTTGCGATGCCCTCGGCGGCGCCGAGGCGTTCGTACAGCGTGGCAGTCATATCGGTGTCTCCTGATGTTCGTGGGTCGCGTCCGCGGCCCTGGGTGAGTCAAGCTCGGGTGACGACGATCTCGAGGTACTCGGCCGGCACGACCAGCGATGCCGGGCCGGCGATGTTGAGTTGATCGAGGAGGCCGGTGATCTCGCGCTCGAGCGCGGCGGCGCCTTCCGCATCGAGCGCCGCGAAGGCGCGGTGCATAGGCCCGTAGCAGTCGCGGAAGACCTGCAGCCAATGCGCGGCCGAGCGGTAGCGGAAATTGAAATGCCGCCGTTCGCAACGCATCTTCGACGCCCGCGCGCCGAACAGCTCGACGAGATGCGGCTCGGTGCCCCACAGCAGCGGCGAGGCCAGGCCCGGCGGCGGCGGTACATGGGCGCCGATCAGCTTGAACAGCCGGCCGATGAAGCCGCCCGGCGTCCAGTTGGCCATCGCGATGCGGCCGCCGGGGCGCGTCACGCGCAGCATCTCGGCGGCGGCGCGGCGCTGGTCGGGCGTGAACATCACGCCGAAGGTCGACAGCACGGCGTCGAAGCCGGCGTCGTCGAAGGGCAGCGCCTCGGCGTCGGCGAGGCGGAACTCGACCGTCAGCGCCTCGGCTTGCGCCCGCGCGCGGCCCTTGTCGAGCAGCGCCTGCACGTAATCGGTCGAGGTGACCCGGGCGTTGCGGCGCGCCGCGGCCAGCGTCGCGTTGCCGTTGCCGGCGGCGATGTCGAGCACCGCCTCGCCGGCGCGCAGGTCGGCGGCCTCGGCCAGCGTCTCGCCGACGATCTGCAAGGTGGTGCCGAGCGCGGCGTAGTCGCCGCTGGCCCAGACGCCGTGCTGGCGCTGCTTGATCGCGTCGTCATCGACGGCCGGTGGTTCGAGGACCTGGCTCATGGTGGGTGTCCTTTGCGTGCGAGGGTTGACGGGAGGTCGAGGCGGCATGCCGTCGACGCCTGCATTGTCAAAACGCGACCGCGTTGACGCTGCATCGCACGTCCAACAAACTTGCCCGCGCGTCCGCGTTTCGCGGCCGTGCCCGCCTCCAACCGTCGATCGATGAGCCACGACCCCCTGTCCGACGTGCTGCGCAGCGTGCGTCTGCGCGGCGCGGTCTTCTATTACGTCAGCTTCGGCGGCGACTGGGTGGCCGAGACGCCGGCCTCGCCCGAACTGGCGCGCGCGCTGATGCCGGGCGCCGACCATGTGCTGGCCTACCACCTGCTGGTCAAGGGCCGGGGCTGGGCCGCCTGCGACGGGCACGAGCCGGTGCTGCTGGCGGCGGGCGACATCGTGATGTTCCCGCGCGGCGACGCGCATGCGATCTCCAGCGCGCCAGGGCTGCATGCCAACGAGGACCACAGCGACTGGCGCGTGACGACGCGCGACGACCCCAAGCCGATCGACGTCGCCTACCACCGCGGCGTGTTGCGGCCCGGCGCGCCGGGCCCGGCCGAGGAGGCCAGCAGCGTCGTCGTCTGCGGCTTCGTGGCCTGCGACATGAAGCCCTTCAACCCGCTCATAGCGGCGTTGCCGCACCAGTTGCATCTGCGCGGCGACGATCTCGGGCCGTGGACCGTGCAACTGCTCGACCAGGCCGTGGCCGAGTCGCGCGCGCACCGCGCGGGCAGCGCCGCGGTGCTCGAGCGGGCGAGCGAATTCGTCTTCGTCGACGCCGCGCGCCGCTACCTCGACCGCCTGCCGCCCGACGCGGCGGGCTGGCTGGCGGCGCTGCGCGACCGCCATGTCGGGCGCGCCATCGCGCTGATGCACGAGCGGCCGGCGCATGACTGGAGCGTCGACGAACTCGGCCGCGCCGTCGGCCTGTCGCGCTCGGCGCTGCACGAGCGCTTCACCCTGCGCGTCGGCCTGGCGCCGATGCAATACCTGGCGCATTGGCGCATGCAGCTCGGTGCCGGGCTGCTGCGCCTGGGGCGGATCAAGGTCGCCGCGGTGGCGCAGGAGGTCGGCTACGAATCGGAGGCGGCATTCGCGCGCGCCTTCAAGCGTTTGATGGGGCAGCCGCCGGCCGCCTGGCGGCGCGCGCAGCGCGACGTCGGCGACGACGCCGGCCCTTGACGCGGCGAACGGCGGCGCCGCGACGCGGGCCGCCGCAGCGCGGGATCTTCAGGCCGTCACGGCGCCGGCGGCGATCTGCCGCAAGGCCTGCTCGAACACCGCCGCCGGCTGGCCGCCCTGGATGAGGTGGCGATCGTCGATGACCACCGACGGCACGGCGTGGATGCCGGCGCGCTGCCAGACCTGCTCGGCCGCGCGCACCTCGTCGGCGTACTGGCCGCTGGCCAGCACCTCGCGCGCGGCGGCGGCGTCAAGGCCGGCGCCGGCGGCGACCTCGGCCAGCACCGCGGCGTCGCCGATGTCGCGGCCCTCGCCGTGATAGGCGCGCAGCAGCGCATGCTTCAACGCGCGCTGCCGCTCGGCGCCCTGCAGCCCGGCCCAATGCAGCAGCCGGTGCGCGTCGAAGGTGTTCCACACGCGCAGCCGATCGCCGAATTCGAAGCCGACCGCGGCGCCGCGCTCGCGCAGCGTCGCGCGGTTCTGTGCCAGCTGCTCGTCGCTCATGCCGTACTTGGCCTTCAGGTACGCGGCGGCGTCGGCACCGCCGGCGGCCAGCGTCGGGTTCAGCTCGAAGGGCTGGAAATGCAGCTCGACCGGGATCTCGGGGCCGATCGCCTCGAGCGCGCGTTCGAGCGCACCGAGGCCGATCGCGCACCAGGGGCAGGCGACGTCGGAAACGAAATCGATCTTCATGGGCGGGCCTCGCAGCGGCGCATCAATGTCGGTCCCCTAGTTTAGGGTCGAGCCGGTCGGGCAGCCCGTCGCCGAGCAGATTCAGTTCCCGCACCGTGGCCATGATCGCCAGCCGCGGCCACAACGCCAGCCTGGGGCCTCGAACCGCATCGATTGCGCCACGGCGAGCATGCGGCCCCAGCTCGGCTGCGGCGGCTGGGTGCCCAGGCCCAGGTAGCTCAGCGCCGCCTCGGCGAGGATGGCGGTGGCGAACGAGACCGTGGCCTGCACGATCAGCGGCGCGGCGTTGTTCGGCGGCACAGGGTCGAGCGTGATCGCCAGCGGCCCCTTGCCGGCGGCGCGCGCCGCGCCGCCGCGATGGCGCCCCGCGCGACGCCGGCGACGAGCCCGATGGCGACCCCGACGACGACGAGCGCCGCCCGCAGCGCGCCGGCGGCGAGGTTGCGCTGGCGCAGCCAGGGCTTCATGGTCGGCGCGGCGTCGCGTTCACGAGCGGCGCCGCCGCGGATCGACGACGACGTAGAGCGCGTCGACCGCGAGGTTGATCGCGATCACCAGCGCGACGAACAGCATCACGACATCGCGCACGAGCACGAGGTCGCGATTCGCGACGGCCTGGAACACGAGCCGGCCCAGCCCCGGCGGCACGAACACGTTCCCGACGACGATGGTGCCGCTGACGAGGTTCGCGAACTGCAGCCCGGCCACCGCCAGCACCGGGATCAGCGCGTTGCGCAGCGCGCGGCGCAGCAGCGCCTGGCGCCGGCTCAGGCCCTAGGCGCGCGCCGTGCGGATGTAGTCCGCGCCCATCACGTCGAGCAGCGCCGAGCGCGTGACGCGGGCCCCTATCGCGGCCTGCACGACGGCCAGCGAAACCGCCGGCAGCGCCAGCGCGCGCAGCCCGGCGAACAGGCCGCCGCCCTCGTTCCCGGTCCAGCCGGGGAACCCGCCGGCGCCGACCCGATGCAGTTTCACGGCGAAGACCAGGATCAGCAGGATGGCGAGCCAGAAGCTCGGCACCGCGATGCCGAGCTGGCTCGCCCATCACCGTGACATCGCCGGCGCGGCCCTGGTGGGCGCCGGCGTAGAGCCCGGCGGCCAGCGCCAGCGTCAGCGCCAGTGCCAGCAGTGCCAGCGGCAGCGTCACGCGCAGGCGCTCGGCGATCAGCTCGCCGGTCGGCATGTCGTAGGCGACGCTGCGCGCGGCGTCGCCGGGCAGCAGCTCGAGCGCCGCGAACACGACGACCGAGGCGCAGGCCAGCGCGGCGCCGAGACGGCGGAGCCGGGATGCCGCCATCGTTCAGGGCCGCTTGTAGGTCTGCAGGTGGATGCTCGTCTCGGTGGCGCCGATGCCCTTGATCAGCCGCACCCGCTCGAGCACGTCGGCGAGTTCGCCGAGGTGGGCCGCCTGCAGTTCGGCCAGCAGGTCCCAGCGCCCGTTCGTGTCGTGCAGCCCGGCCACGCCGGGCTCGCCGAGCAGGTTGGCGATCACGGCGCGCGTCTGGTTGCCCTCGACGGCGATGCTCATCCAGGCGCGGATGCGGTTGGTCTGCTGGTCGGGCCGCAGCAGCACCGTGTAGCCGACGATGACGCCCTCGTCCTCGAGCCGGCGGATGCGGTTGCTGACGGTGCCGCGCGAGACCGCGAGCTTGTGCGCGAGCTGGGCCACGCTGGCGCGGGCGTCCTGCCGCAGCAGCCCCATGAGCTGGAGGTCCAGGGAGTCCATGCAGCAGTTTGACACCGAACGCTGTCGAAAAGGCAGAAACCTGTCGAATTCGTAGCAGTCCGCCGGCTTCCGCTTGGCGCGCCGGGCTCGAAGAATCGGTCCATCCCCAGCCTCGATCGATCGCCATGACCACCCTGCTCACCACCCACGACGTCGCCGCCATCGTCGGCGCCCATGGCCTGCCCGAGGTGCTGCGACGCATGGAAGCGGCGATCAGCGCCGATTTCCGGCGCTGGAACGATTTCGACAAGGTGCCGCGCCTGGCCTCGCATTCGAGCGTCGGCGTGATCGAGCTGATGCCGGTGGCCGACGCCGAGCACTACGCCTTCAAGTACGTCAACGGCCATCCCGGCAACGCGCGCCACGGGCTGCCGACGGTGATGGCCTTCGGCGTCATCGCCGACGTCGCGACCGGCCTGCCGCGCCTGCTCGGCGAACTGACGCTGACGACGGCGATGCGCACCGCGGCGACCTCGGTGATGGCGGCGCGCGCGCTCGCGCGTCCCGACGCGCGCACGATGGCGCTGATCGGCAACGGCGCACAGAGCGAATTCCAGGCCATCGCCTTCGCCCGCGGGCTGGCCATCCGCACCTTGCACCTGTACGACGTCGATGCCGCGGCGACGGCCAAGCTGATGCGCAATCTGCGCGGCCAGCCGGACCTCGAGGTGATTCCCTGCGCGAGCGTCGCCGAGGCCGTGCGCGGCGCCGACATCGTCACCACCGTCACCGCCGACAAGCGCCGCGCCGCCGTGCTGCTGCCCGAGATGATCGAGCCCGGCATGCACCTCAACGCCGTCGGCGGCGACTGCCCCGGCAAGACCGAGGTCCACCCCGAGGTGCTGCGGCGCGCGGACGTGTTCGTCGAATACGAGCCGCAAAGCCGCATCGAGGGCGACGTGCAGCAGATGGCGGCCGATTTCCCGGTCACCGAACTCTGGCGCGTGCTCACCGGCACGGCGCCGGGCCGCGCCAACGCCGATGCGGTGACGATGTTCGACTCGGTCGGCTTCGCGCTCGAGGACTATGCCGCGCTGCGGCTGGTGGGCGAGCTCGCGGCCGGGCTCGGCCGGGGCCAGCAGGTCGACCTCATCCCGACGCTGCGCGATCCGCGCGACCTCTACGCCGAGCTGCTGCCGGCGCCGGCGCCGGCGCAGCGCCAGCTCCGGCGCGCCTGAGCCGGCGCGCCTGAGCCGGCGCGGCCGTCGGCCTCAGATCACGGCGGCGATCGCCTCGGCCGTGCGTTCGACGTTCCCGGTATTGAGCCCGGCGATGCAGATGCGCCCCGAGCGCACGAGATAGACGCCGAACTCCTCGCGCAGCCGGTCGACCTGGGACGCGCTGAGGCCGGTGTAGCTGAACATGCCGCGCTGGCTCAGGAAATAGCCGAAGTCGCGCTCCGGCCGCTTCGCGCTCAGCACCGCGTGCAGGCTGCGCCGCATCGCGGCGATGCGTTCGCGCATCGAGGCCACGTCGGCCTCCCAGGCGGCGCGCAGTTCGGCGTCGGTCAGCACATGGCTGACGATGCCGGCGGCGTGGATCGCCGGGCTCGAGTAGTTGCGACGCACCGTGGCCTTGAGCTGGCCGAGCACGAGTTCGGCCTCGGCCGCGTCGGCGCAGACGACGCTGAGCGCGCCGGCGCGCTCGCCGTAGACGCTCATGCTCTTGGAGAACGAGTTCGCGACGAAGAAGCTCAGCCCTGCCGAGGCGAGCGCGCGCACGGCGTAGGCGTCCTCGGCGATGCCGTCGCCGTAGCCCTGGTAGGCGAGGTCGAGATAGGGCAGCAGCCGGCGCTCGCGCAGCAACGGGATCAGCGCCTGCCATTGCGCGCGCGACAGGTCGACCCCGGTCGGGTTGTGGCAGCAGGCATGCAGCAGCACGATGCTGCGCGCGGGCAGGCGATCGAGCTGCTCGCGCAGCGCGTCGAAGCGCAGGCCGCCGCTGGCGGCGTCGTAATACGGATAGCTGTGGACCGCGATCCCCGCGCCCTCGAACATCGAGCGATGGTTGTCCCAGGTCGGGTCGCTGACCCAGACCTGGCTTTCGGGCAGCCAGCGCCGGATGAAGTCGGCGCCGACGCGCAGCCCGCCGCTGGAGCCGACGGTCTGCAGCGTCGCCACGCGGCCCGCGCTCAGCGCCTCGTGGCCGGCGCCGAACAGCAGCTGCTGGACCGCGCCGCGCATCGCCGCCGAGCCCTCCATCGGCAGATAGGGCTTGGCCTGGGACTGGGCCAGCATCAGGGTCTCGGCGCGGCGCACGCAGTCGAGCACCGGGATGCGGCCGGCGTCGTCGAAATAGATGCCGATCGAGAGATTGACCTTGTGCGGCCGCGCATCGTGCTGGAACGCCTCGTTGAGGCTCAGGATGGGGTCGCCGGCATAGGGCTCGAGGTGCTTGAACATCATGCGGCGAGCGCCTTCTCGATGTCGGCGCGCAGCGCGTCGGGCGCGTCGCCGGGGCCGAAACGCCGGATCACGCGGCCGTCGCGGCCGACCAGGAACTTGGTGAAGTTCCACTTGATCGCCTCGATGCCGAGCAGCCCCGGGGCCTGCGACTTGAGCCAGGCCCAGAGCGGATGCGCCTCGGCGCCGTTGACCTTGACCTTGGCCATCATCGGGAACGTGACGCCATAGTTCTTCTGGCAGAAGCCGGCGATCTCGGCCTCGCTGCCCGGGTCCTGGCCGCCGAACTGGTTGCACGGGAAACCGACGACGACGAGCCCGCGCGCCGCGTAGTCGCGCGACAGCTGTTCGAGCCCGCCGAACTGCGGCGTGTAGCCGCAGGCGCTGGCGGTGTTGACGATCAGCAGCACCTTGCCGCGCTGGCTCGCGAACTGGGCCGGCTGGCCGTCGATCGAGACGGCTTCGAAGTCGTAGATGCTGGAATCGGCCACGGCGGGTCTCCTGCCGGTTGCGGGCCGGCGAGCGCGGATGTTAGCGCCCGGCACCGGCGCTTGTGTCCGGATGCAAGCAATGCCGCCTGTCGTTGACAGCGGCCGGCGCGCACCGCAACATGGCCGGCTCCCTGCCATCGACTAGGTCATGAAGCTGCGCGTCGCGCTCCTGGGTTTCAGCGATTTCGAGCGCGGCGCGCTGGCTTCGTATTTCCGCCTCGCCTCGCATCGCGAGCCGAGCTACCTCTTCGAGCCCATGCTCACCGAGGCCGACTACCTCGTCGCCGACGCGGACCATCTGCCCTCGGTGCAACTGGTCGAGGCGGTCGAGCGCGAGGGCGAGACCGTCTTCATCGGCCTGCGCGCGCCGTCCGGCGCCGGGGCCTGGATGGCGCGGCCGATCGACCCGCTCAAGGTGCTGCGCGAGCTCGACGCCATGGTCGGGCGCGCCGCCGGCGCCGCGGCCGCGCTCGAGGCCGGGGCCGGGGCCGGGGCCGGGGCGGAGGAAGACCTCGCGCTCTCGCTCAAGCCGGTGCCGCAGCCGATCGAGCGCGCGCCGCTGCC
>JAGWVB010000450.1 GCA_018971105.1 Burkholderiales bacterium
GCCGCGCTCGCCCAGCGCCGCGCGCACCTTGGCGGCGCGGCGGCGCGGGTCCTCGTGCGCCGCGACGGCCACGCCCAGCGCCTGCAGCCGCCGCTGCACGCGCTGCTGCAGGCGTTGCCAGGGATCCTGGCGCCGGCGGTCCCACCAGGCCCAGCCGGCTCCCGCCAGCGCCAGCGTGCACAGCAGCAGGATCAGCAGCGTCGCCAGGTCCTGGCGGCTCGGCGCCGTGTAGCCGAGCGCACGCAGCAGGTCCAGCTGCTGGCCGCCGGCATAGTTCAGCACCCATTGGTTCCAGCGGTTGTCCAGCCGCTCCAGCGCCGTGCGCAGGCGCTGCGCCAGTTCGGGGTCGAGATCGACGAGGGTGCCCGCGACCAGCCCCGGCCGCGGTGCCAGGCTGTGCCCGTGCTCGATGCGGTCGGGTGCGACGGCGGCGGTCGGATCGACGCGCATCCAGCCCTTGCCCTGCTGCCAGATCTCGGCCCAGGCATGGGCGTCGCGCTGGCGCACGATCCACCAGCCGTCCTGCGGCGCGGGGTCGGTGCCCTGGTAGCCGGTGACGATGCGCGCCGGCACGCCCAGGGCGCGCATGACGACGACGAAGGCGCTCGCGAAATGCTCGCAGAAGCCGCGCTTGCGGTCGATCCAGAACGCGTCGATGACGTCGGGCCCGTCGTAGGTGCCGGGGTCCAGCGTGTAGGTGTAGCCGCCGTGGCGGATGTGGTCGAGCACGGCCTGGGCCAGGCGCGCCGGCGTCGCGCCGGCGAGTTCCGGACGCTGCGCCAGCGCATGCGCCCATTGCAGCGTGCGCGGGTTCGCGCCCGCAGGCAGGGCGAGCAGGTCGGCCAGGCCCGGCACCGGCTGGCGCGGGCCATGGCGGTAGTCGAGCCAGGCGCTGGCCTGCAGCCGCAGCCGCTCGTTCACCGGGCGGTCGGTCTGCCACTGGCCATCGGGGCGCTGGGTCAGCATCCAGCCCTCGATGTGCGGCGCGGCACCGGGCAGGTCGGGCGTCATCTCGAGCAGCGGCAGCATCGCCTGCCGGCTCGGCTCGAGCGTGATCTCGTAGCGCAGCGGCGGGCCGCGCAGCTCGAGCTCGAGGCGCGGCCGCAGTGCCACGCGCACGCTCGGCACCAGCCGCGTCCAGGTGCGGCCGTCGAAATGCGAGAGCACCGGGCCGCGGAAATACATCTGGTCCGCCGGCGGCACCGGGCCGAAGAAGCGCAGCCGCATCGCGATCGCATCGTCCTCGGCGATCTGCGACATCGTGCCCAGCTCCATCGATCCCGACAGGCCGGTGCGCGCCGCCGCGTCCTGCGGCAGGCCCCAGAGCGGGCCGATGCGCGGGAACAGCACGAACAGCAGCGCCATCAGCGGCAGCCCCCACAGCGCCGAGCGCAGCGCCACCGCGGCGGCGCGCGCCAGCGGCGGCCGCCCGACCGGCATGTGGGCGAGCGCCAGCGCCGTCAGCAGCCCCCAGACCGCGACCAGCAGCCACAGCCCGGTGGCGAGCGACTGCGAATAGAGGAAGTTCGTCAGCACGAGGAAGAAGCCGAGGAAGAAGACGACGAGGGCGTCGCGGCGCGCGCGCAGCTCGAGCATCTTCAGCGCCATCAGCACGACGAGCATCGTGATCCCGGCCTCCTTGCCCAGCAGCGTGTGCTGGGCGCTGAGCGTGAGCACGGCGGCCAGGGCGAGCAGCGCGCTCACGACCCAGCGCCGTGGCAGCGCCGCGCCGCTGAGCGCGAGCCACGCGCGCCAGCCCAGCAGCGCGACGCTCAGCGCCGCGCACCACGGCGGCACATGCAGCAGATGCGGCGCCACCGCCCAGCCGATCACCGCGAGCTGGAACAGCGTGTCGCGGGCATCGCGCGGCAGGTGCGCGCTGCGCTCGCGCAGGGTGGCGGCGACGCCCATGCTCAGCCGTGCAGCGCGAGCATCTCGAGTGCCGCGCGCCGGTGCGCATCGCCCAGGCCGGGGGCGAGCGTGCGGCCGGGCAGGCGCAGCCCGCCGGGCAGGCCCGCTCGCTCGGCCTGCAGCACCCAGGAGGCGAGCCGCGCCAGGCGCGCCTCGGTGTCGCCGCCGCGCGCCTCGCTCCAGTCGAGCC
>JAGWVB010000451.1 GCA_018971105.1 Burkholderiales bacterium
CGCCGAGGGCGTCGGCCTGCTGCGCTCGGAATTCCTGTTCGAGGACCGCGACAGCGCGCCCTCCGAGGCCGAGCAGGCGGCCGCCTACGAGGCCGTCGCGCATGCGCTCGGGCGCCAGCGCACGCTTGTCATCCGCACGCTCGATGTCGGCGGCGACAAGCCGCTGTCGTACCTGCCGCTGCCGCGCGAGGACAACCCCTTCCTCGGCCTGCGGGGCATCCGCGTCGGGCTCGACCGGCCCGAGCTGCTGCGCGCGCAGCTGCGCGCCATCCTGCGCGCGGCGCCGCACGGCCACCTGCACATCATGTTCCCGATGATCGCCTCGGTCGACGAGTTCATCGCCGCGAAGGCGATCGCCCTCGAGGCCATGGCCGAGACCGGCCAGCATGCCAAGGTCGGCGCGATGATCGAGGTGCCGGCGGCCGCGCTGCTCGCCGACGTGATCGCGCGCGAGGCCGATTTCTTCTCCATCGGCAGCAACGACCTCACCCAGTACACGCTGGCGATGGACCGCGGCCACCCCAAGCTCGCGCGCCAGGCCGATGCGCTGCACCCGGCGGTGCTGAAGATGATGGCGCTCACGGTCGAGGGCGCGCATCGCCACGGGCGCTGGGTCGGCGTGTGCGGCGGCATCGCCTCGGACACGCTGGCGGTGCCGCTGCTGATCGGCCTCGGCGTGGACGAGCTCTCGGTCTCGGTGCCGGCGATCGCGGCCGTGAAGGCGGCCGTCAAGCGCGTGTCGCGCAGCGACTGCGAGGCGCTGGCGCGCGAGGTGCTGGCGATGGGCACGGCGCAGGCGGTGCGCGCGCGACTGTCGGCGCTGGCCGAATAGCGCGGCCGGGCCGCGCGAGCGGGACCGCCGCCGCGCTCGAATTCAAACCCAGAACGAACGGAGACGGATCATGTTCCAACAGGCCTACGCGGGGCTGCAGAAGATAGGCAAGTCGCTCATGCTGCCGGTGGCGGTGCTGCCGGTGGCGGGCCTGCTGCTGGGGCTGGGGGCGACCGATTTCCACGGCCACGTGCCGCTGCTGCTGCTGCAGCTGATGAAGAACGCCGGCGACGTGATCTTCGGCAACCTGGCGCTGATCTTCGCCATCGGCGTCGCGCTCGGCTACACCGAGAACGACGGCGTCGCTGCCGTCGCCGCGACCGTCGGCTACCTCGTGACGACGGTGACGCTGGGCGTGATGGCGAGCGCGCTCGGCGTCCAGACCGACAGCATCATGGGCGTGCCGTCGATCCAGACCGGCGTCTTCGGCGGCATCCTGTGCGGCCTGCTCGCGGCCTTCCTGTTCAAGCGCTATTACCGCATCAACCTGCCGACCTACCTCGGCTTCTTCGCCGGCAAGCGCTTCGTGCCCATCGTCACGGCGATCGCCTCGATCGCGCTCGGCGTCGTGCTGTCCTTCGTCTGGCCGCCGATCGGCGGCGCCATCAAGTCGTTCTCCGAATGGGCCGCGGTGAGCGACCCGCGCACCGCGGCCACGGTCTATGGTTTCGTCGAGCGACTGCTGATCCCCTTCGGCCTGCACCATATCTGGAACGTGCCGTTCTTCTTCGAGATGGGCAGCTATCTCGACCCCAGCACCGGCAAGACGGTCAGCGGCGACATCAACCGTTACTTCGCCGGCGACCCCACGGCCGGCATCCTCGCCGGCGCCTTCTTCTTCAAGATGTTCGGCCTGCCGGCGGCGGCGATCGCGATCTGGCACACGGCGCGGCCCGAGCACCGGGTGGCCATCGGCGGCATGATGATCTCGGCCGCGCTGACCTCGTTCCTCACCGGCATCACCGAGCCGATCGAATTCGCCTTCCTCTTCGTCGCCCCGGGGCTGTACTTCGTCCATGCCTGCCTGGCCGCGTCGGCGCAGTTCGTCGCCAACACGCTGGGCATGCACATGGGGTTCACGTTCTCGCAGGGCGCGATCGACTTCGTGATGTTCAACCTCATCGGCAACAAGTCCCGCGGCGCCTACTGGGTGTTCATCGTCGGGCCGATCTACGCGGCGATCTATTACGGCGTGTTCCGTTACGCGATCACGCGCTGGAACCTGAAGACGCCGGGGCGCGAGGACGTCGCCGCGGGCGCCGCCGCGG
>JAGWVB010000452.1 GCA_018971105.1 Burkholderiales bacterium
CATGAACATGCGATCCGACGCCAGCCCACCCACCGCGGCCGCCGAGCCCGCCGAGCCCGCCGAACAGGTCATCTCGCTCTACCAGGCGCAGCAGAAGATCTACCCGCGCTCGGTCAGCGGCGTCTTCGTCACCTGGCGCTGGGGCTTCGTCTGGCTCACCCAGCTCGTCTTCTACGGCCTGCCCTGGCTGACCTGGAACGCGCGCCAGGCGGTGCTGTTCGACCTCGGCGCACGCCGCTTCTACATCTTCGGCCTCGTGCTCTATCCGCAGGACTTCATCTACCTGACGGCGCTGCTGATCATCTCGGCCTACTCGCTCTTCCTCTTCACCACCGTGGCCGGGCGGCTGTGGTGCGGCTATGCCTGTCCGCAGACCGTCTATACCGAGCTGTACATGTGGGTCGAGCGCCGCATCGAGGGCGACCGCGGCGCGCGCATGAAGCGCGACGCCGGGCCCTGGACCCTGGACAAGGCCTGGCGCAAGGCGGCCAAGCATGGCGCCTGGATCGCGATGGGGCTGTGGACCGGCTTCACCTTCGTCGGCTATTTCACGCCCGTGCGCAGCCTCGCGGCCTCGGTGCTGAGCGGGGGTCTCGGGCCCTGGGAGACGTTCTGGGTCGGCTTCTACGGCTTCGCGACCTACGGCAACGCCGGCTTCATGCGCGAGCAGATCTGCAAGTACGCCTGCCCCTACGCCCGCTTCCAGAGCGCGATGCTCGACAAGGACACGCTGATCATCACCTACGACTCGGCGCGCGGCGAGCCGCGCGGCTCGCGCTCGAAGAAGGCCGACCCGGCGGCGCTCGGGCTGGGCGCCTGCGTCGACTGCAATCTGTGCGTGCAGGTCTGCCCCACCGGCATCGACATCCGCAAGGGCCTGCAATACGAGTGCATCGGCTGCGCCGCCTGCATCGACGTCTGCGACGACGTGATGAAGAAGATGAACTACGCCCCCGGCCTGGTGCGCTACGACACCCAGAACGGGCTGGCCCAGGGCTACAGCCGGCGCGAACGGCTGCGCCGCGTGTTCCGCCCGCGCGTGCTCGCCTACAGCGCCATCCTGTTCGTCATCGGCGGCGCGCTCGCCGCCAGCCTCGCGACGCGCTCGCCGTTCCGGGTCGACGTCGTGCGCGACCGCGGCACGCTGGCGCGCCAGGTCGAGGACGGCTGGGTCGAGAACGTCTACCGGCTGCAGATCATGAACGCCACCGAACGACCGCAGCACTATGTCGTGCAGGCCGGCGGGCTGGCCGGCCTGCGCCTGCGCGGGGCGCTGGCCGTCGATGTCGCGGCCACCGAGGCGCGCTGGGTCTCGGTGGCGCTGCGGGTGCCGCCGCAGACGGCGGCGCAGGCGCAGCCCGGCGTGCACGGCATCGAGTTCACGGTGAGCGAGCAGGCGGCCGGCGAGGCCGACCGCGTCGTGCGCGAGAAATCGACCTTCATCGTGCCGCGTTGACGCCCCCCATTCGAACCATCCAGGACGGCCAGGAGCCCCCCCCATGAGCGCAATGACATCGACCGTGCAGCTGACCCAGGTGCAGGATTACCGGTTCGAGCTCGACTTCGGCGGCGCGACGCCGCGCCTGCAGGCCGACGAGCCGCCGCCGCTGGGCGCCGGGCTCGGGCCGTCGCCGGTGCAGCTGCTGGCGTCGGCGGTCGGCAACTGCCTGGGCGCCTCGCTGCTGTTCGCGCTGCGCAAGTTCAAGCAGCAGCCCGAGCCGCTGACCTGCACCGTGACGGCCGATGTCGGGCGCAATGCCGACGGCCGCCTGCGCGTGCTGGCGCTGCGCGCGCGCCTGGCGCTGGGCGTGCCGGCGGCGCGGATCGAGCATCTGGACCGCGTGCTCGGCGGCTTCGAGGCCTATTGCACCGTGACCGAGAGCGTGCGCGCCGCCATCCCCGTCGAGGTCGAAGTCTTCGACGCGCTGGGCGCGAAACTGAACTGAGGCGGGGGCGACCGCTCAGGCGCGCCCGAGCGCCTTCAGGCGCCGGTACAGCGTGCGCTCGCTCAGGCCGAGCCGGCGCGCCATCTCCAGCCGCGTCCAGGCGCCCGCCTCGACCATGCGCAGCAGCTCGGCCTGCTCGTCGCGCGCACCG
>JAGWVB010000453.1 GCA_018971105.1 Burkholderiales bacterium
CTGCTGGCCGGCCGCGGCGAGGTCGCGCTCGGCGCCTGCGCCATCGGCGCGCGCGCCGGCCTGTCCTGGGTCGAGAACGCGCGCGGCCTGCTGCTGCACCGCGTGCAGCTGGACGACGCGGGCGAGCGCATCGCGCTGTGGCGCATCGTCGCGCCGACCGACTGGAACTTCCACCCCGAGGGTGCGCTGGCGCTGGCGCTGCGCGGACAGGTCGCCGGCGACCCCGAGCAGCTCGAGTCGCGCGCCCGGGTCCTGGTGCAGGCGCTGGACCCCTGCGTGAGCTGCCGCATCGGGATCGACCATGCATGAGCTGTCGCTCGCCGAGAGCATGCGCACCATCGTGCTCGACGCCGCGCGCGCGCACGGGGCGCGGTCGGTGGCCGCGGTGCGCGTCGGCATCGGCGCGCTCGCCTGCGTCGAACCCGAGGCGCTGCGCTTCGCCTTCGACATCGTCAAGCGCGATTCGATCGCCGCCGCGGCGCGGCTCGAGGTCGAGCGCGTGCCGGCGCGCGCGCGGTGCCTGGCCTGCGCGTGCGCGGTCGAGGTCGCGTCGCGCGCCGACCTCTGCCCGCGCTGCGGCAGCGGCCGCATCCAGATCGACGGCGGTGCGGACCTGCGCATCCTCGACATCGAGATCGCCTGAAGGAGCCCCCATGTGCACGATCTGCGGCTGCGGCGGCGGCGAAACCCGGATCGAGGGCGATGCCCCCGGCACGCACCGCCATGCCGACGGCAGCGTCCACCGCCATGCCGACGGCCAGGCGCATCACGGGCAGGGCCAGGGGCACGCGGCGCCCGGGATGGCGCCGACCCGCCTCGTGCAGGTCGAGCGCGACATCCTCGCCGCCAACGATGCCGTGGCGCGCCGCAACCGCGCCGAGCTCGAGCGCCGCGGCGTGTTCGCGCTGAACCTCGTCTCGAGCCCGGGCTCGGGCAAGACGACGCTGCTCGTGCGCACGATCGAGCGGCTGGCCGGCCGCCTGCCCATCGCCGTCGTCGAGGGCGACCAGCAGACGAGCCTGGACGCCGACCGCATCCGCGCCACCGGCGCGCCGGCGCTGCAGGTCAACACCGGCAGGGGCTGCCATCTCGACGCCTTGATGATCGAGGCCGCAATCGCGCGCCTGGACCCCGCGCCGGCCTCGGTGCTGATGATCGAGAACGTCGGCAACCTCGTCTGCCCGGCCGGCTTCGACCTCGGCGAGGCGCACAAGGTGGTCGTGCTCTCGGTCACCGAGGGCGAGGACAAGCCGCTCAAGTACCCCGACATGTTCCACGCCGCCTCGCTGATGCTGCTCAACAAGATCGACCTGCTGCCGCATCTGCAATTCGACGTCGGGCGCTGCATCGACCACGCGCGGCGCGTGAACCCGGCGCTCGAGGTGATCCGGCTCTCGGCCACCGGCGGCCAGGGCATGGACGCCTGGCTGGCCTGGATCGAGCGCGGCGCGGCGCCGGCCGCGCGAGGCTGAATGGCCGGCGCCGCGGACCCGGGGCCGGAGGTCGAACGCCGCGCGCTGCGCGTGCGCGGCGCCGTCCAGGGTGTGGGCTACCGGCCCTTCGTGTACCGGCTGGCGACCGCGCTCGGTCTCGCCGGCCATGTCTACAACGACGCCGCGGGCGTCGCCATCGAGGTCCAGGGCGAGGCGCCCCGGCTGGCCGAATTCGAGGCCCGGCTGCGCCGCGACGCGCCCCCGCTGGCGCGCGTCGAGGCCATCGATGCGGCGCCGCGCGCGCCGCTGCCCGGGCGCGCCGGATTCGAGATCCTGGCCAGCCGCGGCGGCGCCGTGACGACGACCGTGCCCTGCGACACCGCCGTCTGCGCCGATTGCCTGGCCGAACTGCGCGACGCCGGCGACCGCCGCCACCGCTACGCCTTCATCAACTGCACCCAATGCGGACCGCGCTACACGCTCACGCGCGCCCTGCCCTACGACCGCGCGCAGACGAGCATGGCCGGCTTCGTGCTGTGCGCGCAGTGCCTGCGCGAATACACCGACCCGCAAGACCGCCGCTTCCACGCCGAGCCGAATGCCTGCCCGGCCTGCGGGCCGGCGCTGCAGCTCGTCGACGGCAGCGGCGCGCC
>JAGWVB010000454.1 GCA_018971105.1 Burkholderiales bacterium
CGGCGCTGCGCATAGCCGCGCAGGCGCCGCCCGCGGCCCCGGTGCTGATCGAGACGGTGGGCGCGGGCTGAATCAGCAGGCGAGCATCGGCGAGCGGTTGCGGATCAGGTCGCGCGCGCGGTTCGTCGCGTAGCGCAGCGCCTCGTCGGCCGAGCGCCAGCGGTAGCCGCAGGCGAGGCTGTCGTCGCGATAGGCCAGGCGCTGGCCGCGCGGCAGACCCTGTTCGCGGTTGACGACGACGGCCGCGATATAGCCATCGCCGCGCGGCGCCTCGACGGCGCCGACATAGATGCGGTAATCGCCCTCGCGGGTTTCCTCGAATTGCATGGCTCGGCCCCGTATTTCGGCTGGAAAGCGGCAGCGATGATCGGCCCGCAACCCGGGGGGAGGCATCCCATCGAGGAGTGAAAACCAGCGATCCAGGGAAGTTCCTCATACCGGCGGGGGACGGGTCGCATGGGAAGATGACCCTTCGATCCGCGAAGCCGCTGCGATGAACCGTACCCCTCCCGCCTATCTGCGCCAGCCCACGATCAGTGGCGATACCCTGGTCTTCGTCAGCGACGACGACCTCTGGCGCGTCGACGCCGGCGGCGGCGTCGCGCGCCGCCTCGGCAACGGACTGTCCGAACCGTCGACGCCCTGCCTTTCACCCGACGGCGCCTGGATCGCCTATGCCGGGCGCGACGAGCAGCACAGCGAGGTCTGGCTCATGCCGGCCGGCGGCGGCGCGGCACGGCGCCTGACCTGGCTCGGCAGCGAACTCGCGGTGCGCGGCTGGAGCGCGGACGGCCGCATCCTCTTCTGCGGCAACCATGGCCAGCCCTTCCTGCGCAACTGGCACGCATATACCGTGGCTGCCGGCGGCGGTGCGCCCGAGCGCATCCCGCTCGGCCAGGTCAACCATCTGGCCTGGGGGCCGCAGGGCCGCATCGCGATCGGTCGCAACACCATCGACCCGGCGCGCTGGAAGCGCTACCGCGGCGGCACCGCGGGCCATCTCTGGGTCGAGGATGTCGACGCCACCGGTGCGGGCAGCGGGCGCTACACGCGGCTCGAAGGGCTGCGCGGCAACCTGAGCTGCCCGATGTGGATCGGCGCGCGGCTGTACTTCATCGGCGACGACGAGGGCATCGGCAATCTCTATTCCTGCGCCGCCGACGGCAGGGCGCTGCGTCGCCACAGCGACCATGCCGAGCATTACGCGCGCCACGCCAGCAGCGATGGCCGGCGCATCGTCTACCAGTGCGGCGCCGAGATCTGGATCCACGACCCGGCGTGCGAGCGCACGCAGCGCGTCGAGATCGAGGTCGCCGGCGCGCGCACCCAGGCCGCGCGGCGCCAGGTCGCGGCCGCCGAGCACCTGCAGGGCGCGACGCTGCACCCGGCCGGCCACAGCCTCGCGCTCGAGGTGCGCGGCCAGCTGCACACGATGGCGTTCTGGGAAGGCGCGCCGCGCCGGCATGGCGACGGCGCCGGGCGGCGCCGGCTCGGCGCCTGGCTGGCCGACGGCGCGACCCTGGTCTGCGCCAGCGACGCCGGCGGCGAGGAGGCGATCGAGGTCCATCGCGACGCCGGGTCGCGCCGCCTGCCCTGGTCGGCGGCCGAGGTCGGGCGCGTGATCGCGCTTGCCGCGGCGCCTTGCGGCGCGCGCATCGCGTTCACCAACCACCGCCACGAGCTCTGGCTCGGCGACGTCGACGATGCCACGCTGCGCCGGCTCGACCGCAGCGATTGCGCGCGCATCACCGACCTCGCCTGGTCGCCCTGCGGCGGCTGGCTCGCCTACGGCTATGCGACGAGCCCGCGCCACACGGCGATCAAGCTCTGCGAGGTCGCCAGCGGCACCGCCACGCTCGCCACCGCGCCCGAGTTCCGCGACTACGCGCCGGCCTTCGACCCCGAGGGCAAGTACCTGTACTTCCTCTCGCTGCGCACCTTCGATCCGGTCTACGACAGCGTGCAGTTCGAGCTCAGCTTCCCGCGCGCCGCGCGCCCCTACCTGGTGGCGCTGCAGGCGGGCGGCGCGGCGCCGTTCGAGCCCGCGGCGGGCGGCGTGGCCGAGTCGCGCGCGGCCGAGCGCCGC
>JAGWVB010000455.1 GCA_018971105.1 Burkholderiales bacterium
ATCAATTACAAAATCGGCAAGCTGCAATTCGCGCCGCGCCGCGCCGCGCCGCGCCGCGCCGCGCAGAAGCGGGCTGCGAAGCCGGGTCGGCGTCACCGGAAAGATCGCCTCGGCGATCCACCGGCGCGTGTTGCGGGCGCGTATCACCGCTGCCTTCTCGACCCGGCGCAGCGCCTCGGCGCTGCCGCGGCCCGGGGAGGTGTGGGGAGGCAGGGGCAGGCGCGGGCGCTCCGGACCGGCTGCAGTCGGTCCGCGAGCAGGCATCAAGCCATGCAAAATTTGCATGACACCCTCCAGGCCGGTGGTTACGGCGCGATTACATTGATTCCACAATCACGCTCCCGCCGAACCGACCCCGAGGTCGGTGCGGCATTGGGCGAGGCCCGAAGGACCCGGTTGCGGGGCTTCGAACCTGGCCGAATGCCGTTCCATCTCTTGTCTAGTCTGGAGTTCCCATGAGCCAACCTTCGACCCCGGGTGCGAGCCTGAACGCGCCCGCCGACCTCCGCCACGAGCGCTTGCGCGCCTGGGTGGCCGAGATCGCCGCCCTGACCCAGCCCGAGCGCATCCACTGGTGCGACGGCAGCCAGGCCGAGTACGAGCGCCTGTGCGAGCAGCTCGTCGGCGCCGGCACGATGATGAAGCTCAACCCCGAGCTGCGCCCGAACAGCTATCTCGTGCGCAGCGATGCGAGCGACGTGGCGCGTGTCGAGGACCGCACCTTCATCTGCAGCGAGCGGCGCGAGAACGCCGGCCCGACCAACAACTGGATGGCGCCGGCCGAGATGCGCGCGCTGCTGCAGACGGGCGAGCAGGCGCTGTTCCGCGGCTCCATGCGCGGCCGCACGATGTACGTGGTGCCGTTCTCGATGGGCCCGCTGGGCTCGCACATCTCGCACATCGGCGTCGAGCTCACCGACAGCCCCTATGTCGCGGTGAGCATGCGCACGATGACGCGCATGGGCCGCGGCGCGCTCGACGCACTCGGCGCCGACGGCGCCTTCGTGCCCTGCGTGCACAGCGTCGGCGCGCCGCTGGCCGCGGGTGCCCGGGACAGCGCCTGGCCCTGCAACGAGACCAAGTACATCGTCCATTACCCCGAATCGCGCGAGATCTGGAGCTACGGCTCGGGCTACGGCGGCAACGCGCTGCTGGGCAAGAAATGCTTCGCGCTGCGCATCGCCAGCACCATGGGGCGCGACCATGGCTGGCTCGCCGAGCACATGCTGATCCTCGGCGTGACCTCGCCCGAGGGCCGCAAGTACCATGTCGCGGCGGCCTTCCCGAGCGCCTGCGGCAAGACCAACTTCTCGATGCTGGTGCCGCCGCAGGGCTGCGCCGGCTGGAAGGTGACGACGATCGGCGACGACATCGCCTGGATCAAGCCGCACGAGGACGGGCGCCTGTACGCGATCAACCCCGAGGCCGGCTATTTCGGCGTCGCCCCGGGGACGAACTACCACACGAATCCGAACTGCATGGATTCGCTCAAGCGCGACTGCATCTTCACCAACGTCGCGCTCACCGACGCCGGCGATGTCTGGTGGGAAGGCCTGAGCGACGAGCCGCCGGCGCATCTCATCGACTGGCGCGGCCAGGACTGGACGCCGGCCACGGCCCGGCTCGACAACGGCAAGCTGCGCCCCGCCGCGCACCCGAATTCGCGTTTCACCGTCGCCGCCACCAACAACCCGGTGCTCGACGCCGAATGGGACAACCCGGCCGGCGTCGCCATCGATGCCTTCATCTTCGGTGGCCGGCGCTCGACCACGGTGCCGCTCGTGACCGAGGCCCGCACCTGGGCCGAGGGCGTGTACATGGCGGCGACGATGGGCAGCGAGACGACGGCCGCCGCCGCCGGTGCGCAGGGCGTCGTGCGCCGCGATCCGTTCGCCATGCTGCCCTTCACCGGCTACAACATGGCCGACTACTTCCAGCATTGGCTGAGCCTGGGCGGGAAGCTCGCCGCCAGCGGCGCGAAGCTGCCGCGCATCTACTGCGTGAACTGGTTCCGCAAGGGCGCCGACGGCAAGTTCGTCTGGCCCGGCTACGGCGAGAACATGCGCGTGCTCAAGTGGATCGT
>JAGWVB010000153.1 GCA_018971105.1 Burkholderiales bacterium
CCGCCGCCTTCGCGGCACGCTTGCGCGAAGCCGGCGCCGCCGGTCCGAGCCGGGCCACCGCCGCCGCCAGCGCGTCGACGCGCTGCGACAGCGCCGCCAGTTCCTTGGCCGTCGGCACGCCCAGCCGCGCCAGCGCCTTGGCGGTGCGCGACTCGAATATCGATTCGAGCTTGTCCCAGTTCTGGCCCGCGCGCGCACTCACCTGGTCGGCCATCGCGTTCATGCGCTCGCCGACCTCGCCGAGCTTCTCCTCGGCCGCGCTCTGGGTCTTCTGCTGCAGGTTCTGTCCTTCCTTGATCAGCGATTCGAAGGCCTTCGTGCCCTTCTCCTGCGCATGGGCGAAGGCGCCCATGCCGGCGAGCCAGATCTGCTGCGCCGATTCCTTGACCGCCTGCGCGAGCGCACCGCTGCCCGCGTCCGCGGCCGGCGCGTCCGATTTCATCTTCTTGACCATCATGTCTCCTGCGTTCGTTGCGGGGTCGCCGGCTGCGGCGCCGACGCCCGCAATATAGGGTTCCCCCGCGTCGCACGGGCGCGGAATCTCTAGTGAGCAGGCTCTATGCTCGGTGCCGGAGATTCGAACCCTGCAGGAGCGAGAGATGCGCTACTTCGTCACCGGGGCGACCGGATTCATCGGCAAGCGACTCGTCAAGGCCTTGCTCGCGCGCCGGGGCACCCGCGTCCACTTCCTCGTGCGGCCGGGCAGCGAGGCCAAGCTCGAGGCGCTGTACGACTACTGGGGCCTGGCCGGCAAGGCGGCGCGCGCACGCGCGCAGCCGGTCACGGGCGACCTGACCGAACCCCGGCTCGGCGTCGCCGGCGACGCCATCAAGGCGCTCAAGGGCCAGGTCGATGCCGTCTACCACCTGGCTGCCGTCTACGACCTCGGCGCCGACGCCGAGAGCCAGATCCGCGTCAACGTCGAAGGCACGCGCAACCTCGTCGCATACGCCCAGGCCATCGGCGCCGGCCATCTGCACCACGTGAGCAGCATCGCCGCCGCCGGGCTCTACGAGGGCGTGTTCCGCGAGGACATGTTCGACGAGGCCGAGGGCCTGGACCACCCGTACTTCATGACCAAGCACGAGAGCGAGAGGATCGTGCGCCGCGAATGCCGCCTGCCCTGGACCGTCTACCGCCCGGCGCTCGTCGTCGGCGACAGCCAGACCGGCGAGATGGACAAGATCGACGGCCCCTACTATTTCTTCAAGCTCATCCAGCGCCTGCGCCAGATCCTGCCGCCCTGGCTGCCGAGCATCGGCATCGAGGGCGGGCGCATCAACATCGTGCCGGTCGATTTCGTCGTCGCCGCGATCGACCACATCAGCCACGCGAAGACGCCGCCGGCGGGGCAATGCTTCCACATCGTCGACCCCAAGGGCTACCGCGTCGGCGACGTGCTCGACATCTTCAGCCGCGCCGCCCATGCGCCGAAGATGAGCCTGTTCGTCAACGCCGCGCTGCTGGGCTTCGTGCCCCGGAGCGTGAAGAAGGGGCTGATGGCGCTGGCGCCGGTGCGGCGCATCCGCAGCGCGGTGATGAAGGACCTCGGCCTGCCCGACGACATGTTCACGTTCGTCAATTTCCCGACGCGCTACGACCGGCGTGCGCTCGACGCGGCGCTCAAGGGCAGCGGCATCGAATGCCCGCGCCTGGACGACTACGCCTGGGTGCTGTGGGACTACTGGGAACGCCACCTCGACCCCGACCTCTACATCGACCGCAGCCTCAAGGGCACGGTGGCCGGCAAGGTCGTGCTCGTCACCGGCGGCAGCTCGGGCATCGGTCTGGCCGCCGCGCACCGCTTCGCCGAGGCCGGCGCGACGACGATCATCTGCGGCCGCGACGCCGCCAAGCTCGAGGCCGCGGCCGCCGAGGCCGCCGCGCGCGGCCATGCCTTCGTCACCTACGCCGTCGACATCGCCGACAGGGCCGACTGCGACCGCTTCGTCGGCGAACTGCTGGCCGCGCATGGCGGCGTCGACTTCCTCGTCAACAACGCCGGGCGCAGCATCCGCCGCGCGATCGAGAGCAGCTACGACCGCTTCCACGACTTCGAGCGCACGATGCAGCTCAACTACTTCGGCGCGCTGCGCGTGACGATGGGTCTGCTGCCGGCGATGGTGGCGAGGAAGCACGGCCATGTCGTCAACATCAGCAGCATCGGCGTGCTGACGAACGCGCCGCGCTTCTCGGCCTATGTCGCGAGCAAGGCCGCGCTCGACGCCTGGACGCGCTGCGCGAGCAGCGAATACGCCGACCAGGGCGTGACCTTCACGACGATCAACATGCCGCTGGTGCGCACGCCGATGATCGCGCCGACGAAGATCTACAACAACGTGCCGACGCTGGACCCCGGCGAGGCGGCCGAGATGATCGCGCAGGCCTGCATCGCCAAGCCGGTGCGCATCGCCACGCGGCTGGGCATCTTCGGCCAGCTGCTGCACGCGCTGGTGCCGCGCGTGGCGCAGATCTCGATGAACACGACGTTCCGGATGTTCCCGGATTCAGCGGCGGCCAAGGGCGAGTCCAAGGGCGACAGGCCAGCCCGGCAGCAGCTCAGCGCCGAGGCGCTGGCGGTGCAGCAGCTGATGCAGGGGATCCATTTCTAGCGCGCGGCGCCGGCGTCAGGGCGCCTTGCTCAGCGCCACCACCGTGTAGCGCCCGTCGACCTTGGCGGCGGCGAAGCGCACCTTGTCGCCCACGGCGAGATCGTCGAGCAGCCCGGCGTCGCGCACGTCGAAGGTCATCGTCATCGCCGGCATGCCGAGGTTGGGCAGGCCCTCGTGCTTGATCGTCAGCCGCCGCGCGGCCTTGTCGACCTTGACGATCTCGCCGGCCGTGGTCGTGGTCTGGGCACGGCCGGCCAGCGGCAGCGCGATCGTCGCGAACAGCAATCGAGTCCAGGCCTGGCGTCGGTTCATCGCATTCCCCTGCATCGGTTGCGCAAGCGCGTACTGTGCCCCATCGCGCTGTCATATGGGGCCGCCCGGGCTTTCCTACAATCGCGCGTTCTCCAGCCCCCGGCCCCGCCATGACCACCCCGAGCAATCCCGACCTGGCCCACATCACGCCGCGCGACCAGGCCGAGATCCTGGCCCAGGCCCTGCCCTACATCCGCAAGTACCACGGCAAGACGCTGGTCATCAAGTACGGCGGCAACGCGATGACCGACCCGGCGCTGCAGCAGGACTTCGCCGAGGACGTCGTGCTGCTCAAGCTCGTCGGCATGAACCCCATCGTCGTGCACGGCGGCGGGCCGCAGATCGACGACGCGCTGGCCAAGCTCGGCAAGAAGGGGACCTTCATCCAGGGCATGCGCGTCACCGACGCGGAGACGATGGAGGTCGTCGAATGGGTGCTCGCCGGCGAGGTCCAGCAGGACATCGTGGGCCTCATCAACGCCGCCGGCGGCAAGGCCGTGGGGCTCACCGGGCGCGACGGCGGCATGATCCGCGCGCACCAGCTGAAGATGGTCGACAAGGACGACCCGGCCCTCGAGCACGACATCGGCCATGTCGGCGAGATCACCGCGATCGATCCCAGCGTCGTCATCGCGCTGCAGGACGACCAGTTCATCCCGGTCATCAGCCCGATCGGCTTCGGCGATGCGGGCGAGAGCTACAACATCAACGCCGACCTCGTCGCCTCCAAGCTCGCGACCGTGCTGAAGGCCGAGAAGCTGCTGATGCTGACCAACATCCGCGGCGTGCTCGACAAGGCGGGCGAGCTGCTGACGAACCTGAGCGCGCGCGAGATCGACGCGCTGTTCGCCGACGGCACGATCAGCGGCGGCATGCTGCCCAAGATCGCCGGCGCGCTCGAGGCCGCCAAATGCGGCGTCAACGCCGTCCACATCATCGACGGCCGCGTGCCGCACGCGCTGCTGCTCGAGGTGCTGACCGAGCAGGCCTACGGGACGATGATCCGGTCCAAATGAGACCGGTTCAGCGGCCCCGGGCGATGCGGACGATGATCCGGCCCGCATGAGACCGGATCAGCCGCCCCCTGGTGATGCGGGACCATGATCCGGTCGAAGTGAAGCCGCACGCCCGCCGGGTCTGGCTCTTCGACCTCGACGACACGCTGCACGACGCCAGCGGCGCGGCTATGCGCGAACTGCGCCGCGCCATGGGCGCATATATCGAGCGCCACCTCGCGCTCACGCCCGAGGAGTCGAACGCGCTGCGCCGCCGCTACTGGCTGCGCTACGGCGCCACGCTGCTCGGCCTCGTGCGCCACCACGGCGTGCAGGCGGCGCATTTCCTGCGCGAGACGCACCGCCTGCCCGGCCTCGAGCAGCGCTTGCGCGGCCATCCGCACGACTTCGCGGCGCTGGCGCGGCTGCGCGGCACGCGCATCGTGCTGACGAACGCGCCGGCAGCCTACGCGGCGCGCGTGCTCGGCGCGCTCGGCATCGGCCATCTGTTCGACGCCGTCGTCGCGATCGAGGACATGGCGATGTTCGGCCAGCTGCGCCCCAAGCCCGACACGCGCATGCTGCGCGCGCTGCTGGCGCGGCTGCGCGTGCCGGCGTCGCGCTGTACGCTGGTCGAGGACACGCTGGTGCACCAGAAGGCCGCGCGCAGCCTGGGCCTGCGCACGGTCTGGATGCAGCGCTGGATCGACGCCGACGGCGCGCGGCTGCGCCGGCGCCCGGCCTATGTCGACCGCCGCATCCGGCGCCTGGGCGAGTTGCTGCGCCGCCCCTGACGCCCGGTGCAACCGCCTTGGCGGCGGTATCGATGTCAGTGTTTACCTGCAAGCCGGCCCCGGGCAGTGCTGTGCCAGAATCGCCGCGCACCTCCGTCGGTGCTGCCGCACCCACCCCGCCGCCCCGATGTCCGACCAGCCCGAAGCCCTGCCGCCGGTCGGCGCCGACGATGCCGGCCCCGCGCCGGCCGCGCCGCCGCTGCGCAAGCGGCCCAAGCCGGGCGAGCGCCGCGTGCAGATCCTGCAGACGCTGGCCACGATGCTCGAACAGCCCGGCAGCGAACGCATCACGACGGCCGCGCTGGCGGCCCGCCTGAAGGTCAGCGAGGCCGCGCTGTATCGCCATTTCGCGAGCAAGGCGCAGATGTTCGAGGGCCTGATCGAATTCATCGAGACCAGCGTCTTCACGCTCGTCAACCAGATCCTGGCGCGCGATGCCGCCGGCGGCGCGCAGGCGCAGAAGATCGTCACCGTGCTGCTGCAGTTCGGCGAGAAGAACCCGGGCATGACGCGGGTGATGGTCGGCGACGCGCTGGTGTTCGAGCACGAGCGGCTGTCGGCGCGCATGAACCAGTTCTTCGACCGCCTGGAGTCGCAGCTGCGCCAGAGCCTGCGCGGCGCGGCCGAGGCCGGCGGTTCGGCGACGCCGACCGTCGATGCGCAGGCGCTGGCCTCGGCGCTGACGGCGTTCGCGGTCGGCCGCCTGCACCGCTACGCGCGCAGCGGCTTCAAGCGCGCGCCGACCGAGCAGCTCGAGCTGGCGCTGCAGCGCCTGGCCGCCTGAGGCGGCGGCCCGCGGCGCCATCCCGCGCGCCCCATCGCGCCGCGCGGCGCCGCCTAAACTCGCGTCATGAATGCCGCCTTCGAACATCTGCTGCTGCGCGCCGAATCGCTGCTCGCGCGGCTCGAGACCCTCCTGCCGCACGCGCCGACGGCGCCCGACTGGGACGCGTCGATCGCGTTCCGCTACCGCCGCCGCGGCAGCGTCGGCGTGCTCGAACCGGTGCGCCATGTGGCGACGATCCGCCTCGCCGACCTGCGCGAGGTCGACGGCCAGAAGGAGCGCCTGGTCGCCAACACCGAGCAGTTCGTCGCCGGCCGCGGCGCCAACAACGTGCTGCTCACCGGCGCGCGCGGCACCGGCAAGAGCTCGCTCATCAAGGCCTGCCTGAACGAGTACGCGGCCCGCGGGCTGCGCCTGATCGAGGTCGACAAGGCCGACCTCGTCGACCTCGGCGACCTCGTCGACCTCGTCGCGGCGCGCCCCGAGCGCTACATCGTGTTCTGCGACGACCTCAGCTTCGACGAGGGCGAAGCCGGCTACAAGGCGCTCAAGAGCGTGCTCGACGGCTCGGTCGCGCAGGCCAGCGACAACCTGCTGATCTACGCCACCAGCAACCGCCGCCATCTGCTGCCCGAGTACATGCAGGAGAACCTGAGCTACCAGCACCGCGACGACGGCGAGGTCCATCCGGGCGAGGTCGTCGAGGAGAAGATCTCGCTCTCGGAACGCTTCGGCCTGTGGATCAGTTTCTACCCATTCACGCAGGACGAATACCTGGCCATCGTCGCCCAGTGGCTGCGCAGCGGCGGCATCGCGGAAGACGCGATCGCCGCGGCGCGCCAGGAATCGCTGGTCTGGGCGCTCGAGCGCGGCTCGCGCTCGGGGCGCGTGGCGCAGCAGTTCGCGCGCGACTACGCGGGGCGCCATGGCGCCCGCTGAACGGGTGCCGGTCGACGTCGCGGTCGGGGTGCTGATCGCCGCCGACGGCCGCTTCCTGCTCACGACGCGGCCGCCCGGCAAGGTCTACGCCGGCTACTGGGAATTCCCCGGCGGCAAGGTCGAGCCCGGCGAGTCGGTGGCGCAGGCGCTCGGGCGCGAATTGCAGGAGGAACTCGGCATCACGATAGGCGCGGCCCATCCCTGGCAGGTCGAGCTGATGGACTATCCCCATGCGCGCGTGCGGCTGCATTTCTGCAAGGTCTACGCCTGGACGGGCGAGTTCGAGATGCGCGAGGGCCAGGCCATGGCCTGGCAGACGCTGCCGGTGCAGGTGCAGCCGGTGCTGCCCGGCACGGTGCCGGTGCTGGCCTGGTTCGCGGCCGAGCGCGGTCACGCCGGCGCGACGCATGTCGATTGAGGCGCCGGAAACCCTAAACTCCCGCCATGGATTGGCTCGACGACATCAAGTGGGACCGCGACGGCCTCGTGCCGGTGATCGCGCAAGAGCGCGGCAGCGGCGACGTGCTGATGTTCGCGTGGATGAACCGCGAGGCGCTCGCCGCCACCGCCGACACGCGCCAGGCGGTGTACTGGAGCCGCTCGCGCGCGCGCCTGTGGCGCAAGGGCGAGGAATCCGGCCATGTGCAGCAGGTGCACGAGATCCGCATCGACTGCGACAGCGATGTCGTGCTGCTCACCGTCACGCAGCTCGGGCACGATCCCGGCATCGCCTGCCACACCGGACGCCACAGCTGCTTCTTCCAGCGCCTGGAGGAGGGGCGATGGCGCGCCGTCGAGCCCGTGCTCAAGGACCCCGAGGCGATCTACCGATGACATCCCCTTCCAACGACAGCCTCGCGCGCCTGGCCGCGGTGATCGAATCGCGCCGCGGCGGCGATCCCGACCGCAGCTATGTCGCGCGCCTGTTCTCGAAGGGCCTCGACGCGATTCTGAAGAAGGTGGGCGAGGAGGCGACCGAGGTCGTGATGGCGGCCAAGGACGGCGACCGCCCGCGCATCGTCGGCGAGGTCGCCGACCTCTGGTTCCATACCCTGGTGGCGCTCGCCGCCTTCGAGCTCGAGCCGGCCGACGTGCTGGCCGAGCTCGAGCGGCGCGAGGGTCTGTCGGGCCTGGAGGAATTCGCCGCGCGCAAGGCGCGGCAACGCGAAGGAGACGGGACATGAACGACGTGGTGATCCCCGGCGCGGCGGGCGAGCAGGACGGCCTGCGCACGCTCACCCATGTGCTCTACGGGCTGCATCTGCTGAGCTGGTTCTCGGCCGGCATCTTCTCGGTGATCGCGATGATCATCAACTATGTCAAGCGCCCCGACCTGCCCAACGACTTCTACCGCAGCCACTACCGCTGGCAGGCGCGCAGCTTCTGGTTCACGCTGCTGTGGCTGCTGCTGACGCTGCCGCTGTACCTGTTCATGTGGTTCCCCGGCGCCGCGGCCTGGTTCCTGATCGGGATCTGGTACCTCTACCGCTACATCCGCGGCTGGCTGGGCTACGCCGAGAACCGCACCATGCCGCTGCCCGCGAACTGAAAGGAAAGTAGCCGAGATGTCCGACCCCGCCTGCATCTTCTGCAAGATCGTCGCCGGCCAGATCCCGGCCCGCAAGGTCTACGAGGACGAGCAGATGCTCGCCTTCCACGACATCCACCCCTGGGCACCGGTGCACGTGCTGATCATTCCCAAGATCCACATCCCGACGCTGGCCGACGTGACGCCCGAGCACGACGCGCTGCTCGGGCGCATGCTCGGCCTGGCGCCGCGGCTGATGAAGGAACTGGGCGTGACGAACGGATTCAGAACGATCATCAACTGCGGCGCCGACGGGCACCAGGAGGTCTACCACCTCCACCTGCACGTGATCGGCGGGCCGCGGCCCTGGTCGCGCGGCTGACCCCGCGGCTGATCGTAGAATCGAGGGTTACTCTTTAGGAGCGGAACATGGGTTCATTCAGCATCTGGCATTGGCTGATCGTCCTGCTGATCGTGGCGATGATCTTCGGCACCAAGAAGCTGCGCAACATCGGCAGCGACCTCGGCGGCGCGGTGCGCAACTTCAAGGAAGGCATGAAGGGCACCGACGAGGCCGGCGGCGACGCCGCAGCGGCGCCGCAGCAGGTCACCTCCACGCCGCGCAACGACGCCAACACGGTCGACGTCGAGGCGAAGTCCAAGTCGTGAACGTCGGCGCGGGGATGGCCGGCTAGCGCAGCATGATCGACTTCGGTTTCGACAAGATCGCCCTCATCGGCGCGGTGGCGCTGATCGTCATCGGGCCGGAGAAGCTGCCCCGGGTCGCGCGCACGATGGGCGCGCTGTTCGGCAAGGCGCAGCGCTACGTGGCCGAGGTCAAGGCCGAGGTCAACCGCTCGATCGAGCTCGAAGAACTGCGCAACATGAAGACCCATTTCGAGGACGCGGCGCGCGAGGTCCAGCGCACCGTGCGCACCGAGGTCGAGCAGGCCGGCGCAGCGATCCAGGACGAATGGCGCAGCGCCACCGCGGGCATCGGCGCGCGCGCCGGCGCGGCCGACGCCGCCGCCATCGACCCGCTGCCGCCGATGTACCGCCATCCGAAGAAGAACTGGCGCCTCAAGCGCGGCGCGACGCCGCAGTGGTACAAGCAGCGCACCGGCGTGCGCACGAAGGCCCAATCGGGCGCGGCGCGCGTCGCCCGCCACCGGCCCCCGGGCATCAGGTCCGGCCGATGAGCGAGCCGAAGGAAGACGAGCTCGCCGGCACCGAAGCGCCCTTCGTCTCGCACCTGATCGAACTGCGCGAGCGCCTGATCAAGGCGGCGTTCGCGATCGGCATCGCCTTCGTCGCACTCGCGATCTGGCCCGGCCCGGGGCATCTGTACGACCTGCTCGCCGAGCCCATGCTGAGCTACCTGCCCAAGGGCTCGACGCTGATCGCCACCAGCGTCGTCTCGCCGGTGCTGGTGCCGCTGAAGATCACGCTCATGGCGGCGCTGCTGCTGGCGCTGCCGTTCGTGCTCTACCAGATCTGGGCCTTCATCGCGCCGGGCCTGTATTCGCACGAGAAGCGGATGGTGCTGCCGCTCGTGATCTCGAGCACGGTGCTGTTCATGGCCGGGGTGGCCTTCTGCTACTTCCTCGTGCTGCCGGCGGTGAGCCACGGCATCCAGATGTTCGCGCCCTCGTCGATCCGCGCCGCGCCCGACATCGAGGCCTATTTCGGCTTCGTGCTGACGATGTTCCTCGTCTTCGGCGTCGCCTTCGAGGTGCCGGTGGCGGTGGTGCTGCTGGCGCGCATCGGCATCGTCACGATCGAGCAGCTGAAGTCGATCCGCCAGTACTACATCGTCGGCGCCTTCATCGCCGCGGCCGTCGTCACGCCGCCCGACGTCGTCTCGATGCTCTCGCTCGCACTGCCATTGTGCGTGCTCTACGAGGTCGGCATCATCGCGGCGCGCATCTTCATCAAGCACACCAAGGCGCCCGACGCCGAGACCGACGGCGGCAAGGACCGGGCCTGAGGCCCGCCCCCGGCGGCGCCCGGCGCCGCATGACCTCGGCCAGCAGCGTCTCGAGCTGGTCGCGGCCGACGATGTAGGCGATGGCGTAGCCGGGATTCAAGGCCATGCCGGCGACGGCGGCCTGCGCCGCCTCGTGCGTGAAGCCCGATTCGCGTTCGTAGAACTCCACCGCCCGGTCGATGGTCCACGCGCCGGACGCCAGTTCGGCATCGACGATGGCGCGCGCGCCGCGCACTTGCTCCCAGCGCGCGGTGAAGAGCCGGCCGTCGAGATGGTCGCCGTACAGGCCCAGGCGCACGAACATCTCCTCGCCGTAATAGGCCCAGCCCTCGGCGAAGGAGCTCGCATCCTGGAGCTTGCGCACGAGGTCGGGCTGCCGGTGCGCGATCGACAGCTGCAGGAATTGACCCGGCATCGCCTCGTGCGCGGCGGTCGAGAGGATGCGATCGTGGTCGAAATCCTGGTTCATGTCCAGGCGTGCGGCGGCCTCGGCGAGCGAGGTCGGCGGCTGAAGTAGTGGCCGGTGGTCGATGGCGCGAACCGCCGCGGCGACATCATCGAGGCCCCGGGCGAGACCGGCGGCAGGAAGGCCGGCGTCTCGACGATCTCCATCCGGCCCAGCCACGCGGGCAGGCTGACGAGGATCGATCAACGCCAGCGCCGGCGCCGCGTAGTCCTTGCGGTCGCTGCGGCGCCGTTCGAGCTCGCCGAGCTCGCCCGCCAGCATCGCGCGCATGAGCCGCAGATCGCCCGCCAGTCCCACGGCGGCGCGCGGTCCGGCATCGCGCTCGATCGCATCGACCTCGGCGCGTCAGGCGTGGAGGCGGGCGATGCGGCGGCTGCGCTGCGCCTCGGTCGCCGCCGGCAGCGCGCCGTCGTGCCCCGCCCGGCCCCAGGCGGTGGCGAGGAAGGGGTCGTCGGCGGCCGAGGCGTCGACATAGGCCTGGGCCAGGCGCTCGAGCCGCGCCGCCGGCAAGGGCT
>JAGWVB010000154.1 GCA_018971105.1 Burkholderiales bacterium
GCCACCGGCTTCGACGACATGGACGACGACATTCCGTTCTAGGGTCCGACCCCATCCGGTCATGCCGCCGCGCCCGGCCGCGTTGCTGCTGTGCGCCGCCCTCGCCTGCCGGGCGGCCGCGGCGGGCGCGCTCGACCGCGAAGACACGCTGCACCGCATCAACGCGATGCGCGCCGCCGGCGCGGAATGCGGATCGCGATGGAATCCGCCGGCGCCGCCGCTGCGCTGGGATGCCGCGCTCGAGCGCGCTGCCGCCGTGCAGGCGCATGACATGGCCGGGCGCGACATCGTCGCGCACGAGGGCAGCGACGGATCGGATGTCGGCGAACGCGCCGAGCGCGAGGGCTACCACTGGAGCGACGTGGCGCAGAACGCCGCCGCCGGCCGCGCCGACGCGCCGACGACGCTGGCGCTGTGGCTCGCCAGCCCGAACCATTGCGAGAACCTGATGGACCCCGAGTTCCGCGATGTCGGCGTTGCCACCGAATACCGCGCGGGCACGCGCTACCGCTGGTTCTGGGTCATGGTGCTGGGGCGGCGCATGGGCGCGTCCTGAGCGCGCTCTGAGCGCGTGCGCCGGGCCGCGGCCCCGGGCCCGGCAGGTGCGGGCCGGGGCTCACGCCCACGCCCCGCGGCGGCAGCCGCAGCCGCGCACTTTCTTCATGCGAGATGGGCCGCGTCGCCCCAGACCTCGATCTGCAGCCGGCCGTCGGCCCAGCGCAGGCGGTTGATGCCGGTGTTCGGGATCGGGCAGTCGCGCTGGCCATCGAGCGTCAGGCCGTGGACCTCGCGCCACAGCATGTCGAGCACGCCGCCATGCGTGACGACGACGATGCGCCGCCCCGCGTCCGCACGCGCGAGCGCCTCGACGGCCTCGATGACGCGGGCGTGGAAGCGCAGCCGGCTCTCGCCGCCGCCGGGGATCTCGTAGTCGGCGCGCTGTTCGAGCCAGCGTGCCCAGGCCTCGGGGTGGCGCGTGCGCGCGCTCGCCATGTCCAGCCCTTCGAGGACGCCGAAATGCTGCTCGCGCAGCCCTGGCAGCGTCGTCGGCGCCAGGCCCCAGGCCGCGGCCAGCGGCGCCGCCGTGGCGCGCGCCCGGTCGAGGTCGCTGCTGTAGAGCCCATCCGGGCGTTCGGGCGCGAGCCGCTGCGCCAGGCGCTGCGCCTGCGCCTGGCCGGTGGCGTTGAGCGGCACGTCGAGCTGGCCCTGGAAGCAGCCCCGGATGTTCCAGTCGGTTTCGCCGTGGCGGATGAAGATCAGTTCGGTCAAGTGCTGTGCCTCTGGGTGGCTCTGGGTGCCGCGGTGCCGATGCGCTCCGTGGCGCATCGGGCGCGCGCAGGGCCGGGATCGGCGCCGTTCCCGGAGCCGGCGTCGAGCATAGCGGCGCGGCGCGAGCGCCGCATGACGGCCGCGCGACGGGCCTGCGGCACACTCGGCGCATGCACAACCTGATCCTGCTGCCCGGGCTGGCCTGCGACGCGGCGATGTACGCCGGCCAGCTGCCGGCGCTGGCGACGCGGCACAAGGTCCATGTCGCCGATGCGCACCAGCGCTGCGCGACGCTGCCCGAGATGGCGGCGGCGCTGCTGCGCGAGCAGCCGGGCGCGCTGGTGCTGATCGGCGCCTCGATGGGCGGCATGGTCGCGCTCGAGATGCTGCGCCAGGCGCCGGCGCGCGTGCAAGCGCTCGCCCTGCTGGGCACCACGGCGCGGCCCGATGCGGCAGCGACGATCGAGCTGCGCCGCAAGGCCTGCGAGCTCTACGCCGCCGGCCGCATGGACGAGGTGCTGCGCGCCAACCTGCTGTTCGCCTTCCATCCGGTCGAGGTGCGCGACAAGGAACTCGTCGGCGCCTATCTCGAGATGCTGCGCCGCGCCGGCCCGGCGCAGCTCATCGCGCAGAACCGCGCCGTGATGGTGCGCGCCGACCAGCGCCCGCTGCTGCCGCGCATCGCCTGCCCGACGCTGGTCGTCTGCGGCGAGGCCGACGGGCTCACGCCGGTCGCCGAATCGCGCGCGCTGGCCGACGCGATACCCGGTGCGCGGCTCGAGATCGTCGCCGGCGCCGGCCACATGCTGACGATGGAGCAGCCGGCGCGCGTCACCGCGCTGCTGCTGCACTGGCTGGACGAGATCAGGCCTTGAGCGCGGGTGCTAGGAGGGTCGCGTCGGCGTGGATCAGCTCGAGCGGGTAGCGCCGGCCGGCCAGATGGTCCTCGATGCAGCGCAGCACGAGCGCGCTGCGGTGGCGTGCGGCGCTGGCGCGCACCTCGTCGGGCGTCATCCACAGCGTGCGCACGATGCCGGCGTCCAGCGTGCGGCCGGGCAGTTCGTCGCCGACGCTGCCGGCGTAGGCCAGGCGCAGGTAGGTCACGTCCTCGCCCGTGGCCGGGCGCTGGAAGCGCGCCAGATAGACGCCGACCAGCGCATCCGGCGTGAACGCGCGCGCCGTCTCCTCGAGCGCCTCGCGCACGACGCCCTGCTGCGGCGTCTCGCCGCGCTCGAGGTGGCCGGCCGGGTTGTTGAACATCAGCCCCTCGGGCGTGTGCTCCTCGACGAGCAGGTAGCGCCCGTCGCGCTCGATCACCGCCGCGACGGTGACGCTGGGGCGCCAGCGCGAGTCTGCAGTCATTGCGCTGGCTCCTTCAAGCAGGCGCCGCGGAACCGGCTCTGCCGGGCCGCCGGCGGTGCCGCCCGGGGGGAGGCGCCCAAGGCGTTTCGGGGGGACTTGTCACGCCGACTTGACGCGCTGGCGCCAGGCGTGCAGCAGCGGCTCGGTGTAGCCGCTGGGCTGTTCCTTGCCCTTGAACACGAGGTCGAGCGCGGCGCGATAGGCGTAGCTCGTGTCCCAGTGGCCGGCCATCGGCTTGTAAAGCGGGTCGCCAGCGTTCTGCTGGTCGACGACGGCGGCCATGCGGCGGAAGGTCTCGTGCACCTGGGCCTCGGTGACGACGCCATGGTGGAGCCAGTTCGCGATGTGCTGGCTGCTGATGCGCAGCGTCGCGCGGTCCTCCATCAGCCCGATGTCGTGGATGTCGGGCACCTTGGAGCAGCCGACGCCCTGGTCGACCCAGCGCACGACATAGCCGAGGATGCCCTGGACGTTGTTGTCGATCTCCTGCTGGCGCTCGGCCGCGCTCCACCGGGCCTCGGCGACGACCGGCACCGTGAGCAGGCCGGCGAGCAGGGTTTCGCGCTGGGCCGCGGCGTCGACCTTCTCCATCTCGGCCTGCAGCGCCGCGACATCGACCTGGTGGTAATGCAGCGCGTGCAGCGTCGCCGCGGTCGGGCTCGGCACCCAGGCGGTGTTGGCGCCGGCGAGCGGATGCGCGACCTTCTGCTCGAGCATCGCCGCCATCAGGTCCGGCATGGCCCACATGCCCTTGCCGATCTGCGCCTTGCCGCGCAGCCCGCAGGCGAGGCCGACGACGACGTTGTTGCGCTCGTAGGCCTGGATCCATTCGCTCGCCTTCATGTCGCCCTTGCGCCGCATCGGGCCGGCCAGCATCGCCGTGTGCATCTCGTCGCCGGTGCGGTCGAGGAAGCCGGTGTTGATGAAGGCGACGCGGCTCGCGGCCGCGGCGATGCAGGCCTGCAGGTTGACGCTGGTGCGGCGCTCCTCGTCCATGATGCCGAGCTTGACGGTGCTGTCGGGCAGGCCGAGCAGCTGCTCGACGCGGCCGAACAGCTCGCTCGCGAAGGCGACCTCGTCCGGGCCGTGCATCTTCGGCTTGACGATGTAGACGCTGCCGCTGCGCGAATTGACGATGCCGCGCTCGCCGCGGCGCTGCAGGTCGTGCAGCGCGATCGTCGTCGTCACGACGGCGTCGAGGATGCCTTCGGGGACCTCGCGCCGGCCGCCATCCCAGAGGATCGCCGGGTTCGTCATCAGGTGGCCGACATTGCGCAGGAACATCAGGCTGCGGCCATGCAGCACGACCTCCCCGCCGTCGGCGCCGTGGTAGCGCCGGTCCGGGTTGAGGCCGCGCGTGAACGTGTGGCCGCCCTTGCTCACCGGCTCGGTCAGCGTGCCCTTGAGGATGCCGAGCCAGTTGCGGTAGCCCAGTACCTTGTCGTCGGCGTCGACGGCGGCGACCGAATCCTCGAGGTCGAGGATGGTCGACAGCGCCGCCTCGAGCACGAGGTCGCAGACGCCGGCGGCGTCGGACTTGCCGATCGCGGTCGTGCGGTCGATGCGGATATCGATGTGCAGGCCGTGGTGGCGCAGCAGCACCGAGCTCGGCGCCGCGGCGTCGCCCTGGAAGCCGACGAACAGCGATGGGTCGGCGAGACCGACGACGCGACCGCCGGCCAGCGTCACGAGCATGCGGCCGCCCTCGACGCGGTATTTCGTGCTGTCGGCATGGCTGCCTTCGGCCAGCGGCGCGGCCGCGTCGAGGAAGCGCCGCGCGTAGGCGATCACCGCCGCGCCGCGCACCGGGTTGTAGGCGCCGCCGCGCTCGGCGCCGCCGGTCTCGGGCAGCGCGTCGGTGCCGTACAGCGCGTCATAGAGCGAGCCCCAGCGCGCGTTCGCGGCGTTGAGCGCGTAGCGGGCGTTGAGGATGGGCACGACGAGCTGCGGCCCGGCCTGCTGCGCGAGTTCGGCGTCGACGTGGGCCGTCGTCGTGTGCACCTGCGCCGGCACCGGCTGCAGGTAGCCGATGCGTTCGAGGAAGGCGCGGTAGGCGGCGGCGTCGGCGATCGGGCCCGGATGCGCGCGGTGCCAGGCGTCGAGCTCGGTCTGCAGGCGGTCGCGCTCGGCCAGCAGGGCCGCATTGCGCGGCGCCAGATCGCGCACGATGGCGTCGAAGCCGGACCAGAAGGCCGAGGGGGCGACGCCGGTGCCGGGCAGCACCTCGTCTTCGATGAAGCGATAGAGGACGTTCGAAACCTGGAGGCTGTGGACGTGGGTGCGCATGGTCGTCTCGCGATTCAAGGGGAAGGGATGAGGTCCAGCACTTCGCGCAGGCTGCGTGCGCGATGGCTGGGTTCGGTGTCCAGCGGGTCGAGCGGCGCACCGGCCCGGTTGACCCACAGCGTCGTGTAGCCGTACCAGGTCGCGCCGATCGCGTCCCAGCCGTTGCTGCTGACGAAGAGGATGTCCTTGGCCGGCAGCCCGAAGGCGGCGCAGCCGAGTGCGTAGACCGCCGGGTCGGGCTTGTAGCGCCGCGTCGCGTGGACGCTGAGCACCGGGTGCAGCAGTTCGGCGAAGCCGGCGCTCTTGACCGCGACTTCGAGCATCTCGGGGTCGCCGTTGCTGAGCACGCCCGCCGGGACGCCGCGCCGCTTCAGTTCGGCCAGCACCTCGCGGTTCTCGGGGAAGGCGCTGAGATGGCGGTATTCGTTCATCAGCGCATCCTCGGCCGCCGGCGCCAGCTCGAGTTGCAGGCGCGCCGCGGCGTTGCGCAGCGCGGCGCGCGTCAGGTCCCAGAACGGGCGGTAGCGCTCGCCCGCGGCGCGCCCGCCCATCGAGACCAGGCGCGTGTATTCGATCTGGCGCTCGCGCCACAGCAGCGAGAGCTTCTCGCCCGCCCCGGGGTACATCTGCTCGGCGCGCAACGCGACGCTGTGGACGTCGAAGAGGGTGCCGTAGGCATCGAAGAGAACTGCACGTATCGTCATGTCCGAACTCTATTCGATACCGGGCCCGGCATTAACTGCTTCGATAGTGATTCATTTGTGCGTTGGATGGGCATAATCCGGCCCATGGACAGGCTCAAGCAGATCGAGTCCTTCGTCGCCGTCGCCGCCAAGGGCAGCCTGACGGCGGCGGCCCAGGCCGAGGGCGTGGCGCCGGCAGTGATGGGCCGGCGCATCGACGGCCTGGAGGAGCGGCTGGGGGTGAAGCTGCTCCTGCGCACGACGCGCCGCATCTCGCTCACGCACGAGGGCAGCGCCTACCTCGAGGATTGCCAGCGCATCCTGGCCGAACTCGCCAACGCCGAGGCCAGCGTCAGCGCCGGCGGCGTCAAGGCCAGCGGACACCTGCGCGTCACCGCGCCGGCCGGCTTCGGGCGCCGCCATGTCGCGCCGCTGGTGCCGGCCTTCCGCGCCGCGCATCCCGATGTGAGCCTGTCGCTGAACCTGAGCGACCGCGTCGTCGACATCGTCAACGAGGGTTTCGATTGCGCGATCCGCGTCGGCGTGCTGCCCGATTCGAGCCTGGTCAGCGTGCGCCTGGCCGACAACCGGCGCTTGTGCGTGGCGTCGCCCGACTACCTGCAGCGGCGCGGCACGCCGCTCGAGCCGGCCGAGCTGATGCGGCACGACTGCCTGATGCTGAGCTCGGACGCGAGCCAGTCGCGCGGCTGGTCGTTCACGGTCGACGGCGAGGTCGTGCACCTGCGCCCGAGCGGGCCGCTGGACTGCAGCGACGGCCAGGTGCTGCACGCCTGGTGCCTGGGCGGGCAGGGCATCGCCTGGCGCAGCACCTGGGAGGTCGAGTCCGAGGTCGCGGCCGGCCGCCTCGTCGTCCTGCTCGAGGGCTATGCGGCGCCGCCCAACGGCATCTACGCCGTGTTCCCGCAGCGCCGCCATCTCCCGCTGCGCGTGCGGCTGTGGATCGACTACGTCAAGCACAGCTACGGCGACCCGCGCTACTGGGCCGGCGGCGGCCTGCGCGGCTGAGACAGGACCGAGCCAGTCCCTGCGGACTCGCAAGTGTGGGTCGAAGGACCGGACCCTCCGCGGTCCGGCCCGAGCGCCGGCCCATGAAAAGGGGGCGCCGCAGCGCCCCCTGGGGTCCGATCGGCGGCGGCTTACTTGGCGGCGGCGCCGGCGTCCTTCTCGCACTTCTTGACGAAGCTGTTCTTGGCGGCGCCCTTGAGCTTCTTGCCCGCGGCCTGGGTCATGCAGGCCGACGCGGCGGCGGGGGCCGCGGTGGTCTTCTCGCACTTCTTGACGAAGCTGGTCTTGGCGGCACCGTTGAGCTTCTTGGCCGCGGCCTGGTCGGCGCAGGAGCCGGCGGCGAAGCTGTGGCCGGCGAACAGGGCGCAGGCGGTGAAGACGGCGGAGAGCAGGGGCTTGTTCATGGTCGGTTTCCTCGGATCTGGATGGTGGGACGGGTTGCCGCCGTCGATTTCACAAGAGCCTGCGACGTCCGGCACCCCGGAAACGCGCCGGGCCGCGTTCGCGATGACACCCGACTCAAAGAATTCTGCGCGGGTGCGCCAGCGACTCGTGCGCCGAGTGCAGGCGGCGCACGAGGACGCCGATGAAGGCCTTGTCGAACAGATGCCGCGTCGGCAGCGACAGCTGCTCCATGGTCTCGGGCGTGAATGCCAGCGTCGTCGTCGGCTGGGCCACCAGGATGTCGACGCTGTGCACGCGCAGGTCCGGGCTCGGCGCCAGGTAGGCCATCTCGCCGACCGAGGTGCCGCTGCCCAGCGTCGCCACCGGCTTGCCGTCGCGATAGACCTCGACCTGGCCCTGGGTCAGGATATGGAAGGTGCTGCCTTCTTCGCCTTTGCGGAACAGCGCCTGTCCATAGGTATGGCGTTGCCAGACGGCACGATGCACGACCTCCCACAGCTCGACATCGCCGAAGCCGGCGAAGAACTCGAGCCCACGCAGCAGCGTGAAGCGTTCCGAATCGAGCACCTCCTGCAGCGCGCCGCGCTGGACGCGGTCGGCGGTGATGAGCGCCGACAGGGCCTGGGCATAGGTGTCCCAGTCCGGCGGCCGCGCCTCGCGCTCCTTGGCCAGCGCGCTCTCGATCAGGCGCTGCAGGCCTTCGGGCACGCCCTCGCGCAGCGACGACAGCGCGGGCGCGGTGGCGTGGTAGATCTGGTGCATCAGCGTCTGCTGGTGCTGGGCGTCGAACGGCGGCCGGCCGGCGACCAGGTGATAGAGCACGGCGGCCAGGCCGTACATGTCGGCGCGCGCGTCGAGCACGTCGCCGTCGAGCTGCTCGGGCGACATGTAGGCCAGCGAGCCGACGCGGTAGACCTGGGTGTGCTCGGCGCCGAGGTTGAAGACGCTGCCGAAATCGGTCACCTTCACGTCGCCGATGCGGTCGCCGTCCAGCGTCACGAGCAGGTTCGCGGGCTTGACGTCGCGGTGGATCAGCCCTTGGCGGTAGCAATAGCCCAGCGCCATCGCGCACTTGAAGCCGATCTCGATGATCTGCGTGATCGGCAGCAGGTTGTCGGCGCGGCAATAGCGGCGCAGCGTCGTGCCGTTGACGTATTCCATCACCAGGTAGGGCGCCTCGTCGTCGGCGACGGCGTCGATGATGCGGACCACGTTGGGATGGTTCAGCCGCCCGACCAGGGCGGCCTCGGCGGCGAAGAAGCGCTGCTGGAAATGGGCTTCGCGCGACTCCGGGAACAGGCCGATGCGCACGCGCTTGATCGCGACATCGACATCGGCGAACGGGTCGTGGGCGAGGAACACCTCGCTCGTCGCGCCCTCGCCGAGCTTGGCCTGGACGCGGTACTTGCCGATCTGCACCGGCAGCGCGGGGCCGGTGGCGCAGACGGTGTGCGAGCGGGTGGCGAGTTTGGACAGCGGCATGGCGGGCGGGTGCCGCGCAGGGCGGCTGCCGCGATCTTGGACCGGGACGCGGCCGGCGATGCGGCGAATTGCTGGACATATTGCCGCCTTCTGGTCGCCGCGGGCCCCAAAAGTAGAATCCGGGCCATGAAGCTCCCACGCCCGCTACGTCCGCTGCCCCCAGGGATCCCGAAGGGTCGATACGCGAGCGCGCGGCGCGCGCAGGCTCCGGAACGGCCGGGCGCGGGCGCATGATCCAGGCGAAGCAGGAATTGCGCGCCGCGCTCGAGGCCGTGCTGGCCGCGGCGGCGGCGGGCGTCGAGGGGCCGCCGGCGGTGTTCGAGTCGCCCAAGGTCGCCGCGCATGGCGATCTCGCGATCACGGCGGCGATGCCGCTGGCGCGCGCGCTGCGCCGCAATCCGCGCGAGGTCGCGGCCGAACTCGTGCGCGGGCTCGAGGCGCAGCCGGCCTTCCGGCGCTGGGTGCAGGCGCTCGAGATCGCCGGCCCGGGCTTCATCAACCTGCGCCTGGCGCCGGCCGCCAAGCAGGCGGTGGTGGCCGAGGTGCTGGCCGCCGGCGCCGATTTCGGCCGCCAGCCGGCCAGCGGCGCGCGCGTGATGGTCGAGTTCGTCTCGGCCAACCCGACCGGACCGCTGCATGTCGGCCATGGCCGCAACGCCGCCTTGGGCGACTGCATCTGCAACCTGCTCCAGACCCAGGGCGCCGAGGTGCTGCGCGAGTTCTATTACAACGACGCCGGGGTGCAGATCGCGACGTTGGCGCTGTCCACGCAATGCCGGCTGCGCGGGCTCGCGCCGGGCGACGCGGGCTGGCCCGAATCGGCCTACAACGGCGCATACATCGCCGACATCGCGGCCGACTTCGCGGCGCGCAAGACGGTGCACGCCGACGACCGCGAGTTCACGGCCTCGGGCGATGTCGACGACCTCGACGGCATCCGCCAGTTCGCGGTCGCCTACCTGCGCCGCGAACAGGACCTGGACCTGCAGGCCTTCGGCGTGCACTTCGACCATTACTACCTCGAAAGCAGCCTCTACGGCAGCGGCCGCGTCGAGGACACGGTGCGGCGCCTCGTCGCCACCGGCAAGACCTACGAGGAAGGCGGCGCGCTGTGGCTGCGCACGACCGATTACGGTGACGACAAGGACCGCGTGATGCGCAAGTCCGACGGCACCTACACCTACTTCGTGCCCGATGTCGCCTACCACATCGCCAAGTTCGAGCGCGGCTGGCACCAGGTCATCAACGTCCAGGGCAGCGACCACCATGGCACGGTGGCGCGCGTGCGCGCCGGGCTGCAGGCGGCCGGGGTCGGCATCCCCGCCGGCTATCCCGACTACGTGCTCTACAAGATGATCACGGTGATGAAGGGCGGCCAGGAGGTGAAGATCTCCAAGCGCGCCGGCAGCTACGTGACGTTGCGCGACCTCATCGACTGGACCAGCCGCGACGCCGTGCGCTTCTTCCTCGTCAGCCGCAAGGCCGACACCGAGTTCACCTTCGACGTCGACCTCGCGCTCGAGGCCAACGACGAGAACCCGGTCTTCTACGTCCAGTACGCCCATGCCCGCATCTGCTCGGTGCTGGCGCGCGGCGAGGTTGCGTACGGCGCGGCCGGCGCGGCCGGAGCGGCCGATACCGCGCTGCTCGTCGCGCCGACCGAGACCGCGCTGATGCTCGAACTCGCCGCCTACCCGGCGTTGCTCACGCGCGCCGCGGCCGAGCGCGCGCCGCACGAGGTCGCCTTCTACCTGCGCGGCCTCGCGGCCGCGTTCCACAGCTATTACGCGGCCGAGCGCGTGCTCGTCGAGGACCGCGCCCTGGCGTGCGCGCGGCTCGCGCTGCTCGCGGCGACGGCCCAGGTGCTGCGCAACGGGCTCGCCGTGCTCGGCGTCTCGGCGCCGACGGCGATGGCGCGCGAGACGCCCGCGGCCGAGGCGGCGGCATGAGTTCGAATCGAGCGATCCGCAGCACGCGGAACCAGCAAGGGGTGTCGATGGTCTCGCAGCGCGGCGGATTCGTGATGGGCCTGGTAGCCGGCCTGCTCATCGGGCTCGCGCTGGCGCTGGCCGTCGCGCTCTACATCACCAAGGCGCCGGTGCCCTTCGTCGACAAGGTGCCGCAGCACCCGCCCGGCGAGGACAGCGCCGAGGCGGCCCGCAACCGCAACTGGGACCCGAATGCGGCCCTCGCCGGCAAGATGCCGCCGCGCTTCGGCACTTCGGCCTCCGGCGTGGTCGAATCGTCGGCCTCCGAGCCCGCGGGCGCGGCGCCGCCGGCCGGTCCACCCGCGCCGGGCGCGGCCGCACCGGCGCCGGCGCC
>JAGWVB010000155.1 GCA_018971105.1 Burkholderiales bacterium
CTCGCGGCGCGCGTGCCGCTGGGCGCGCCGCTGCGGCGCGTGCTGGCGGCGATGGCGCCGCGCGGGCTGCTCAGCGGCTTCAAGGCGAGCTGGACCGGCGCCATCGATGCACCGCTGCGCTACCACCTCGCCGGCAGCGTCGACGGCCTGGCGCTGAAGGCCGCGCCGGCCCCCGCCATGGCCGCGTCGGCGGCTGCGGGCGCGATCGGCCGACCGGGCCTGGCGGGGGCGCAGATCCGCTTCGACGCCGACGAGGGCGGCGGCCAGGCGCAGATCGCGATCGAGCACGGCAGCGTCGACCTGCCCGGGGTCTGGGCCGATCCGGTGCTCGCCCTCGACAGCCTGCAGGCGCAGGCGCACTGGCACTACGACGCCGCGCCGGCGCCCGGCGCGGCGCGCCCGCTCGCGGTGCAGCTGCAGATCCCGGCCGTCGCCAACGCCGACTTCAGCGGCCACTTCACGCTCGCCTGGCACAGCGGCGCGGCGCCGGCGCGCTACCCGGGCCTGATCCAGATCGACGGCAGGCTCGCGCGCGCCGACGCGGCGCGCGTCGCGCGCTACCTGCCGCTGCCGATCCCGGCCGCGGTGCGCGGCTATCTCGGCGCCGCGCTGCACCGCGGCCGCATCAGCGGCGCGACCTTCCATGTGCGCGGCGACCTGCGCGACTTTCCCTGGGCCGGCCGGGCACACGCGAAGGACAGCGAGTTCCACATCGAGGGCCGGCTCGCCGACGGCGTCTGCGACTGCATCCCGGCGGCGGGCAACGCCGCGGGCGAGCATTGGCCGGCGTTCGAGCAGGTGCAGGGCCGGCTCGTGTTCGACCGCGATTCGATGGCGCTGCACCAGCTGCAGGCGCGCGCCGGCGGGCTCGCGCTGTCGGGGGTCGAGGTCGGCATCGCGCGCTATGAGCAGGGCCGGCTCGAAGTCAGCGGGCACATCGACGGCAGCCTGGCCGACGCGCTGCAATACGTCGACGGCACGCCGGTCGGGCGCTGGATCGGCGGCGCGCTCGCGCCCGCGCAGGGCGGCGGCCACGCCGCGATCGAGCTCGCGCTCGGCATCCCGCTGGGCGACGCCGAGGCCACGCGCGTGCAGGGCCGGCTCACGCTCGACCACGACGACTTGCGCCTGCGGCCCGGGCTGCCGCCGCTGGCCGACGCGCAGGGCCGCATCGCCTTCACCGAGCGCGGCTGGAGCCTGCAGGGCGGGCGCGCGCGCGCGCTCGGCGGCGTGAGCCGGATCGAGGGCGGCACCGAGCCCGACGGCGCGTTGCGCCTGCGCCTGCAGGGCGAGGTCAGCGCCGCCGGGCTGCGCGACGCGCTCGGTCCGGGCGTGGCGGCGCGCATGCTGCAGGCGGCGAGCGGCCGGACCCGCTACCGCGGCACGCTGGGCTACGCCGACGGCCGCGGCGAGATCGAGCTCGACAGCGATCTGGTGGGGCTCGCGCTGGCGCTGCCGGCGCCGCTGGCCAAGATCGCCGCGGCGCCGCTGCCGCTGCATCTGCGCCAGGCCTATGCCCCCGCGTCGCTGCTGCCGGGCCGCACGCCGCGCGACGCGCTCCAGCTCGACCTCGGCGACCGCGTCCAGCTGCGCTACGAGCGCGAGCGCAGCGGCGCTGCGATGCGCGTGCTGCGCGGCGCGATCGGCATCGGCGCCGCGGCGCCGCTGCCGGCGTCCGGCGTCGCCGCGCGCATCACGCTGCCGGTGCTCGACGCCGAGGCCTGGGAGCAGGCGAGCGCGCATTGGTTCGACGACGCCGGGTCGGGCGCCGCGACGCCGGGCCCCGACGCCGCCGGCAGCGGCTACGCGCCGACCTCGGTCGAGCTGCATGCGCTGACGCTGAACGCCGGCGCGGTGCGGGCCAGCCAGGTCCAGGCGCACGCCAGCCGCGTCGGTGCCGACTGGCAGCTCGAGCTCGATGCGGCGCAGCTGCATCTGCGCGACATCGCGCTCGGCCGGCTCCAGATCCGCGGCCGGCATCGCGCCGCGGCGGCCGGGCAGCCCGGCGCCTGGGAGTTGAACCGGCTGCGCCTGACCCAGCCCCGGGCGCGGCTCGACGGCAAGGGCCGCTGGGTCGCCGGCGCCGGCGGCGCGCTCGATGCCGGCCGGGCCGAGCTCGATTTCAAGCTCGCGCTCGCCGACAGCGGCGCCACGCTGGCGTTCATGGGCATGCCCAAGACGATCGAGGGCGGCCAGGGCGAGATCACCGGCCGCCTCGCCTGGCCGGGCCCGCTGTGGTCGCCCGAGCTGCCGCGCCTGTCGGGGCAGCTGCACCTGGCGATCGCCGAGGGCCAGTTCCTCAAGGCCGATCCGGGCGCGGCGCGCCTGCTCAGCATCCTGAGCCTGCAGACGCTGCCGCGGCGCCTGATGCTCGATTTCCGCGATGTGTTCGACGCCGGCTTCGCCTTCGACGACATCGGCGGCGATGTCGCGATCGCCGCCGGCGTGGCCACGGCGCATGACCTGCGCATGCGCGGCGCGCAGGCGGCGGTGCTGATCGACGGCAGCGCCGATCTCGTCGGCCACACCCAGGACCTGCATGTGGCGGTGATCCCCGAGATCAACGCCGGCGCCGCCTCGCTGGCCTATGCGGCGGTCAACCCGGTGCTGGGCCTGGGCACCTTCCTCGCCCAATGGCTGCTGCGCAAGCCGCTGATGCGCGCGGCCACGCGCGAGTTCCACATCAGCGGCAGCTGGGCCGACCCGAAGACCGAGCGCGTCGAGACCGCGCCCGCGGCGCCCGCCGCCTCGGCGCCGGCGCGCTGAGCGGCGCCGGCGCCGGAGCGCGACGGCGTCTCGAGGAAACGCCGGGCCGCTCCGAAGTTTCCTTGACCCCCGGGGCCACGCAGGGGCCCCTGCGGGTCCTGACGCGCAGCGGCGGGTCTGGGGGCGCTCAGAAGTCGGTCGAGGCGCGCAGCCCGATCGTGCGCGGGCGCAGGTAGTAGGCCGTCGTCACCGACTGGATCGACGGCTGCTGGATCGCGCGCCGCGTGTTCGTCAGGTTCTTCACGAACAGCGTCGCCTGCCAGCCGGCGAAGGTCAGGCCGGTGCTGGCGTCGACGGTGAAGTACGAGGGGCGCCGGTAGTCGGGCGAGCCGGGCACGAAGTTGCCGTGGCTGGCGCCGGTCCATTGGGCGTTCGCGCGCAGGAAGCCGTCGGTACCGGCGAAGGCCGCGAAGTCGTAGTCGAAGCCGATGCGGCTGCTGAAGGTCGGCACGCCCTGCACCGGGTCGCCCTTGTGGACGTTGAGGTTGCCGTTGGCGTCGAAACCCAGCGCCGGCTGGTCCTCGGCGAAGGTGGCGTGGGTCCAGCCGTAGGAGGCGTTCAGCGTCAGCCCCTCGGTCGCGCGCAGCTTGGCCTCGAGTTCGACGCCGTAGCTCGTCGCCTTGCCGACGTTGGTCTCGAAGTCGTAGCCCGAGATCGGCAGCACGACGTCCTGCTGGATGTCGCTCCAGTCGATGTAGAACGCCGACGCGTTGAGCGAGAGCCGGTTGTGCCACAGGCGCGACTTGCTGCCGACCTCGTAGCTCCACAGGCTGTCGGGCTTGAACGCCGCGGGTATCGTAGCCGGCAGGTGCAGCGTGGCGAGGTCGGCGAGCACGGCGCCGGTCAGCGGCACCGGGCGGTTCGCCGCGCCGAGGCGGAAGCCCTTGGCGATGTTGGCATAGACGGTGTTGTGCGGGTCGAGGTCCCAGCTCAGCGAGAAGCGCGGCGTCACCGCATGCGCGCTCGAGTCGATGAGCGCGGTCGACGGGCCGCCGGCGAAGTAGTAGTCGCCCTCGCGCGTGAAATGCTCGGTCGCGCTGAGCACGCGCAGGCCGGCGATGGCGCGCAGCGCCGGGCTCACGTGGTAGGTGAGCTCGCCGAAGGCCGAGGTCTGCTTGTCGTCGTAGTGGCGCGCGCTGTAGTACGAGCTGTCGCCGGTGAAGTCGCCCGGGAAGCCGCCGGCGATCACGTTCGGGTCGGTGATGTCCTGGCCCGCGGCCTTGAACGCGGCGTTGATGCCGACGATGGGCTCGTTGTCGTAGACCTGGGTCTTGGTCTGCGAGAGGAAGACGCCGCCGATCCAGGTCAGCGGCGTGCCGCCGGGCTGGTAGTCCTTGGACGCCAGGCGCAGCTCGAGCGAGGTCTGGTCGACCTTGTTGTCGAGCTGCACGAGCGAGGGCAGCACGCCGACGATGGCCCCGAGCGCCGGATCGGTGACCTGGGTGCCGAGGTACGAGGAGTTGACGGCGGTGCCGTCCTGGATGCGCTGGAAGCGCCGCTGGTAGCCGCTGAGGATGGCCGTCAGGTCGGCGAAGCCGAGGTCGCCGTCGAGCGTCAGGCTCGGCACCGTGAGCTTGTCGGTGCCGGGTTCGCGCACGATCTTGCTCGTCTGGTACATCGGCAGCGGCGTGCCGGCGTTGTAGGGCTGGTAGCTGCCGACGGCGAGGTAGGCGGCGTCGATGTCGTCGCTCTTGTAGTCCTGCGCGAACAGCGCCGGCGTCAGCGTCCAGTCCTGGCCCAGCTGCGCCTTGGCCGACAGCTTGACGACGTCCCAATGGGTGCTGTTGATGCCCTTGGAGATCACCTTCAGCGTCTGCGGATCGACCTGGTCGATGTAGCCGCTGTCGTGCCCGGTCTGGACGCCGACGCGCAGCGCCAGGCGGTCCTTCACGACCGGCACGTTGACGACGCCCTCGAGCTGGTAGTTGGTGCCGCCATGCTCGGTGCTCGAGACCTCGGCCGACGCGGTGCCGCCGAAGTCGCGCAGGTTGGGCTGGCGGCTGATGAAGCGGATCGTCCCGCCCAGGCTGCTCGCGCCGTACAGCGTGCCCTGCGGGCCGCGCAGCACCTCGACGCGGTCGATGTCGAAGAAGCGCGGCTCGGCCGTGCCCTGGCTGTAGAGGTTGCGCGTCGTGAGCGACACATCGTCGAGGTAGATGCTGACCGTGGCCGAGCCGGCCTGCGAGCTGACGCCGCGGATCTCGATCGTCCCCAGTCCCGCGCCGGCCTGGGTCGAGAACGAGACGTTGGGGACGTTGCGCGTGAGGTCGTCGAAATTGCCGACCTGGTTGTCGGCGAGCGCCTCGCCGCCGATCACCGAGACCGCCAGCGGCACCTGGCGCACGTCCTCCTTGCGCTTCTGCGAGGTGACGATGATGCGCTGGAAGCCGCTGACCGCGGGCGTGGAGGCGGCGGCCGCGGGCGGCGCGGCGGCGGTCTGGGCGCCGGCGTCGAAGGCGGCGGTGATCGCGAGCATCAGCGTGCTCAGGGCCAGGCGAGAGTTCATGGTGGGTTTTCCTCTGGGGGGCGGTCGAGCGGTGCGACCGAGGGAGAGCGCGCATACGCTCGTTTCGTGACGGCGCGAAGAATACCGCGCCCCGCGGGGACCGCCTGTTAGGATGAACCATCGACCTCGAGGCAGCCGATGGCCCATCGTTTCTTCCGCACCAAGTCACTCGAGCAACTGCAGGCCGGCGCCGACGCGAGCGGACACTCGCTGCGCAAGAACCTCGGTGCCTTCGACCTCATGATGTTCGGCATCGGCGCCATCATCGGCGCCGGCATCTTCTCGAGCATCGGCACCGCGGCCGCCGGCAACGCGGCCGACGGCCGCCTTGCCGCCGGGCCGTCGCTCGTCATCAGCATCCTCGTCGTCGCGCTCATCTGCGCCTTCACCGCGCTGGCCTATGCCGAGCTGGCGTCGATGATCCCGGTCTCGGGCAGCGCCTACACCTATGCCTACGCGACGCTGGGCGAGCTGATGGCCTGGATCATCGGCTGGGACCTGCTGCTCGAGTACGCGATCTCCAACGTCGCCATCGCGATCTCCTGGGGCGACTATGCGCGCAGCTTCCTGGCCTCGGTGTTCCACATCGACATCCCGGGCTGGCTCGGCATGGACCCGCGCTCGGCGCTCAAGCTCGCCGACGGCGCGGCCGACCTCGACCTCGGCGCCAAGCTGCACGCGCTGGCGCAGGCGCGCGCCGGACTCGCCGACGGCGCGAAGATCTTCGCCCACTGGGACGTGCTGAGCGCGGCGCCGCTGGTGGGCGGCTTCCCGTTCACGATCAACCTGCTGGCCGTCTTCATCACCGTGGCCGTGACCTGGCTGTGCTACATCGGCATCAAGGAGAGCGCGCGCGCCAACAGCGCGATGGTGGTCGTGAAGGTGGCGATCCTGTTCGCCGTCGTCGCCCTGGGCATCCCCTTCATCGACAGCGACAACTGGCATCCCTTCGTGCCCCACGGCCTGGGCGGCATCCAGGCCGGGGCGGCGATCATCTTCTTCGCCTTCATCGGCTTCGATGCCGTCAGCACGACGGCCGAGGAATGCCGCAACCCGGCGCGCGACCTGCCGCGCGGCATCCTCGGCTCGCTCGTCTTCTGCACCTTCGTCTACGCCGCGGTGGCGCTGGTGGTGACGGGGATGATCCACTACACGCGGCTGGGCGGCATCGCCGATCCGCTGGCCTACATCTTCACCGAGCACCACATGGCGGCGCTGGCGGGCGTGATCAGCTTCGGCGCCGTGATCGCGACCACGGCGGCGCTGCTCGTCTACCAGGTCGGCCAGCCGCGCATCATCATGAGCATGAGCCGCGACGGCCTGCTCGGCCCCTGGCTCGGCGCCGTCCACCCGCGCTACAAGACGCCGGGCAACGCGACCATCGTCACCGGTCTGCTCGTCGCGGTGCCGGCGGCGCTGCTGAACATCGACGAGGTCGTCGAGCTGGCCAACATCGGCACCCTGTTCGCGTTCGTCATCGTCTGCCTCGCGGTGCTGATCCTGCGCCGGCGCCGCCCCGAGGCGCCGCGCAAGTTCCGCATGCCCTATGCCTGGGTCGTCGCGCCGCTGGGCGTGGCGGGCTGCGTCTGGATCGCGCGCGGTCTGCCGGCCGTGACCTGGTACCGCTTCTTCGGCTGGCTCGCGATCGGGCTCGTCATCTACGCCGCCTTCGGCGCGCGCCGCAGCCGGCTCGGCGCCGCTACGAACTGAACGAGCGGCTCGGCGCGACCGGCGCCGGGAAGGCCTGCGGATAGACGCGGGCGTAGTAGTCGTCGACCGCGACATGGTCCAGCGCCATGAAGGCGCGAAAACCGGGGACGAAGGCCAGGCCGAGCGCGGCCAAGGCGCCGACGAGGCCGAAGGCGACGTAGACCGTCGCGATGCCGAAATGCAGCAGCGCGAGCCCGGCCAGCGCGGGGCCGATGGTGCTCGCGACATAGGTCGTCGCCACCGCGCCGGCCATCATGCGCGCGCGGTAGGCGAGCGGCCGCGCGAGCATGCGGTGCGTGAGCCCGACGAGGAGCATCGCCGAGCTCATGAGCCCGGCGATGGCGAAGCCGACGACGAGCCAGGACGGGTCGTGCGTCGCGCCCACGAGCGCCAGGGCCAGGCCCTGGACGACGGCGGCGCCGACGCGCGTCGCGTAGCGGCCGCAGCGGCGCACGAGCCAGGTCGACCCGCCCAGCGATCCCAGCAGCATGCCCAGCGAGAGCGAGGCCTCGCACAGGCCGAGCCAGACGCCCGACAGGCCGAGCGACTGCACCTTCAGCGGCACCAGCATCGTGAAGGTCGGGAAGAGGAAGATCCACGACAGGAAGTTGATGAGGATCCAGCCGCGCTCGATCGGGATGCGCCAGTTCGCGCGCATCCCCACCATCAGGTCGGCGGCCCAGGCGCGGCGCGGCTGGCGCGGCGGGTCGCGGTGCGGCAGCCGCCGCGCCGCCAGCGACGCCAGCGCCAGCAGCACCGCGTTCAGCCACAGCGCCGCGGCGACGCCGGCCGCGCCGAGCACGATGCCGCCCAGGGCCGGGCCGATCATGCGGCCGCTGGACTGCGCCGTCTGCTGCAGGCTGATCGCCGGCGACAGCCGCGCCGGCGCCACGAGTTCGGTGACGAAGCTGCCGACCGCCGGCTGCAGCACGGCCGCGGCCAGCACCGGCAGCGCGCCGAGCGCGATGAGCGGGCCGAGCCGGTAGGCGCCGGCGCTGGCCAGCGCTGCCATCGCGATCGCGCCCAGGCTGTGCACCGCGAGCGCGGTGCGGATGAGGCGCCGCTTGGGCAGCCGGTCGCCCAGCGGCGAGAGCAGCGGCATGGCGACGATCGCGAACGCCGAGGTCGCCGCGCTGTAGACCGCGAGGTCGCGCGCCCCGCCGCGGCTGGCGATCCACCAGGGCAGCGCGACCTGACCGACCATCAGCGCCAGCAGCGTCAGCGCGTCGCTGACGAGCAGATGGCGAAAGGGCAGGCCGAGCGCGTCGAGGCGGGCGCGAAGGTCGTCGAAGAGGCGGGCGGCCGGCAGCATGGACCGCCGAGCATATGCCGCCGCGGCGCGGTGGTCGCCGGCGGTGGTCGCCGGCCGCGCGTGGCGCGTCGGCGACCGGGCCGCGTGCGCGCCTGGCGCAGGCGCAGCCCGCGGTCGACCCGGACCCCCGGACGCCCGGACCCCCGGACATTAGGCGGGTCTTGAAAATCGCATCGTTTGCTATCTTTGCCGGCGCGTGACGATCCAGGCGGATCGCTCCGATCCACGATGCGGGCCCCGTGCCCGCGGCTTGCCAATGACGCAGGGAGTAACGATGTCGAAATTCCGCTCCATCAGGCCCGGCCTCTGGGGTTGCCTGCCGCTCGTCGCCGTCAGCCTGTCGGCCCAGGCCGGCATGGTCAAGGATGGGCACGGCAATGTCGGCTACGACACGGCGGCCGAATGCGATGCCGCGGTGCTCGCGGGCCAGGCCCATTTCTACACGTCGTACACGCACAAGCCGCCGCTGCGGCGCAAGGGCGAGACCCATGTCCGCGCCTCCACGCTGGGCGAAATCGGTCCGCAGTACGCGCATGGCGCCTGCGACATGGGCATCGGGCGCAAGGCCGGACGCGACGGCGTCGCCCCGATCCTGCAGGGCAAATTCATACCGTTCGCACCCGACATGCCGGTCAACGCCTACAGCGATCGCCACGGCCGGGTCGTGCGCGTCTCGATGAGGCAATGCGACAACTGGTTCAGCGCCGACTTCCCGCGCGCCGTGCCGGAACCGCCGCCGCCGCCCCCGCCCGCCCCGCCGCCGCCGCCGCCACCACCTCCTCCCCCGCCGCCCGCGCCGGTGGTCGCGCCGCCGCCGCCGCCCCCGCCGCCGGCGGCACCGGTTCCGGCCTCGGCCGCGATGTCCGAGGCGACCCCGGTGAACTACGTCGGCCTGGGTGTCGTGGGAGCCGCGGCGATCGCCGCGGCGGCCTGGATGCACCACGAGGACCACAGCTCCTCGGGTACGACCGGCACCACCGGCACGCATTGAGGCAGCGGGCGCAGGCCGGATTGACCTCGACCTCGACCGGACCGCGGCGCCAGGCCGCGGTCCTTTTTTGCGCCGTGCTGTCCGGCGCGCTGTTCGGCACGCTTGCCGGCTGCTCGGGCACGATGCAGGGTGCGGCGGCGACGCTGGCCCCGCTGTGGCGGGGTGAGGGCGCCGAGCTCGCCGCGCGGCCGCTGCAGCCGCAGCTGCGCTACCTGCGCGTGGAGGTCAACGGACGCGTCGGGCTGATGGTGTGGTCGGTCGACGAGCAAGGGCCGCTCGGCCGCACCGGCGTCTGGTACAGCCGCGACGGCAGCGTGCTGCGACTGGCGCAGGGCCATGTGGTCGGCTTCTCGAGCCCCGAGCGGCAATGGCGCGTGAGCGCCGTCGAGCCGGCCGTGCCGGCCGCCGCGGCCGCCTCCTGGGCCGTGCCCGCACGCAGCACCGAGATCCAGGATGCGCAGCCGGGTTATCGCTTTGGCATCGGCGTCGATCGCGTGCGCGTCGCGCTGGCGCAGGCCCCGAGCGGCCAGCATTGGCTCGGTTCGACCGCCGGCCTGCGCTGGATCGAGGAGCGCAACGCCGGCACCGCCGATGGCGCGCTCGATTCGGCCGCCGCGCCGGCCTGGGTCGCCCTCGACGCCGAGGCGCGGCCGGTCTACGGCGCGCGCTGCATGGAGCCGGGCTGGTGCCTGCATTGGCAGGTCTGGCCGACGCCCCGAGGCCTGCGATGAGGCGCCTGCCCTGGCTCATCGCCGGCGTCGTGGCCGGCGCCGCGGCGTCGGTGCAGGCGGCGCTGTCGCTGCCCTCCGCGGCCGGCGCGCCGGCGGGCGCCCGCCTGAGCGACTGGCTGTTGCGCCGGGCGAGCGCGGCCGACGCCTATCCGCTCGCGCTGCAATGGCAGCGCCGCTCCGAGGTCGCGCCGCAGTCGCGCCAGCGCGAGGCGCTGATCGCCGCGCTGCGCGCCGCGAGCCGGGCCGACCGCGTGCGCGCGGCGGATGCCGAGCGGCTGATCGGCGCGCTCGAGTCGCTGCCCGTCACCGGCCGTGTCGCGCTGCCGCTGCAGGACCCGCGCCTGCTGCAGGCGCACCCCGAATTCGACCCCCTGCTCGGCGCCGGCGACCGCATCCTGCTGCCGCCGCGCCCGTCCACGGTCGCGGTCTGGCGCGGCGACGCGCCGCCCTGCGTCCAGCGCTTCGAAGCGCTGTGGCCGGCCTCGCGCTACCTCGCCGCCTGCGGGGCCGCGGCCGACCGGGCCTGGATCGTCGAGCCCGACGGGCGCGTGGTCGAGGTCGGCGTGGCGCCGTGGAATGCCGCGGCGCAGGACCTGCCGGCGCCCGGCGCCCGCATCTGGGCCCCGGGGCCGGGCTGGCCGCGCACGCTGAGCGAGCGTTTCGCGGCCTTCCTGGCGACGCAGCCGCCCGTCGACGCGCCGCTGCCGGCGCGCGCCGCC
>JAGWVB010000456.1 GCA_018971105.1 Burkholderiales bacterium
GCCTCGTGGGCGAGCAGGTAGCGGCCGCTGTCGCGCGCCGGCGCGTATTGCGCCGGGTGCAGCCAGATCGTCGCGCCTTCCTGCAGGCCGCGGGCGCCGGCGGCGTCGAGGCGGGCACGTCCCGCCGCATGGACCTCGATCGTCAGCCGCGCCGGATCGAGGCCGAGCGCCGGCGCCAGCTGCTCGAGCAGGCGCTGCGTCATCGCCCGCCGCTCGGCGTCGGCATCGACGACGGCGCCGCTGCGCAGGCCCGCGAAGCCGGCGCCGGTGAATTCCAGCGGGGCCTGCTGTGTCGACGCGGCCTGCGACGGCGCCGGCTGCGCGACCGGCGCTGCCGCCGTGGCAGCGGCATGGGTCGTGGCGACGGCGGCCGCGCGCGAAGTCATGCCGGCACCCTGAGGCCTGCGGCCGGTCCCGCCGGGCGGGCATGAGCCCTCGGCAAGGCCTGCGGGCTCATCCCGTGCTCCCGATCGCCGCGTAGATCGAGCGCGCGACATCGCGGCCGAGCTGCGCCGGCGGCGTGCCCAGCGTCACCGCCGGCGCGATCGCCCCGGGCAGCCTGGCCGGCGCGATGCCGGCGTCGAATCCGCGCTGCGTCGCCAGGCGCTGGAGTTCGGCGCCGAGCGCGCCGCGAAAACGCCGCAGCTCGGCCGGGTTGAGCGCGATGCCGCTGATCTCGACGCGCTCGAGGTGCAGCGCGACGCGGCGCGGCGCATCGGCCGGCGTCAGCAGCGCGTCGAGGTGGCCGCCGCGGCGCATCAGCGGAACTCCCCTTCCTGGACCGGCCGGTCGAGCTTGCGCAGCTCGGTGCGGACGGCGGCGAGCAGCAGCGCCTGCGTCACCGGCGCGCCGCGCGCCGCGGCGAGGAAGGCGGCGTTGAGCGCGATGGCGTGGATGTTGCCGCCCGAGAGATTGAAGCGCGCCAGCCGCGTCCAGTCGATGTCGCTGCCGCGCGGCACCGCCTCGGGCAGTGCGCGCTGCCACATGCGCGCGCGCTCGGCCGGGCCGGGGTAGGGGAAGTTGACGACGAAGCGCAGCCGGCGCATGAAGGCGGCGTCGAGCGCGCTCTTCATGTTCGTGGCCAGGATCGCCAGGCCGGTGTAGGCCTCCATGCGCTGCAGCAGGTAGTTGATCTCGATGTTGGCGTAGCGGTCGTGGCTTTCGGTGACCTCGCTGCGCTTGCCGAACAGCGCGTCGGCCTCGTCGAAGAACAGGATCGCGCCGCCCTGTTCGGCGGCGTCGAAGACGCGGCGCAGGTTCTTCTCGGTCTCGCCGATGTACTTGCTGACGACGGCCGAGAGGTCGATGCGGTACAGCGCCAGATCGAGCTCGCGCGCGATGACCTCGGCAGCCATCGTCTTGCCGGTGCCGCTCTCGCCGGAGAAGAGGGCGCTGATGCCCAGGCCGCGCGCGCTGCGTGCCGCGTAGCCCCAGTCCTCGTAGACGAGGAAGCGTCGTCGCACCTGGGCGGCGATCTGGCGCAGCAGCGCCGCGGCCTCGTCGCCGAGCACGAGGTCGTCCCAGCCGGCGCGCGCCTCGATGCGCTGCGCCAGCTCGTCCAGCCGCGGCTGCGTCAGCCGCCGGCAGGCGGCCCACAGCGGCGCCAGCGTCAGCGGCGGCTCGGGCGCCGCGGCGCGCGCCAGCGTCAGCGCCTGGCCGAGGTCGCGCAGCGAGAGGTCGAAATGGCCGGCGAGCAGCGGCGCGGCGGCCGCCGCTTCGGCACTGGCGTCGTCGGCCAACGCGTCGCGCCAGGCGTCGTGCTGCTCGCGCGCGGTCGGCTTGGCGACGTCGAAGGCCAGCGCCTGCGGCAGCGTGCGCGCCGGCGCGTCGCGCAGCGCGACGAAGGCCAGCCCGACGTCGCGCGATGCGAACGCGGTGAACGCGGCAACGGTCTCGGCGCCGGCACCGGCGAGTTCGTCGGCGTCGATGTAGAGCGCGATCGGCAGCAGCAGCCGCTCGCGCTGCCACAGCCGTGCGAGCGCGTCGAGCTCGGTCTTGGACGCCGGCAGCGATTCGATCGCCAGCCGCTGCAGATGGCGGCCGAGCG
>JAGWVB010000457.1 GCA_018971105.1 Burkholderiales bacterium
CGGCGAACCACAGCGTCGCGAGCACGCGCTGGCCGTCCCAGCCCGGTGCCGCGTCGAGCAGCGTCCGGTCGGCGGCGGCGATGGCCGCGCGCTCGATCCACAGCCCCTCGACCTCCAGGTGCTGGCGATAGCAGCCGGCGGCGTAGGGCTGGGCCGAGGCCGGCAGCCCGAGCGCGAGAAGGTCCCAGCCCATCATCTCGGCGCCGGGCGCGAGGGCGGCCCGCAGGCGGCTCACGGCCTGGCAGCCGCTGTGGGCTATCGATTCCAGCGGCAGCCATTCGAGCCGCGCGCCGGTCGCGAGTGCCAGCCGCACCGACTGGCATGCCGGAGCGCCGTCGCTGCGGTACCAGCGCGTCGCGCCCGGCGTCGTGATCAGCGCATGGGCGCCGGCGCCGACGTGCACCTCGAGCTCGACCGTGTCGCCGCCGACGAGGCCGCCCGGCGGATGCACCAGCACCTGGTGGCAGATCCCCGGCCCCTCGGGATAGAGCGGCTGCAGCACGCGCAGCGGCCCGAGATGGCGGTCGCGCGAGCGCGTCGCGGCGCCGTCGCGGCGGAATTCGAGCTCGAGCCGCGCCTTCCAGCCGCTCATTCCCCGGCCCCGCGCAGGCGCGCCGCGAGCGCGCGCAGGGCGCGCTGATAGCGCGCCGGATCGACGCTCTGCAGGTCGCTGTGCCCGCCGCCCGGGATCTCGACCCAGCGCACGGCCGCGGCCGCCGGCGCAGCGTCGCGCAGCCGGCGGCCGAGCGCGATCGGCACCGTGCGGTCGCGCGCGCCGTGCAGCATCAGCAGCGGCGCGTCGATGCGGGCGATGCGGTCGATCGAGTCGAATTCCAGCGTCGTGACGGCGGCCGCGAGATGGCCCCAGAAGCCGGCCGCGGCCGCGACATCGGGCAGGGTCGTGAAGGTCGATTCGAGCACCAGCGCACCGTAGTCGGTGCCGCCGTGCAGCGTCGACGCCAGCCACACCGCGACGGCACCACCGAGCGAATGGCCGTAGATCGCGCGCCGCCGCGGATGCGGCTGGCGCCGCTCGAGCTCGGCCCAGGCGCGCAGCGCGTCGGCATCGATGCTGGCCTCGGTCGGGACGATCGCGCGGCTGTCGCCCCAGCCTCGATAGTCGACGGCGACGATCGCGAAGCCGGCCTCGCGCAGGGCCTGGATCTTGGGCAGGTTCTGGTACAGGTTGCGGAACGTGCCGTGCAGGTACAGCAGCGCCGGCGCATCGGGGTCGGGCTGCGGCAGCCACCACAGCGCCAGGCGGTCGCTGCCGCCCCGCGCGCCGGGCACGTCGACGGTCCAGCGCTCATCGGCGGGGCCGAAGGCGGCGCGCAGGCGGGCGCCGCCCTCCTCGAACCCCGCCGGCCGACCCGGCGTCGGGCGCAGCGCCCACAGGCTCTGATGCTCGGAGAACCAGGCACAACCGCCGAGCGCCAGCAAGGCGAGCAAGGCCAGCGCGGGGATCCCACGCTTCAAGCGGGGTCTGGCCACATGATCGTCGAGAATCTTCACGATGATTTACACCACACGCGGGCCCCTCGGGGCTCTCTTTTTTGCCTGCACCATCGCCCTCGCCGCACTCGCCGCCCCCGGCGCCCGCGCCCAGGAGGGCCTGCGCCTGCGCATCGTCGTCTCACCCTACACCGCCCATTTCCGTCCCGGCGCCGAGCACAAGCCGGTCTGGGCCCTGGGCGGAGAGATCCAGCGCCGGGACGGCTGGCTCGCGGGCGGAGCGTACTTCAGTAATTCCTTCGGCCAGCCCAGCGGCTATCTCTATGCCGGCCGGCGCTACGACGACCTGCTCGGGCACCGGCACCTGTATGCGCAATGGTCCGCCGGCGTCATCTACGGCTATCGCGGCCCCTGGAAGCACAAGCTGCCGATGAACTCCAACGGCTACGCGCCCGGCCTCATCGCCTCGCTGGGCTGGCAGTTCGACGGCGGCTGGTCGGTGGCGGCGCATCTGCTGGGCGACGCCGGCGTGATGCTGCAGCTGGGCTACGAACTGCGCTGAGCGCCACCGGTCGCGCGCCGCCCGTGCCTC
>JAGWVB010000458.1 GCA_018971105.1 Burkholderiales bacterium
GATGTCGGCGCCGCGGAAGGCGTAGATCGACTGCTTGGGGTCGCCGATCAGCAGCAGCGCGGTGGCCGGGTCGTCCGCGGCGCAGCGGTAGAGGCGGTCGAAGATGCGCGCCTGGATCGGCGAGGTGTCCTGGAACTCGTCGACGAGCGCCACCGGATGCTGGGCCAGGATGCGCTCGCGCAGGCGGGCCGCCGTCGGCGCGGCGGGCGCCAGCGCGGCGTCCAGCCGTTCGAGCAGATCGGCGAAACCGAAGCGCGCGGCCCGCCGCTTGAGCAGCGCCAGCCGCGCCGAGACCGCGGCCGCGGCGTGCAGCCGCAGGCGCGCGCCGATCGACGGCAGCGCCGCGAGGTCGGCGAGCAACTGCGCGTAGGCCGCGAACGCGGGCGGCAGGTCGAGCGCGCGGTCCGGCGCCACCGCGATCTCGGCCAGGCCGGCCGGCGTCAGGCGGCGCGCCGCCGCGCTGAGCGGGGGCGCTTCGGCCTGCGCGTCGGCGGCCCAGGCCGCCAGCGCGTCGAGCCAGGCGCGGTAATGGCGCGCCTGCAGGCTCTTCCTGCTGTAGGCGCAGGCCTTGGAGGCGTACTGATCGTCGAGCCAGTCGCGCATCGCCTGCGCACGCCCGGTCCAGCCCGACTTGAGCGCCGCCACGGCCGCGCGCCGCGCCGCCGCCAGCCGCGCGACGAGTGCGCCCAGGTCCGGCGGCGCGTCGTCGACGACGGGCCCGGGGCGCAGCAGCGCCTGGGCGTCGGCCACCAGCGCCTCGGCATCGGGCCAGACGCCGAGCACCGCGTCGAGTGCCGGGCCGTCCAGCGGCAGCACCTGCTGGCGCCAGATGTCGAGCGCGGCCTCGCGCCGCAGCAGCGATTCGTCGGCCGCGAGTTCCTCGTCGAAGGCCGACGCGCTGTCGAAGGCATGTTCGCGCAGCATGCGCTGGCACCAGGCGTCGATGGTGTGCACGGCGGCCTCGTCCATGGCCTCGGCCGCGAGCGCGAGGCGCCAGGCGGCCTCGGTCCGTTCGGCGCCGTCGGCATAGGCTTCGAGCAGGCCGGCGAGGAAGGGGTCGGCGGACGCGGCCTCGCCGCGGAAGCAGCGCGCGGCCTCGACGAGGCGGGCGCGGATGCGTTCCGAAAGCTCGCGCGTGGCGGCGCGGGTGAAGGTCAGCACGACGACCTCGGACGGCAGCAGCGGCCGCGCGTAGGCCGACGCGCCGCCATGACCGAGCACGAGCCGCACGTACAGCGCCGCGATGGTCCAGGTCTTGCCGGTGCCGGCGCTGGCCTCGATCAGGCGGCTGCCGTGCAGCGGCAGCGTGAGCGGGTCCAACGCGATCGAATCGGGACCGGGCTCAATCATCGTCGCCGGCTCCATGCCGCGTGAGCTGCAGCGGTCGCGTCGCCCAGGCAAGCAGCGGCTCGTACAGCGCCTGCACCAGCGCCGCGCAGCGGCCGTCGGCGACGAGTGCCTCGAAATCCGGGTAGCAGCGCGCCAGGCCCGGCTCGGCACCCTCGCCGGGACGGCCCGGGCGGCCGTCGTAGACGGCGGCCGCGGCGCCCTCGTCGCCGCGCTCGGCCCACTTCAGGCCGCTGCGCAGCGCCAGCGGCAAGGGCGCGTCCATGCCGGCGCGCCAGGCGCCGACGAGGGCGTCGAAATGGCGCTGCGCGGCCTCGCGGGGCAACGGCTCGAGCCGGACCAGCGCGTCGCGGCCGACGAGCGCCGTCTCGATCGCGTGGCCGCAGGCCGCTGCCGCCAGCATGCGCACCCAGGCCGCGACGAGCTTGTCGGCGGCGATGCCGGGCCGGCGGTTCGCAGCGCGCCGGCACAGGCGGCCGGCGCGCAGCTCGATCGCGATGCGCCGCCCCGCGCCGGCGTCGCGCAGGCCGTCGAGCCAGTCGTCGAAATCGACCCCGGCGACGCGGCGCTGCAGCGCCTCCTTCGGTGCCGCGACCGGATGCGCGGCTTCGAGCTCGCGCCAGGCCCGCAGCGCGGCCAGCAGTTCATCGCGCAGGCCGTCGGCGACGCGCTCGCCCGGGCCGGCCAGCGGCAGCGT
>JAGWVB010000156.1 GCA_018971105.1 Burkholderiales bacterium
GCTCGAGCAGGCCCGGCGGCCGGCGATCTTCGCCGGCTGGGGCGCGAACGGCTGCGCCGACGCGCTGGTCGCGCTGGCCGAACACCTGCAGGCCCCGGTGGCGACGACCCTGCAGGGCCTGTCGGTGTTTCCCGGCGCGCATGCACTGCATACGGGCTTCGGCTTCGGGCCCGCAGCGGTCCCGGCCGCGCGCAACGCCTTCGCCGGCTGCGATGTCATGCTCGCCATCGGCGCGCGCTTCGGCGAGATCGCCACCGGCAGCTTCAGCGTCACCGTGCCGCCGCGGCTGATCCATGTCGACATCTGCGCGCAGGTGCTGAACGCGAACTACCCGGCGCGGGTGGCGATCGAGGGCGATGCGCGCGCCGTCGTGCCGCAGCTGCTGGCGGCGCTGCGCGCCCGCGCGCCGGCGCGCGCCGCCGACGCGTCCCTGCAGGCGCGCATCGCCGCCGACAAGCGCGCCTACCGCCAGGCCTGGTACGACCACGACAGCCGCGGCCGCGTGAACCCGGCGCGCTTCTTCGACGCGCTGCGCGCGGCGGCGGCGCCGGAGGCGGTGACGGTGGTCGACGACGGCAACCACACCTACCTGACGGCCGAGCTGATGCCGATGCTGCGCGCCGGCACGGCCATCCTGCCGACCGACTTCAATGCGATGGGCTACGCCGTGCCGGCGGCCATCGGCGCCCGGCTCGCGCGGCCCGACGTGGCGGTGAACTGCATCGTCGGCGACGGCTGCTTCCGCATGACCTGCATGGAGATCATCACCGCGACCGAGCGGCGCCTGGGCCTCGTCTATTACGTGTTCTGCGACGGCGAGCTGTCGCAGATCGCGCAGGCGCAGGAGATTCCCTACAACCGCAAACCCTGCACCGTGCTGGCGCGCATCGACCTGCAGGGCGTGGCGCAGGCGGTGGGCGCGCATTACCTCAGGATCGCCGACGATGCGGCGCTGGCCGCATCGATCGCGGCCGCCGACGCCGCCGCGGCCCGGGGCCAGCCGGTGATCGTCGAGGTCGACATCGATTACTCCAGGCGCACCGCCTTCACCGAGGGCGTCGTGAAGACCCAGTTCAAGCGCTTCACGCTGGGCCAGAAGGCGCGCGCCCTCAGCCGTGCCATGGCGCGCAAGGTGACGGGCTGAGCGGGGCCCGGGCGACTGCCGCGCCGCGCGCCGCTCGGGTGCGGCATGCCCTCGGTGCCCTCGATCGGCCCCGGCACGATCGAGTTGGCGCGCACGCCGTGGCGGCCCCATTCGATGGCCAGGTTCTTCATCAGCATGTCGATGCCGGCCTTGGCCGCGCCGACATGGGCCTGGAAGGCGGGCGGCTTGCAGGCCATGCCGGCCGGGAGGTAGATCAGGCAGCCGCGCGTGCGCCGCAACTGCGCGAAGGCGGCGCGCGAGGCGTTGAACGAGCCGATCAGGTCGATGTCGATCACGGTCCGGTCCTTGCACAGGTCGCGCGGCAGCCATCGATCGACGAGCATGATTCGGACTCCTGTGCGGGTGGGGGTTCGGCGGCGCTGCGCGGCCCGGCTCAGGGCTCGAGCACGTAGGTGCCGGGAGCGGGACCCAGCGGCTTGTGCTTGCGCGAGCCGAGCCGGGCGGGGGCCGGCACGGTGTCACCCGACCGGCCCTGGATCCACGCGCGCCAATGCGGCCACCAGCTGCCCTCCTGGCGCGCGGCCTGCGCCGACGCGGCCCATTGCATCGGGTCCTCGACGCTGGCCGGTGCGGCGAAGAAATAGGACTTCGGCAAGCCGGGCGGATTGATCATGCTCTGCAGGTGGCCCGCATTGGCCAGCACGAAGGTCGTTCCGGGCCCGAACAGCCGCGCCGTGCCGTAGCAGGCGCGCCAGGGCGTGATGTGGTCGGTGATGCCGGCGATCACGTAGGCGCCCAGCTCGACCTGGCGCATGTCGATGGGCAGGCCGCCGATCTCGAGCGCACCCGGGTTCCGATACGGATTCTTCTCCACCAGGTCGAGCAGATCGCAGTGGTACCGGCCGGGCAGGCGCGTCGTGTCGGCATTCCAGGCCAGCACGTCGTAGGCGGGCGGGCTGTTGCCGAGCAGGTAGTTGTTGACCCAGTAGTTCCAGATCAGGTCGTTCGGCCGCAGCCAGGCGAACATCGTGGCCATCTCCGCGCCGGTGACGATGCCCTTGCGGCGCGAGCGCGCCTTCGCCGCGCGTATCGTCGCCGGCGAGTTGAAGAGGCCCAGCGTCGAGTCCTCGATCGCCGCCTCGGAATCGAGCACGCACACGGCCCAGGTCGTGTGGGCGACCTTCCTGTCGCCCTGGGCCGCCAGCCATCCCAGGTAGGCCGCCAGCGTCATGCCGCCCGAGCACGAACCCCACATGTTGACGTCGGGGCTGCCGGTGATCCGGCGTGCCACGTCGACGGCGGCGTCCAGGGCCATCACATAGTCCTCGAGCCCCCAGTGGCGCTGCTCCACGGTGGGGTTGCGCCAGCTCACGACGAAGAGCTGGATGCCCGAATCGGTGGTCCATTTCACCAGGCTCTTGTCGGGTGACAGGTCCATGGCGTAGTACTTGTTGACCTGCGGCGGCGATATCACGAGCGGGCGCCGATGCACCTCGGGCGTGGTCGGCGCGTACTGCAACAGCTCGAACATCTCATGTCGAAAGACGACCTGCCCGGCGGCGGTGGCGACGTTCGCGCCGACCTTGAACGGCGTGGCATCGACCATCGACGGCAGCATGTGGTTGTGGCGCATGTCGTGCACCAGGTTCTTCAGTCCCTGGACGAGGTGGCCGCCGCCGGTGTCGACGATCTTGCGCACCGCGGCGGGGTTGCCCAGCAGCCAGTTGCTGGGCGCCAGCGCGTCGGTCACCAGCGCGGCGAAGAACTGCGCGCGGCCCTTCTCGACCTGGTCGAGCCCGGACGTCTCGATGAACCGGGACAGCTCCTGCTGCGTCGCCAGGTAGGACTGCATCAGCCGCGCATACAGCGCGTTGTTCTGCCATGCCGGGTCGGCAAAACGGCGGTCCTTGGGATCGGGCCTCAGCGCCGACTTGCCGCGCACGACCTGCGTCAGCTCCTTGAGGTAGCGGCCGTAGTGCCGGGTGGCCCGCTGCGGCGTGGCCGCCACGGCCTTGAGCAGCGACTTCGCGGCGCCGGCGACGTCGCCGCGCGACAGCCCGATCAAGGGATTGATCGCCAGCGTGTGGTGGCTGGCTTCGGCGACGAGTGCGCCGAGGTCGCCCGCGGCGGCCGGGGCGGCCTGCTTGCGGGCGGGTCGGGCCTTCGCGGCCGCGCCGGTGGCGGGCGGGTGGCGTGCGGTCTTCATCGGGTCTCCGGTGGAGGCGGTTGCGCGGCTCAGGGCCGATCCAGGAATTCATTGATCGCCTGCGCGCAGGGCTGCGGGCGCGTCAGCAGGAACAGGTGCCCGCAATCGAACACCCTCAGCTCGCTGCGCGGGATCAGCCGCTGCAGCAGCCTGGCGTTGACGAGCGGGATCAGCGGGTCGTCGCTGCCCGCCATCACCAGCGTCGGCTGCTGCAGGCGATGCAGCCAGTGCAGGCTCGTCCAGCCCGTGCCGGCGGCGATCTGGAGGTAGTAGCCCAGGCGCGACTGCCACTGGATGGGCTTGAAATGGCGCTCCGCCAAGGCCGGGTCGCGGCGAAAGTCGCCGCCGTAGAGGTCGCCGCTGATCGACTGGGCGTAGCGCCTGCTCAGGTAGCGGCGCGGCGTCGCCATCTTCCACAGCACCGAGGGCCGTGCCGGCACCATCAACAGGCCGGTGGCGGTAGCGCACAGGATGAGCCTGCGGCAGCGCGCCGCCTGGCTGCGCGCGAACTGCTGCGCCGCGGCGCCGCCCCAGGAGACGCCGAGCACGTCGGCCTGCGCATGCCCGTAGTGATCGAGCACGCCGGCCGCGAGGCCGGCCACGCCCTTCATCCGGTACGGCCGTGCCGGCAACGGCGAATGGCCGACGCCGGGGATGTCGAAGGTGATGACCTCGCGCCCGGGCATCCAGGCCGCGATCGGGCCCAGCAATTCGATGTTGCCGCCGATGCCGTTGAACAGCAGCAGCGGCACGCCGCCGCCGCCGCTGCGGCGGCCGGCCTGGCGTCCGACGCGCAGGAGTTGCCCGCCGACGCGCAGCATCTCGATCGCGAACGGACGGTCGCCACGGTGGGACGCGGCGACCCGGTCCGCGATCGGGGCGGCGGCGGGGCGGGGACGGGCGGGCATCGCGCGGGCGCTCATGGGCAGTGGTGCGTCGGTGCGCCCGGGCTCAGCGCATCAGGAACTTGGCCAGCGCCCGGAAGGCGGGCAGCGTCGTCGGGTCGAGGTGGGCATTCGCCGCCTGCGGGTAGGAGGCGAAGCGGGCGATCACCATGTCGGCCTTCGGATCGATGTAGAGGGTCTGGCCGTAGATGCCGCGCGCCGCGTAGACGCCGTCCTCGTCGTGCGAGACCCACCACATGTCGTGGTAGCTCCAGCCCGGCAAGGTGCTGAAGCCGGCCTTGGCGAACAGGGCCCGGCTGCCGCCGCGGCGGATCTCGTCCACCACCGCCTTGGGCACGATCTGGCGGCCGTTGTAGCGGCCTTCGAGGCGCATCATCTCGCCGAAGCGCGCCATGTCGCGCAGCGTGGCGTTGAAGCCGCCACCGGCGAACTCGTAGCCGGTGCTGTCGACGATCATGTAGGCATCGTGCTCGGCGCCGAGCTTGCTCCAGATGCGCTCGTCCAGCAGGCGGCCGACCGGCTCGCCGCTGGCGCGTTCGATCAGCCAGCCCAGCACATCGGCGTTCACGGTCTTGTAGGCGAAGGCCTGGCCATGCTCGCCCTCCTTCCTCAGGGTCAGCAGGAACTGCTGGAAGCTCTGCGGGCCGCTGTAGCCCGGCGGGCGCGGGAACACGCCGCCGGCGCGCACATGGTCCCAGATCTCGGCCTTGGGGTCGGCGTAGTCCTCGGAATACTTGACGCCGATGGTCATGTCCATCACCTCGCGCACCGTGGCGTCGCCGTAGGCGGTGTCCTTCATCTCCGGGATATAGCGCGTGACGAGCGCGTCCGGGTCGAGCTTGCCCTCGGCGACCAGCATCGCGGCCAGGGTGCCGAAATAGGACTTCGTCACCGACATCGCGATATGCGGCTGGCTCGGGTTCATGACGCCGAAATAGCGCTCGTAGACGATGCGGCCCCGGTGCAGCACGACGATCGCATCGGTGTAGTTGGCCTGCAGCGATTGCGCCCAGGTCATGGTCTCGGTGCTGCCCAGCGGGTGGAAGGTGACGCCGTCGATGTCGCTGCGCTCGGCGCGCGGCAGCACGGCCACCGGTCCGTCGCCGCGCGAGATGTTGGTCGTCGGCAGCAGCCTGCGGAAATGGGCGAACGTCCACCGGTATTGCGGGAAGCGGAAGAACGACATGTCGGCCCAGCGGATCAGCTTGTCGGCCGGCGGCGGCGAGCCCACCATCCAGCCCAGCCGGGCGGGGTCGGTAGCGGCCGCGTCGAGCGGCGGCTTCGGCGCCTGGGCCTGGACCGCGGGGGTGGCGAGGAGGGCGGCCGCGGCGGCGCAGATCAGGGGGTGCTTCATGTCGTGAGGACTCCGGGGGCTGACGATGGGGGTGGGGAAGCTCGAGCCGGGGCGGCGTCGGCCGCGGCCCGGTCCGGCCGCGGCGACATCGATCAGGCCAGGCTGCGCAATTCGCGCCGCAGGATCTTGCCCACCACGCTCTTGGGCAGCGCGTCGACGAAGCGCACGATCCTGGGCACCTTGTAGGCGGTCAACGCGGTGCGGCAATGGGCCATCACGTCGGCCTCGGTCAACGCGGCGCCGGGCAGGCGCACGAGGTACAGCGTGACGGCCTCGCCGGTCCTCGCGTCGGGCACGCCGACGCAGGCGCATTCGGCCACGCCGGGGCAGGACGCCGCCACCGCTTCGACATCGTTCGGATAGACGTTGAAACCCGAGACGATGATCATGTCCTTCTTGCGGTCGACGATCCTGAGGAAGCCGCGCTCGTCGAACTGGCCCATGTCGCCGGTGCGGAAGTAGCCGTCGGCGGTGAAGGCCGCCCGGGTGGCCTCGGGCTGGCGCCAATAGCCGCTCATCACCTGCGGCCCGCGGACGCAGATCTCGCCGGCCTCGCCGATGCCGACCGCGTGGCCGTCGTCGTCGATCAGCCGGATGTCGGTCGAGGGCACCGGCAAGCCCGTCGTGCCGCTGAAGGCGTCGATGAAGGCCGGATTGAACGAGACCACCGGCGAGGTTTCCGACAGGCCGTAGCCCTCGCGGATGAACTGGCCGGTGACGGCCTTCCAGCGCTCGGAGGTGGCCTGCAGCACGGCCGCGCCGCCGCCGCCGGCCAGGCGCAGGCGCGACCAGTCCACCTCCTTCAGGCCCGGGTGCATCGTCAGGCCGTTGTAGAGCGTGTTCACGCCGACGAAGACGGTCGGCCGCGCGGCCTTGATGGTGGCGATGAAGGCATCCATGTCGCGCGGATTGGCGACGAGCCAGTTCTCGGCGCCGACGGAGAAGTAGCCGACGAAGTTCACCATCAGCGCGAAGATGTGATAAAGCGGGATCGCGGTGATCACCACCTCCTGCCCCGGCCGCACCGCCTCGGGCATCATGACCTTGTACTGCTCGGTATTGGCCACCAGGTTGCGATGCGACAGCACCGCGCCCTTGGACAGCCCGGTCGTGCCGCCGGTGTATTGCAGGAACAGCGTGTCGGCGCCGTCGATCGCCACCGGCCGGCGCGCGAGTCCGGCGCCCTCGGCCAGGGCCTGGGTGAAGGGGACGGCGGCGTGCAGGCGCGCATCCACCGCCGGGCCGGGCAGGGGCCGGGCCAGGCCATCGGCGGGGCCGACCGTGATGACCGAGTCCACGCCCGTCGCGTCCAGGACCTCGGCCAGCGTGGGCGTGGCGCCGGCGTAGACGACGACGGTGCGGCAGCCCGCATCCTGGAGCTGGTGCGCGAGTTCGCGCGGCGTGTACTGCGGATTGACGTTCACCTGCACCGCGCCGGCGCGGATGATGCCCAGCAAGGCGATCGGGAAGGCCGCGAGGTTGGGCATCATCACGGCCACGCGGTCGCCCTTCTCGATGCCGAGCCGGTGCTGCAGATAGGCGCAGAAGGCGGCCGAGAGCCGGTCCACCTGCGCATAGCTCAAGGTCTGGCCGCAGGCGTGGAACGCCACCCGGTCGGCCCAGCGCAGCATCGCCTGGTCGAGCATCGCGGTGACGCTGCTCCAGCGGTCGGGATCGATCTCGGGCGGAATGGATCCGTACGACTTCACCCAATGCCTGGCGCTCATCCTCGTCTCCTTCGATCGTCGATGCCCCGGGCGCCCCGTGCGGGCGCCGCCGTGCCCGGAACTATCGTCCGGAGGCGCCGGCGCGTAAATGATCGGCGCGGACGCGTTGAGCATCGAAACGGCCACGGTCCCGGAATTCATTCGGCGTCCTGCCGCTCCAGCGCTTGAACGCATGGCGGAAACTGGCGGTGTCGCTGAACTGCAGCGCCGCGGCCACGTCGTCGATGCTGAGCAGCGTGGAGCTCAGGTAATCGACGGCCAGCGCATGCCGCACATGGGCCAGCAGCCCGCTGTAGGAGGTGCCCTCCGCCTCGAGCTTGCGCCGCAGCGTCCGCGCCGAGATGCACAGCGCGGCCGCGACGCTGTCGAGCTCCGGAAAGCGACCCGGCGTGCGCGTGAGTTCGTCGACGACGCGGCGCGCCAGCCCGGACTGCCATTTGAATTCCTCCAGCAGCCGCGCACAGGTGCCGGACATCTGTGCCGCCGTGATCGGGTTGGCCAGATGCGACGAGCGATCGAGCCAGCGCGCCGGGTAATGCAGTTCGTTGCGCGGCTGGTCGAACAGCACGCCGCAGCCCAGGGCCTCGGCTATCGCTTCGGCGTGCGCGGGCTGGGGCGTCGAGTAACGCGCGAGCGCGGGCGCGCACCAGGGGCCCATCGCGTCCTTCGTCATCGTGACGTGGAGCGCGAATTGCATGTCGAGGAAGAACTGGTGCTCGCGCGCGGACCAGGCCCGGGGCGCCGGGTCCGGCGCGCGCGCGCAGGGGGCGTAGGTCCAGACGATGCGATCGCCCTGCTGCGACCAGTCGCAGGCCATCACGGGCGTGGCCAGGCCGTGATAGCGCACCGCCAGGTCGAAGGCGTGGCGCAAGGTCTCGGCGCACAGCAGCGCGTAGCCGTACAGGCCGTAGGCCGACGCATGCAGCTGCAAGCCGACCTCCAGGCCCAGTCCCGGCCGGTCGCAGAGCCGGAGCGCGTTGCGGCCGACGGTCAGCAATTGCTCGATCGAGCTGCGCGTCTCGGCCTTGCCGATCTGTTCGGCGCTCAGGTTCGTGCCCGCCAGCGCCGCCGCCGGCGCGATGCCGTATCGCCCCAGCGTCCCGACCAGGGTCGCGATCTTGAGCGGCGGGTAGCATTTCTCGTGGATGTTCGCCGGCAATCGGGCGATGCCATCCGCAGGCATGAGTCCCTGCTGGCGCAAGCGCGCGGGCGGCTGCGCCGGTCGCGGCGGGCGCGTCGTCGAGGCGGTGGCGGTGGGCTCCATCGGGGCGCCATCTTGCTCGGTCGATGGCCGATGGGATATCCGGACAAGCCCACGGCGATCGGCCGCCCGCGCAGCGCCGATCCGGCTCGCGGATCGACGTTGACCGTTTCGATGCGCAGATTGGCCGCACCCGCCCTTTACGGCGCGCGTGCGCCGGGCGATATTCCGGCCATCCCCAAGCCGGTCGAACGCCGACCCCCGGAGTGCCTCATGAACCCAGCGCGCGCGAGCATCGCGGAACTGGCCCCACGCGTGGGGCAGGAGATCGGCGTTTCGACCTGGATCCAGGTCGACCAGGCCCGCATCGACGAGTTCGCCCATTGCACCGGCGACGATCAATGGATCCATGTCGATGTCGAGCGCGCCACGCGCGAAAGCCCGTACCGGGCCCCGATCGCGCATGGCTACCTGACGCTGTCGCTGCTGGCGCCGACCGGTGCCGAGGTACTGATCGCGCGCATCGAGGCGCGCCAGTTCCTCAACTACGGGCTCGACAAGGTGCGCTTCCTGGCCCCGGTGCGCGCCGGCCAAAGGGTCCGCAACCGGGTCAAGCTCGTCGCCGTCGAGGACAAGGGCGATGGCCGCTGGCTGCTGACGACCGAGAACACGGTCGAGATCGACGGCGAGGCCAAGCCGGCGCTGATCGCCACCGCGCTGGCCCTGGTGATGACCTGAGAGATCCCGCGCGCAGCGGTCGCGTCGCAGGCCGAGACCGCCGCGGTTCGCAGCCGGCCCGCGGCGGCGGGCGGGCCGCCGCCGCCGCTGAACGCCCCCGCCTGCGTAGCGATGCGGCCCTCCGGCGCCGCGCCGCAGCGCCATGAAAGGACATCGCATGTCAGCTCCCCGTCCACGCCCACTGAGGCGCCATGCGCTCGCGCTGATCCTGCTCGCGTCGGCCGCGGCGCTGCTGTGGATCGCGAGCCACGCCCTGGCGGACGATGCGCGACCCGCCGTGGGCGAGCGCCACACCGTGCCCGGCCAGCCGCCGGTGACCTATTACCTGCTGGACCCGCCAGCGCCGACGGCGCGCACCGAAACCGTCGTGCTGGTGGCCAGCCTGGGCCGACCGGTGAGTGATTTCAACGCCCTGCGCCGGGCCCTGGCGCAGGCCGGCTACCGCAGCATTGCCGTCGAATCCCGCGGCATCCGGACCTGGGCGGGCGGCGGCTTCTCCAATTACCGGCTGAGCGACCTCGCCGGGGATATACACGCCGCGATCGCCGACGCCGGCCTCCCCACCACGGCGCGCGTGCACCTGATCGGTCACGCCTTCGGCAACCGGGTGGCGCGAACCTTCGCCACCCTCTACCCGCAGCAGACCGCGGCACTGGTGCTGATCGCGGCGGGCGACAAGACCGACGCGATGCCGGCCGATGTCGCGCGCTCGTTGCGGCTGTCGACGCTGGGATTCCTGCCCTGGGCGCTGCGCGGCGGCGCCGTGTCCAGGGTGTTCTTTGCCGCGGGCCACGCCGTTCCCGACGCCTGGCGGCACGGCTGGAGCAGCTGGGGCGCCATCGGCCAGGTGCGGGCCGCCAGGGCCGCGCACAACCAGGACTTCGACGCCGGCGGCGTCGGACCGATGCTGGTGCTGCAGGGCGAGGAGGACGTCGTCGCGCCGCCCCGGGATGCAGGCGAGTTGCTGAAGGCGAACTACGGCGCTCGCGTGACGCTGGTGCCGGTGCCGCAGGCCGGGCATGCCCTGCTGCCCGAGCAGGGGGACTTGATAGCCCGCGCCGTCGTCACCTTCCTGCGCGCGCACCCCGCCGCGGATTGAAGGCCCTCGAGGCGTGCGCCGGCGCGAGCGGGCGCGGCGCCGCGGGCCGGGCGGCGTCGGCGCACTGTTCGAGCCAGAGCAGGGTGTCGATGTGCGCGATGAAGGCGTCGAGGTAGGGCGGCGACAGCTCGCGCATCGCCTGCAGCGCGCGGCTCACCAGCTGCGCCGAGTTCAGCGGCCCGGCGCCGGCCGGCACCCCGGCCCCGGCCTGGCGCAGGCGCTGCTCGGCGCGCAGGCGCATCCAGGTGCCCTGGAACGCCGTCACGGCCTTCAGCGGCGCGGCCCGCGGCGCCAGCGCCAGCGCTGGCGCCG
>JAGWVB010000157.1 GCA_018971105.1 Burkholderiales bacterium
GCGCCGGACCTTCGATGCCCGCGTCTGGTGCGGCCAGACGCCGGCGCAGCGCAAGAAGGTGCTGCTGCGCTTCGCCGAGGGCATCGTCGCCGCGCGCGAGGAACTGGCGCTGCTCGAGACGCTGGACATGGGCAAGCCGATCGCCGATGCGCTCGGCGTCGACGTGCCGGCGACGGCGCGCTGCATCGCCTGGTACGCCGAGGCCGTCGACAAGGTCTACGGCGAGATCGCGCCCACCGGCGAGCGGGCGCTGGCGCTGATCACGCGCGAGCCGGTCGGCGTCGTCGGCGCCATCGTGCCCTGGAACTACCCGATGCTGATGGCGGCCTGGAAGCTGGGCCCGGCGCTCGCGGCCGGCAATTCGCTCGTCCTCAAGCCGAGCGAGAAGAGCCCGCTGACGGCGCTGCGCCTGGCCGAGATCGCGCTCGCGGCCGGGCTGCCGCCGGGCGTGTTCAACGTCGTCACCGGCTACGGCCACGAGGCGGGCGAGGCGCTGGCGCTGCACGGCGATGTCGACGCCATCGGCTTCACCGGCAGCACCCGAGTCGGAAGGCGGATGCTCGAATACGCGGGACGGTCCAATCTCAAGCGCGTGTACAACGAACTCGGCGGCAAATCGGCCTTCGTCGTCTTCGACGACTGCGCCGACATCGGCCGCGCCGCGCAGACCATCGCCGCCAGCATCTGGTTCAACCAGGGCGAGAGCTGCAATGCGCCGTCGCGCGCCATCGTGCACGAGCGCGTCGCCGATGAATTCGCCGCCGCCGTCGCGGCGCTGGCGCCGCGCTACCAGCCGGGCGACCCGCTGGATGCGGGCACGGTGATGGGCGCGATCGTCGACGCGACGCAATTGCTATCGGTGCTCGGCCATATCGAGGCCGGCCGCGCCGAGGGGGCGCGCTGTGTCGTCGGCGGACGCCGCGCGCGCGAGGCCAGCGGCGGCCATTACGTCGAGCCGACGCTGTTCGACGGCGTCGCGCCGGGCATGTCGATCGCGCGCCAGGAGATCTTCGGCCCCGTGCTCGCGCTGCTGCGCTTCGCCACCGAAGCCGAGGCGATCGCCGTCGCCAACGACAGCCCCTACGGGCTCCAGGCGAGTGTCTGGACCGATGCGCTGTCGCGCGCGCACCGCGTGGCACGCGCCTTGCGTGCCGGCACCGTGCATGTGAACCAGTACGACGAGGACGACATCACCGTCCCGTTCGGCGGTTACAAGCAAAGCGGCAACGGCCGCGACAAATCGCTCCACGCGCTCGACAAATACACCGAACTGAAGACCACCTGGCTGCGCATCGACCCCGACTGAAACCGCAGCCGCCCCGACAACGACAACCCCCAGGAGACCCGCATGCGTCGATACAAGCTGAAATGGCCCGGCCTCACGGTGGCGGCCTTGCTGCCCTGCATCCATGGCGCGGTATTCGCCCAGGATGCGGCGCCCGACCAGCGCATCGTCGTCACCGGATCGAACCTGCGCCGCGCCGACGCCGAGACGCCGAGCCCGGTGCAGACGCTGAGCGCGGCCCAGTTGAAGGATTCGGGCTACACGAACCTGGCCGACGTGCTGCACCAGATCACGGCCAACAACATGGGCTCGCTGTCGCAGGCCTCGCCGGGCGCCTTCGCCGCCGGCGGCAGCGGCATCGCGCTGCGCGGCCTCACGGTGGGCGCGACGCTGGTGCTGATCGACGGCCACCGCATGGCCTCGTACCCGATGCCCGACGACGGCGAGCGCGATTTCGTCGACATCTCCGCGATCCCGCTCGACGCGATCGAGCGCGTCGAGGTGCTCAAGGACGGCGCCTCGGCGGTCTACGGATCGGATGCGATGGCCGGCGTCGTCAACGTGATCCTGAAGAAGACGATCAACCGGACCACGCTCGGCGCCGAGGTCGGTTCGAGCGCCCGGCGCGACGGCAAGACGGCGCATTTCAGCTTCGCAACCGGCTGGGGCGACCTCGGCGCCGACGGCCAGAACGCCTACATCACCTTCGAGGCGCGGCACCAGGACGCGATCCGGCTCAAGGACCGGCCCTATCTCGCCGTCACCGACTGGACGCCCTGGGGCGGTGTCAACCTGGCCCAGGGGACCCAGTCGGGTGCGGCATCGGGCGCCTCCAGCGGCGCCGGCAGCGGCAGCGGCTACCTCACCGACACCAGCGGCAACCCGATCTACTACTACCCCGGCTGCACCGCCGCCGCGGCGGCCGCCGACCAGTGCGGCTACGCCAATCCGTACATCACGATCCAGCCCGAGACGAGCAACCTCGACCTGCTGGGCCGCTACACGCGCAACCTCGGCAACAGCTGGCAGGCGAACGTCCAGGCCTCGCTGCTCAACAGCCAGGCCAAGGAGGTCGGCAACTACAACAACGCCTTCGCCACCGGCGTCGGCAGCGGCGCCAACGGCGGCGGCGTCAACCTGTTCCAGTTCGGCCCCGGCATCGGCCCGACGCCGGCGTTCGCGAACCAGTTCCCCTTCGTCATCACGGTGCCGGCCAACTATCCCGGCAATTCGACGGGCGCGGCGACGCCGCTGGTCTACGATTTCCCCGACCTCGGTCCGCTGACGCAGAAGGTGACCTCGAATTCGACCCGCCTCGTGGCCGAACTCGCCGGCACGCTGGGCGACTGGGACGTGAATGCGGCGGCCGGCTACACGCGCGTGGCGACGAAGATCGAGCTCTTCAACTACATCGATTTCCCGAACCTGCAGAGCGCGCTCGACAACGGCAGCTATATCGTCGGCGGCAGCAACAGCGCCTCGGTGCTCAGCGGCATCGCGCCCGCGGCTGCGTCGACCTCGACCAACGAACTCTCGTTCCTGAGCCTGCGCGGATCGCATGACCTGGTGCAGCTGCCGGGCGGCATGATGCAGCTCGGCGCCGGCGCCGAGCTGACGCGGCGCTCGCTGCACGAGGTGTTTCCGACCACCTTCATCAACGGCGCCCAGGCCAGCGGCATCTACTCGTTCGCGGTCGGCAAGCAGACCGTGAGCGCCGCCTACCTCGAACTCGACGCGCCGGTCGTGAAGTCGCTCGAGATCGACGCCGCGGCGCGCGTCGACCATTACGACACCTACGGCAGTTCGGTCACGCCCAAGGTCGGCTTCAAGTTCTCGCCGCTGCGCGAGTTCACGCTGCGCGGCACCTACAGCGCCGGCTTCCGGGCCCCGAACCCGGCCGAGATCGGCAATGCGGGTTCGACCTCGGGCTTCGTCGGCAATATGCAGGATCCGCTGTACTGCCCCGGCGGCACGCCGACGGGGAACCTGCCCCCGGGCTACACCAGCAATCCCTGCAACATCTCGCTGCAGGAGCTCCAGCTCTCGTCCAAGCACCTGAACCCCGAGAAATCGAAGTCGTTCACGCTCGGCCTCATCGTCGAGCCCAACAGCACCTACAGCGGCACGCTGGACTATTACCACATCACGATCCGCGACCAGATCATCTCGGTCGGCCAGCTCGGCCAGGTCGGCCTCGACAACGCCGCCGCACTGGGCACCGTGATCTACCGCGACGCCGGCGGCAACGTGCTGTACGACACCTACCCCTTCATCAACGCCAACACGACGACGACCTCGGGCGTCGACGTCAACCTGCGCGCGCGCTACGGCCTGGGCGACGCCGGCAAGCTCCAGGCCGAGCTGCAGACCTCGTACATGACGCAGTACGACCTCACGGCCCAGGGCGTGACCTACCACCTGGCCGGCACCCATGGCCCGGCCTTCGTCAGCACCGACACCGGCACGCCGCGCACGCGCGCCGCCTTCACGCTGACCTGGGACCGCGGCCCGGTGGAGCTGGCGGCGACGGTCAACTACATCTCGGGCTTCTCGGTCACCGACCCGAGCTACGGCATCGCCGACTGCGCGACCGCGCTCGCGTCCGAGTTTCCGACCACGGCGCCGCCGGCGCAGTTCTGCCACATCCCCTCGTTCACCGAACTCAACCTCGTCGGCCGCTACGACGTGAACAAGAAGCTGCAGCTGCACGCCGGCGTCACCAACCTGCTGAACCGGCGCGCGCCGCGCGACCTGCAGACCTTCGGCTCGGCCGGCAACGGCGCGCAGCAGGGCGGCGCACCCTACAACCCGGCCTTCCACCAGGACGGCGCCGTCGGGCCCATGCTGACCGTCGGCGGGACGTACCGGTTCTGAAGCCGCCCTGGACCGCCTATCTCAGCCTGGCCGCCAGCATGACGCTGGTCGGCTGCTATGTCGGGCTGTCCAAGCTGCTCGTCGCGGCCTTCCCGGTGCTGCTGCTGGCCTGGCTGCGCTTCGGCATCGCCGCCGTCGCGATGGTGCCGTGGCTGCGCCGCCGCGAGGGCGACGCCGCGCTCACGCGCGCCGACCGGCGGCTGCTGTTCTGGGAGAGCTTCCTCGGCAACTTCCTGTTCAGCATCTGCATGCTCTACGGCGTGGCGCTGAGCTCGGCGCTGGCCGCCGGCGTCGTGATGGCGGCGATACCGGCCGCCGTCGCGCTGATGTCGCGGCTGTTCCTGGGCGAGCGCATCCTGCCGCGCGTGCAGCTGGCGATCGCCTGCGCGGCGCTCGGCATCGCGCTGCTGGCGCTGGCCCGGCATCCGGGCGCGGCTGCCGCGGCGGCCGATCCGGCGGCGCCGTCGCCGCTGGGCTACGTGCTGCTGCTCGGCGCGGTGTTCTGCGAATCGGCCTATGTGGTCATCGGCAAGCGGCTCACGGGGCGCGTCTCGCCGCCCCGCATCAGCGCCTTCATCAACCTCTGGGGGCTGGTGCTGGTGACGCCATTCGGGCTGTGGCAGGCACGCGATTTCGACTGGTCGGGCGTGGCGGCCTCGAACTGGGGGCTGCTCGTCTTCTACGCGCTGGCCGCGAGCATGGCGTCGGTATGGCTGTGGATGCGCGGGCTGCGCCAGGTGCCGTCGTCGCGCGCCGGCATCTACACCGTGCTGCTGCCGGTGAGCGCGGCGCTCGTCGGCGTGCTCGTGCTGGGCGAGCCCTTCGGCGCAGCGCATGGCGTCGCGTTCGCGCTCGCGCTGGCCGGGCTGGTGCTGGCGACCTGGCCCTCGCGCGCGCGGGCATAGGCGCCTGGCGCCGCGTCGGCATCAATCGGCGCGTCTTGCCCTGCCGTAGCGGGCAAAGCGCTCCTTCACCTGCACCATCTCGGCCGCCGACAGCAGCGCCGGCTCGCCGACGGCGAGCGCCCGCAGATAGACCTCGCACAGCGCTTCGATCTCCTGCCCGACCTTCAGCGCCCGGGCCAGCGTCGGCCCGGCGGCGACGAGGCCATGGTTGGCGAGCAGGCAGGCATCGCGCTCGCGCAGCGCGCCGGCGACGGCCTGCGACAGCGCCTCGGTGCCGAACAGGTGATAGGGCACGCAGGGCACGTCGTCGCCGCCGGCCACGGCCACCATGTAGTGGAACGAAGGAAGGCCGCGGCGCAGACAGGCCAGCGCCGTCGCATGGATCGAATGGGTGTGGACGACCGCTTGCAGATCGGCCCGCGCGACATAGGCCGCCTGATGGAAATGCCATTCGCTCGAAGGCTCCCAATCGCCGCGCAGGCTGCCGTCCCAGCCGACCCAGACGAGGTCCCGGGGCCGCAATTCGTCGGCGCCCATGCCGGTCGGCGTGATCAGCATCCCGGCACCGAGGCGGTGGCTGCAATTGCCGGTGCTGCCGCGGTTCATGCCCAGCGCATCGAGGCGCTGCACGGCGGCGACGATGGCGGCGCGGATCTCGTCCTCGTTCATGGCGCTTGCTCGATCAGACGGCGCAACGCGCCGGCCTCGGCGTTGACGAGGCCGCGCTCGGTGATGAGCCCCGTGATGAACCGCGCCGGCGTGACGTCGAAGGCCGGATTCGCCGCCGCCGTGCCCTCGGGCGTCAGCCGCACCTCGACGAGCGCACCGGCGGCGTCGACGCCGGCGATATGCGTGACCTCGCGTGCGCCGCGCTCCTCGATCGGGATCGCCGCGCCGTCGTCCAGCGCCGGGTCCAGCGTCGAGATCGGCATCGCGACGTAGAACGGCACGCCGTTGTCCTGCGCGGCGAGGGCCTTCAGGTAGGTGCCGATCTTGTTGCAGACATCGCCGCGCGCGCTCACGCGGTCGCAGCCGACGATGACGATGTCGACCTCGCCGCGTTGCATCAGATGGCCGCCGGCGTTGTCGGCGATCAGCGTGTGCGCGACGCCGGCCTGGCCGAGTTCCCAGGCCGTCAGGCTCGCGCCCTGGTTGCGCGGCCGCGTCTCGTCGACCCAGACATGGACGTCGATGCCGGCCGCCTGCGCCTGGTAGATCGGCGCCGTCGCCGTGCCCCAGTCGACGGTGGCGAGCCAGCCGGCGTTGCAATGCGTCAGCACCTGCACCGGCGCGCCCGGCTTGCGCTGCGCGATGGCCTGCAGCAGCGCCAGGCCATGGCGGCCGATCGCCGCATTGGTCTCGACATCGGCCTCGGCGATGGCGTCGGCAAGGTCCCAGGCGACGCGCGCCCGATCGGCGACGGCGACCGGCCGCAGCGCCTCGGTCATGCGCCGCAGCGCCCAGGCCAGGTTGACGGCCGTGGGCCGCGCGCGCGCCAGCCACTTCGCAGCGGCATCCAGCGACGCATCGCCGGCGTCGCGGTTCATCTGCAGCGCGATGCCATAGGCCGCGGTGGCGCCGATCAGCGGTGCACCGCGCACCCACATCTCGCGGATCGCGACCTCGACCGCCTCGGCACTTTCGAGTCGTTCGATGCGCAGCGCGTGCGGCAGCGCGCGCTGGTCGATCACCATCAGCGCATCGCGCTGCGGCGCCGGCCACAGCGTGCGCATCGGCTGGCCGCCGACCTTCATGCGCCGGCCCTCACCCGCCCAGCACGCGCGCGGCGACGAAACGCAGCCGCTCGACGAGCGCCGGGTCGCGCGCGTCAGGCGCGGTGATCAGCGCATGCTCGAGCGCGCGCCGGCAATGGCAGCTCGGCGCCGCGGGGTCGGCGGCGATCGTCCCCGCGAGCCCGGCGACGAGCGTGCGCGCCGCGTCGGCATTCGCCAGCAGCACGCGAATGATCGAATCGACCGTCACCGCGTCATGCTGCGGATGCCAGCAATCGAAGTCGGTGACCATCGCCACCGAGGCATAGCAGAGCTCGGCCTCGCGCGCGAGCTTGGCCTCGGGCATGTTGGTCATGCCGATCACGCTGGCGTTCCACGAGCGGTAGAGCTGCGATTCGGCCAGCGTCGAGAACTGCGGCCCTTCCATCACGAGGTAGGTGCCGCCGCGCACCTGCGGCACGCCCTGTTGCGCCAGTGCCGCCTGCACATGGTCGCCCAGGCGCGGGCAGACCGGGTGCGCCATCGAGACATGGGCGACGAGCCCGGTGCCGAAGAAGCTCTTCGCGCGCGCGTAGGTGCGGTCGATGAACTGGTCGACGACGACGAAGGTGCCCGGCGGCAGGTCGGCGCGCAGACCGCCGACGGCCGACAGCGAGAGCACGTCGGTGGCGCCCAGATGCTTGAGCGCGGCGATGTTGGCGCGGTAATTGACCTCGGACGGCGGCACGCGGTGGCCGCGGCCATGGCGCGGCAGGAACGCGAGCCGCGCGCTGCCGAGCGTGCCGAGGAAGATCTCGTCGGACGGCTCGCCCCAGGGCGTCTCTACGCGCTGCCAGCGCGTCTCGGTCAGCCCCGGCAGGTCGTACAGGCCGCTGCCGCCGATGATGCCCAGCAAGGGTTCTGCGCTCATTCCAGTGCCTCCAGTGCCGGTTGCCTCGATGCGCGCAGCGCCGCCGCGCGCGCCAGTTTCTGCGCCGCGCGCGGCGACCCCGATTTCAGGGCCGGGTCGCACCAGACGCGGCGCCAGTGCCGCGCACCGGGCAGCCCGTTGCGCAGCCCGAGCATATGCCGCGACGCGTGCCCCCAGGGCACGCCCGCGGCCTGCAGGCCTGCCATGTAGTCGACGTAGGCGTCCTCAACCGCATCGCGGTCGCGCGCAGCCGGCGCGTCGCCGCAGTGGAGCGCATCCCAGTTCGCCATCGACCAGGGCTCGTGGTATGCGGGGCGGCCGATCATCACGCCGTCCACCTGTTCGAGCTGCGCGCCGATCGCAGCGTCGCCGACGATGCCGCCGTTGACGACGAAGGTCAGCGCCGGGAAATCGAGCGCCAGCCGGTGCACGAGTTCATGCCGCAGCGGCGGCACCTCGCGGTTCTCCTTCGGGCTCAGGCCCTGCAGCCAGGCGTTGCGGGCGTGGACGATGAAGACCTCGCAGCCGCCGCGCAGCGCGACGGTGCCGACGAAGTCGCGCACGAAGTCGTAGCTCTCGACGCGGTCGATGCCGATGCGGTGCTTGACCGTCACCGGCAGCGCCACCGCGTCGCGCATCGCCTTGACGCAATCGGCGACGAGCGCCGGCTCGGCCATCAGGCAGGCGCCGAAGGCGCCGCGCTGCACGCGCTCGCTCGGGCAGCCGCAATTCAGGTTCACCTCGTCGTAGCCCCAGTCCTGCGCCAGCTTGGCGCAGCGCGCGAGGTCGGCCGGCTCGCTGCCGCCGAGCTGCAGCGCCAGCGGATGCTCGGCGGCGCTGTAGTCGAGATGGCGCGGCACGTCGCCATGCAGCAGCGCGCCGGTCGTCACCATCTCGGTGTAGAGCCGGGCGCGGCGCGTGATCAAGCGGTGCAGGACGCGGCAGTGGCGGTCGGTCCAGTCCAACATGGGTGCCACGCACAGGCGCCAGGGACTCGCCGCCGGCGGCGGAGCCGGCGGCGGAGCCGGCGTCGTGCCGATCAGGACTTTCATGCGGCCTCCTTCCGACGGTCCGCGCGCCCCCGCAGCCAGCGCTCGATGCCGCCGCGCGGCGTGCGCTGCAGCTCGCACATCGCCTCGTGCGTCAACGGCGCGCCGCCGGACGCGCAGCGGTCCTGCAGGTCGCGTTGCAGCCGCAGCCACAACTGCGCAGCCGTCATCGCGTCGGCCAGCGCGCGGTGGGCGCGGCCGTTGTCGGGCAGCCGGTGCAGCGCCGCCAGCGATCCCAGCTTGTGGTTCGGCGCCTCGGGATAGAGGCGCCGCGCCAGTAGCATCGTGCAGGCGAAGCGGTGCGCCGGGTCGCTCTCGCAGCCGGCGGCGGCGGCCTCGGCGACCCAGAACGAGCGGTCGAACGAGGCGTTGTGCGCCACCATCGGGCAGCCGCGCGTGAAGGCCATCACCTCGCGCATCACGGCGCGCGCCGGCGGCGCGGCGGCGACCATGGCGTTGCTGATGCCAGTCAGCGACTCGATGAACGGCGGGATCCAGGCGCCGGCGTTCATCAGGCTCTGGTAGCTGCCGGCGACCTGGCCGTCGCGCAGCAACACGGCGGCGATTTCGGTCGCGCGCGCGCCCTGCCCCGGCGAGATGCCGGTGGTCTCGAAGTCGATCACGGCCACGGTTTCCATGGCCGCGATTGTCTTCGGTTCCAATACGGGGATGACGCCAGCCCCAACCAGCGACGAGCGACTGACCGAGCTCGAGATCAAGGCCAGCTTCGCCGAGGACCTCGTCGACCGGCTCAACGACGTCATCTGGCGCCAGCAGCAGCAGATCGACCGCCTCGAGCGCGAGGTCGCGGCGCTGCGCGAAGCCGTGCAGCCGACGGCCACGCCGCGCAGCCTGCGCCACGAGCTGCCGCCGCATTACTAGCGCCCGGGCGGCGGCGGCGCCGCCGGCCGCGGCGCGCTACCGTCGCGCGTTCGCCGCGATGGCGTCGGCGTAGCGCTCGAGCAGCTGGCGCGGCAGGTCGTGGCCCATGCCGGCGATGAAGTCGCCCGTGGCGCCGGCGATGCGGCGCACGAGGTCGTGGCCCGCGGCCACCGGCAGCAGCGGGTCGGCCTCGCCGTGGATCACCAGCGTCGGCGCCGCGATGCGCTCCAGCAGCGGCGTGCGGTCGCCGTCGGCGACGACGGCGACGAGCTGGCGCACCGTGCCGGCCGGACGCCAGGCGCGTTCGACCTGGGCGCGGATGCGCGCGCGCATCTCGTCGCGCTCGGCCGGGAACGCCGGGCTGCCGATGAGGCGGTACAGGCGCTCCAGGTGGTCGACGATGGCCTCCGTGCCCCGGCCCTGCGGCCGCGCCATCAGCGCCCGCTGCACCGGCCAGGCGGCCTGCGGCAGGCGGCGCGCGCCGCTGGTCGTCATCATCAGCGTCAGGCTGCGGATGCGCTGCGCATGGCTGGCCGCGAGATGCTGGGCGATCATGCCGCCCATCGACGCGCCGCACAGATGCGCGCGCTCGATGCCCAGCGCGTCGAGCACGCCGACCGCGTCGGCGGCCATGTCGGCCAGGCCGTAGGGCGCGACCTGCGGCAGGTGCAGGGTGTGGCGCATCGCGGCCCAGGCGAGATGGGGCACGCCGAGCGCATCGAAGCCCTGGCTCAGCCCGGCATCGCGGTTGTCCATGCGCAGCACGCGAAAACCGCGCGTGACGAGCCTCTGCACGAAGTCCTGCGGCCAGGCCGTGAGCTGCATGCCCAGCCCCATCACGAGCAGCAGCGGCTCGGCGCCGGCCGGGCCCTGGTCGTCGATCTCGATGCCGATGCCGTTCGCGACGACGCGCATGCTCAG
>JAGWVB010000158.1 GCA_018971105.1 Burkholderiales bacterium
GGCGCAGGCCGGCGTTCTCGTCGAAGTCGGCCGCCAGCGTCGCCACCGGGCCTTCGAACTTCAGCTTCCAGTGGCGGTACTGGGACGGGTGGGTCTGGTAGTCGACGCGGGAGGCGGTGGTCATGGGAGGCTCCAGGCTGCTAGGCAAGATATGACGTTTTCACGGTGTCCGTGATCTGCATGATATTGCCTATATCTCCAAGAGTAAAGCAATTTATTGCATGTCAAAGCGGCAGATTCAGCTTCTGCCGGACCAGCTTGCGCAGCTTGACGAAGGTCTCGTCGACATTGCCGGCGCTGGTGTCCAGCCGCAGTTCGGCGCGCGAATAGAAGGCGGCGCGGCCAGCGAGGATGCCCTTCAGGTCGTCCATGGCCTCGCGGCTGGCGGCCATCGGCCGCAGGTCGCCCTGGGCGGTGACGCGCTTCATGTGGTCCTCGGGATCAGCCTGCAGCCACACCGTCGTGCAGTGGGCGAGCAGCAGGTTGAAGGTCGCCGGGTCGGAGACGATGCCGCCCGGCGTGGCGATGACGGCGTCGGGATAGATCTGGATCGCCTCCTCGAGCGCGCGGCGCTCGTAGCGGCGGTAGGCGTTCTGGCCGTAGAGGTTCTGGATCTCGCTGATGCCGCAGCCGGCGAACTTCTCGATCTCGCGGCTCAGCTCGACGAAGGGGTAGTCGAGGTCGCGCGCCAGCATCTGGCCCAGCGTCGACTTGCCGGCGCCGCGCAGCCCGACGAGCGCGATGCGCGTGCTCTGCGCCGCATGGGGGGCGCCGGTGCCGAGCATCTCGGCCACCGCCGCGCGCACGCGGCGCAGCGTGGCCTCGTCGCGGCGCTCGAGCAGCTCGCGGATCATCAGCCAGTCGGGCGACGAGGTCGTGACGTCGCCGATCAGCTCGGCCAGCGGGCATTGCAGCGCGCCGGCGACCTGCAGCAGCACGAGGATGCTGGCGTTGCCGATGCCGTATTCGAGATTCGCGAGGTGGCGTTCCGAGACCTCGGCCGCCAGCGCCACCGCCTTGCGCGTCATGCCGCGGCGCGCGCGCAGCGCGCGCACGCGCTCGCCCAGCGCGACGAGGAAGGGGTTCTTGGCCTCCTCGACGCGAGGGCTCGCTGCGGCGGCCACCGGCTCCGGCTCGCGCCCCAACGTAAACCCGGCCCCATGCAATATATTGCTTGACATTATCGGTCTGCAACTTTATCGTGACATACGCACAATAGTTCATCTTCTGACGCGCCGCAAGGCCGATCGTCAAACGGAGGTTCGCCATGACCCCAGAGGAATTCCGCGCCGAGATCGCGCAACTGACGGCCGCGATCGCCGGCCGGCCGCTCGATGCGGCGCTCGACACCTGGCTCAACGCCGAGCATGGTGCCGGCAGCCCGGCCTACGCCCGCATCCGCCGGGGCTGCGAGGACGGCGTCGCCGCCGGCTGGCTGTGCAACCGCGAAGGCGGCGGCATCCGCTACGGCCGCATCTTCAAGCCCGCCGACGACCTGCACGGGTTCTCGGTCGATGTCGTCGACATGCAAGACATCGCCGGCCCGCACCACCGCCACCCGAACGGCGAGATCGACCTCGTGATGCCGATCGACGCCGACGCCCGCTTCGACGGCCGGCCCGCGGGCTGGCTCGTCTGCCCGCCGGGCAGCGCGCACCGGCCGACGGTGAGCGGGGGCCGCGCCCTCGTGCTCTACCTGCTGCCGGCCGGCGCGATCGAATTCACGCGCTGACCGACGAGCGAAGCGCGAAAAACGAAGTGCGAAGGGCAAGGCGCCGCCGGGCACCCGCGGCGCAGCGCCCGACGACCCCGACACCTGGAGACGACATGACCACCGAACTGCCTGCGCCGGCCCCCGGACCGCAATTCAATTTCGCCCAGCATCTGCTCGCGCTCAACGCCGGCCGCGCCGCCAAGGCGGCCTGCATCGACGACCTCGGCACGCTGAGCTACGGCGCGCTCGACGAGCGCGTGCGCCGCTTCGGCGCCGCGCTGCGCGGGCTCGGGCTCAAGCGCGAGGAGCGCGTGCTGCTGCTGATGCAGGACGGCAACGACTGGCCGGTGGCCTTCCTCGGCGCGATCTATGTCGGCGTCGTGCCGGTGCCGGTGAACACGCTGCTCACGGCCGACGACTACGCCTATCTGCTCGAGCATTCGCGCGCCCAGGCCGCCATCGTCTCGGGCGCCCTGCTGCCGGCGCTGACGGGGGCGATGGTCAAGTCGGACCACGAGGTGCACAAGGTCGTGGTCTCGCGGCCGGCGGCGCCGCTGCATCCCTCGGAGGTCGAATTCGACGCCTTCTGGCAGGCCCATGCGCCGCTCGCGCGGCCGGCGGCGACCTCGCCCGACGACCCCTGCTTCTGGCTCTATTCCTCGGGTTCGACCGGCCGCCCCAAGGGCGCCGTCCATGCCCAGGCCAACCCCTACTGGACGGCCGAGCTCTACGGCAAGGCGGTGCTCGGCCTGACCGAGGCCGACATCTGCTTCTCGGCCGCCAAGCTGTTCTTCGCCTACGGCCTGGGCAACGGGTTGACGTTCCCGATGAGCGTCGGCGCGACGAGCCTCTACATGGCCGAGCGGCCGACGCCCGAGGCGACCTTCAAGCGCTGGCTGGGCGGCATCGGCGGCGTCAGGCCGACCGTGTTCTTCGGTGCGCCGACCGGCTACGCCGGCATGCTCGCGCATCCGGCCCTGCCGGCGCGCGACGCGGTGGCGCTGCGCCTGGCCTCGTCGGCGGGCGAGGCGCTGCCGGCCGAGCTCGGCGAGCGCTTCCAGCGCCATTACGGCGTCGACATCGTCGACGGCATCGGTTCGACCGAGATGCTGCATGTCTTCATCTCGAACCGCCCCGACCGCGTGCGCTACGGCAGCACCGGCTGGCCGGTGCCGGGCTACGAGATCGAGCTGCGCGGCGAGGACGGCCGCCAGGTGCCCGACGGCGAACCCGGCGACCTCTACATCCACGGCCCCTCGGCGGCGATGATGTATTGGGGCAACCGCGAGAAGACGCGCGACACCTTCCAGGGCGGCTGGACCAAGGCCGGCGACAAGTACGTGCGCAACGACGACGGCAGCTACACCTACAGCGGCCGCAGCGACGACATGCTCAAGGTCAGCGGCATCTGGGTCAGCCCGTTCGAGGTCGAGGCGACGCTGATCCAGCACCCGGCCGTGCTCGAGGCGGCGGTGATCGGCGTCAACGACGCCGAGGGGCTGGTCAAGACGCGCGCCTATGTCGTGCTCAAGAGCGGCGCATCGGCCACCGAGGCCGAACTGAAGGCCTTCGTCAAGGACCGGCTCGCGCCCTACAAGTACCCGCGCGCCATCGAATTCGTCGCCGACCTGCCCAAGACCGCGACCGGCAAGATCCAGCGCTTCAAGCTGCGCGAACGGGCCCGGCCTGCGTCCTGAACCATGGCCTTCGTCGAGATCACGTGGCGCGACCGGCGCGTCCGCATCGAACATGCCTGGGTCGGCAGCGCCGACGCCGCGGCGCCGCTGCTCGTCTTCCTGCACGAGGGCCTGGGTTCGGTGGCGATGTGGAAGGATTTCCCGCAGCGGCTGTGCGCGGCCGCCGGCTGCCGCGGCCTCGTCTATTCGCGCCCGGGCTACGGCCGCTCGACAGCGCGCGCGGCCGACGAGCACTGGGCGCCCGACTTCATGCACCGCCAGGCCCACGAGGTGCTGCCGGCGCTGCTGGCGGCGCTCGGCGTCGACGCCGCGCGCGACCGCCTGCGCCTGTTCGGCCACAGCGACGGCGGCAGCATCGCGCTGCTGTACGCGGCGCGGCACCCGCTGGCCGGGGCGATCGTCCTCGCGCCCCATATCCTCGTCGAGGAGCTCTCGGTGACCAGCATCGAGCAGGCGCGCATCGCCTACGAGACGACCGCTCTGCGGCAGCGGCTCGCGCGCTACCACGACGACCCCGACTCGGCCTTCTGGGGCTGGAACCGCATCTGGCTCGCGCCGGCGTTCCGCGCCTGGTCCATCGAGGCCGAGATCGGCGCCATCGACTGTCCGCTGCTGGCGATCCAGGGCCTGGACGACGAGTACGGGACCTTGGAGCAGATCCGCGGCATCGCGCGCCGCGTGCCGCGCACGCGCTGCCTTGAACTCGAGGGTTGCGGCCACAGCCCGCATCGCGACCGGCCCGAGGCCGTGATCGCGGCCTCGATGACCTTCATGGACGCCCCGACGGCGCCGCGCAGCGCCTGATCCAGCGCGCCGATGACCCGCCCCGCGCCGGCCGCCGCGCGCCGGGTCTGCGGCCGCGATGCCCCGGCGCCTGCTCGCGCGCAAGCGGGCACGCGCTTCAGCTTCAGATCGGCTTGGCGAAGAGCCCGATCGTGAGCGCGATGCCGATGCCGACGATGGCGATGCGCAACGCGCGCTCGTTGACGCGGTGCAGGGCCCAGGCCCCCGCGAGCCCGCCTGCCATCGCGCCGGCGCCCAGAAACAGCGCGGCCCACCAGTCGACCAGCGGCGAGCTCACGAAGAGCGCGACCGCCGACGCGTTCATCACGCCGGCGAGCACGTTCTTCGTCGCGCCCGCGTTGCGCGTCGGCAGGCCGGCCATCGTCAGCGCGGCCAGCATCAGGAAGCCGATGCCGCCGCCGAAGTAGCCGCCGTAGACGGCGATCAGGAACTGCGCCAGCGCGGCGCCGCGGCCGCCGAGCTGCACCGTCGCGGCCTCGCGCTTGCGGGCGAAGCTGCCCCAGGCGAAGACGCCGGTCGCGAACAGCACGAGCCAGGGCACGAGGCGCGCGAAGACCGAGGACGGCGTGTGCAGCAGCAGCAGGCCGCCGACGGCGCCGCCGGCGATGCTGAGCAGGAAGAGGGCGCGGAACGACAGTTCGGCGGCGCCGCTGACGAGGCGCCGCCCGGCCCAGCCCGAGGTCATCTGGCCCGGAAACAGCGCCACCGTCGAGGTGATGTTGGCCGCCAGCGGCGACAGCCCGGCCAGGATCAGCGCAGGCAGCGTGACGAAGGAGCCGCCGCCGGCGAGGGCGTTTTGCAGACCGGCCCAGAGCCCGGCGACGAAAATGAGTGCAAACTCCATGGGGTTCTCGAATGGACTCGTCGGACCCGATGAGCGCCCGCACTGGACCCCGCATTCTGCCTACGGATGGACCCGAACGTGAATCGTGTAGTGATCCCCATTGCCGCCGACGCGACGCGCCGGCGCAAGCGCGAGGCGCCCAAGGGCCGCCGTGTCGACGCCGTGGCGCTGGCCGAGGTGCGCGAACTGCTCGGCGAAGCGCCGCGCCGGCGCGACCTGCTGATCGAGCACCTGCATCGCATCCAGGACCGCTACGGCTGCCTGGCGACCGCGCACCTGGCGGCGCTGGCCGAGGAGATGCGGCTGGCGCAGACCGAGGTCTACGAGGTCGCTTCCTTCTACCATCACTTCGACATCGTGCGCGAGGACCAGGACGCGCCGGCGCCGCTGACGGTGCGCGTCTGCGACGGCCTGTCGTGCGAGCTCGCGGGCGCGCGGGCGCTGCTCGAGCGCCTGCCGGCGCTGCTCGGGCGCGCGGTGCGGGTGATCGCGGCGCCCTGCGTCGGCCGCTGCGAGCAGGCGCCGGCCGTCGTCGTCGGCCAGCATGCGCTGGCGCCGGCCGCCGCCGCTGCCGTCGTCGACGCCGTGCGCGCCGGGCGCACGACGCAGCCGCTGCCGCCGGCCCCGGGCTACGACGACTATGTACGCGCGGGCGGCTACGCGCTGCTGCGCGATTGCCTGGCCGGGCGGCGCGAGGTCGAATCGGTGCTCGCCGAGCTCGAGCATTCGGGGCTGCGCGGCCTCGGCGGCGCCGGTTTTCCGACCGGCCGCAAATGGCGCATCGTGCGCGCCGAGGCGGCGCCGCGGCTGATGGCCGTCAACATCGACGAGGGGGAGCCCGGCACCTTCAAGGACCGCGTGCTGCTCGAGCGCGACCCGCACCGCTTCATCGAGGGCATGCTGATCGCGGCCTGGGCCGTCGGCATCGAGGGCATCTGGGTCTACCTGCGCGACGAGTACCACGGCTGCCGTGAACTGCTGACGCGCGAACTCGCGGCGCTGCAGGCGGCCTGGCCCGACGCCGCGCGGCCGACCATCGAACTGCGCCGCGGCGCCGGCGCCTACATCTGCGGCGAGGAGTCGGCGATGATCGAATCGATCGAAGGCAAGCGCGGCATGCCGCGGCTGCGCCCGCCCTACGTCGCCCAGGTCGGGCTGTTCGGCCGGCCGACGCTGGAACACAATTTCGAGACCCTGTACTGGGTGCGCGAACTGCTCGAGCGGGGCGGCGCCTGGTTCGCGCAGCAGGGCCGGCATGGGCGCCACGGGCTGCGCTCGTTCTCGGTCTCGGGCCGCGTCGCCGATCCGGGCGTCAAGCTCGCGCCGGCCGGGATCACGGTGCGCGAATTGATCGCCGAATACTGCGGCGGCATGCTGCCCGGCCACGCCTTCTACGGCTACCTGCCCGGCGGCGCCTCGGGCGGCATCCTGCCGGCCTCGATGGGCGACATCCCGCTCGATTTCGACACCCTGCAGCCGCATGGCTGCTTCATCGGCTCGGCCGCCGTGATCGTGCTTTCGGACCAGGACAGCGCGCGCGCGGCGGCGCGCAACATGATGAACTTCTTCCGCCACGAATCCTGCGGCCAATGCACGCCCTGCCGCAACGGCACGGCCAAGGTGGCGCAGCTGATCGAGCAGCCGCAATGGGACCTGGAACTGCTGGCCGACCTCTCGCAGGTGATGCGCGACGCGTCGATCTGCGGCCTCGGCCAGGCAGCGCCGAACCCGGTCGATTGCGTCATCAAGTACTTCCCGCAGGAACTCGGATCATGAACGGCGCCATCGCTTTCGAACTCAACGGCGTCGACGTCAGCGCGGCGGCCGGCGAAACCCTGATCGAGGTCGCGCAGCGCGTCGGCGTCGAGATCCCCCACCTGTGCTACAAGCCCGGGCTCGAGACGGCCGGCAACTGCCGCGCCTGCATGGTCGAGATCGCCGGCGAGCGCGTGCTCGCGCCCTCGTGCTGCCGCCGGCCGACGCCGGGCATGAAGGTGCGCAGCGACAGCGAGCGGGCTCTGAAGTCGCAGCGCCTGGTGCTCGAGCTGCTGCAGTCCGATCTGCCCCAGACCGGCTACACGCGCCACAACGAGGTCGACGACTGGTCGATCCGGCTCGGCCTCGGCAAGCCCCGCTTCGCGCCGCGCGCGCAGCCCGCGGCCGATCTCACGCACCCGGCGATCGCCGTCCACCTCGACGCCTGCATCCAGTGCACGCGCTGCCTGCGCGCCTGCCGCGACGAGCAGGCCAACGACGTGATCGGCCTGGCGCTGCGCGGCGAGCACGCGAAGATCGTCTTCGACATGGACGACGCGATGGGCGCGTCGACCTGCGTCGCCTGCGGCGAATGCGTGCAGGCCTGCCCGACCGGCGCGCTGATGCCGGCGCGCGACGCGGCCCTCGCGGTCCCCGATCGCGCGGTCGATTCGGTGTGCCCGTTCTGCGGCGTCGGCTGCCAGCTCACCTACCAGGTCAAGGACGACCGCATCGTCTACGTCGAGGGCCGCGACGGCCCCGCCAACCATGGCCGGCTGTGCGTCAAGGGCCGCTACGGCTTCGACTACGCGCACCATCCGCAGCGCCTGACAACGCCGCTGATCCGCCGCGCCGGCGTGCCCAAGAGCGGCGATTTCACGATCGATCCCGAGCGCGTGATGGAGGTCTTCCGCGAGGCGAGCTGGGAGGAGGCGCTGGCACTCGCCGGCGGCGGCCTGGCGCGCATCCGCGACGCGCATGGGCCGAAGGCGCTCGCCGGCTTCGGCTCGGCCAAGGGCAGCAACGAGGAAGCCTATCTGTTCCAGAAGCTCGTGCGCACCGGCTTCGGCAGCAACAACGTCGACCATTGCACGCGGCTGTGTCATGCCTCGTCGGTGGTCGCGCTGCTCGAGGGCATCGGCTCGGGCGCGGTCTCGAACCCGGTGATGGACGTCGGCCGCGCCGAGGTCGTGATCGTGATCGGCGCCAACCCGACCGTGAACCACCCGGTCGCCGCGACCTGGATCAAGAACGCCGTGCGCCGCGGCACGCGGCTCATCGTCTGCGACCCGCGCCGCTCCGACCTTGCCCGCATCGCCAGCCATTACCTGCAGTTCAAGCCCGACACCGATGTCGCGATGCTGAACGCGCTCATGCATGTCATCGTCACCGAGGGGCTCGTCGACGAGGCCTTCATCGCCAGCCGCACGATAGGCTACGACGAGCTGCGCCGCAACGTCGAGGGCTACAGCCCCGAGGCGATGGCGCCGATCTGCGGCATCCCGGCGCAGACGCTGCGCGAGGTCGCGCGGCTGTACGCGCGCTCCAAGGCCTCGATGATCCTGTGGGGCATGGGCGTGTCGCAGCATGTGCACGGCACCGACAACGCGCGCTGCCTCATCGCGCTGTCGCTGATGACGGGCCAGATCGGCCGCCCCGGCACCGGGCTGCATCCGCTGCGCGGCCAGAACAACGTCCAGGGCGCTTCCGATGCCGGGCTGATCCCGATGATGCTGCCCGACTACCAACTCGTGGCCCAGCCCGAGGTGCGCGCGCGCTTCGAGCGCGCCTGGAAGCTGGCGCCGGGCACGCTCGACCCGCAGCCCGGGCTCACCGTCGTCGAGGTGATGCACGGCATCGAGCATGGCGACGTGCGCGGCCTGTACGTGATGGGCGAGAACCCGGCCATGTCGGACCCCGACGCGAACCAGGCGCGCAAGGCGTTGGCCGCGCTCGAGCACCTGGTGGTGCAGGACATCTTCCTCACCGAGACCGCCTACCTGGCCGATGTCGTGCTGCCGGCCAGCGCCTTTCCCGAGAAGACCGGCAGCTTCACCAACACCGACCGGCTGGTGCAGATGGGTCGCCAGGCCGTGCCGCCGCCGGGCGACGCGCGCCAGGACCTGTGGATCATCGAGCAGATCGCCGGTCGCCTCGGGCTGGACTGGCGCTATGGCAGCGTCGCCGAGGTCTTCGACGAGATGCGGCACACGATGCCGAGCATCGCCGGCATCACCTGGGAGCGGCTCGAACGCGAGGGCGCCGTCACCTACCCGTGCCGCGCGGAAGGCGACCCGGGAGAGCCGGTCGTCTTCACCGACAGCTTCCCGCGCGAAGATGGCAAGGCGCGCTTCGTGCCGGCCGACATCATCCCGGCCGACGAACGCCCCGATGCCGACTACCCGCTCGTGCTCATCACCGGGCGCCAGCTCGAGCATTGGCACACCGGCAGCATGACGCGGCGCGCGACCATGCTCGACGCGATCGAGCCCGATCCGGTGGCGCTGATCCACCCGCTCGATCTGGAGGCCATCGGCGTGCGACCGGGCGCGCTGGTGACGATCGCCTCGCGGCGCGGCGCCGTCACGCTGTACGCGCGCGCCGACGACGGCTCGCCGCGCGGCGCGGTGTTCGTGCCGTTCTGCTACTACGAGGCGGCGATCAACCGCCTCACGAACGCGGCGCTGGATCCCTACGCGAAGATCCCCGAGTTCAAGTACTGCGCCGTGCGCATCAGCGCCGGCGGCGACGCGCCGCACCAGGGCAGCTACGGCGGCGGCGCCGCGCTGCGCGATGCCGAGCTGGCGGCGCGTCCGGCCTGAGTGAGCGGCCGGCGCCCGGCGGCCCGCGCCTCAGCGCAGGCCGGCCCCCGGCCGGGCGCGTCGGCGCACCGCACCGGCGCGCCTGTCAGCCTGCTTTACACCGGGGCGCGGCGAGGCTCGGCCCCGGGTCCGTGCGAATTCGGAAATTCTTTCCGATTCAAGCACTTGCATTCGAGACTTCAATCGCGGATTGATTCTTGCTTGCGGGCTGCCGCACTTGATGGAGGCAGACTTGAACGCAAATTCCAAGATCCGTGGCGCCTGGCGCGGCCTGATCCTCGCCGCCGGCCTGGCGGCCTTCGTCCCCGCGCAGGCGGCGATCGTCGTCGGCGTCTGGGATCCGACCTACGGTGCGCCTTTCCCGAACCTGGGCTGGAGCGGCAACGTCAAGCTCTACGCGCCCAATTCCTGCGTCTCGCTCGCCGCCGGCATGTACAACAACGATGGCCTGTCCTGTGCGCTGATCAGCGTCGTCTCGGCCCAGGTCGATTTCTGGAATACCGCCAACCCGAGCCTGACGCTCGAGACGCTGAACTTCAGCAGCGATGTCAGCATCAGCAGCTTCGCCGTCGACGGCGCCGGCACCGTGACCGCCTTCGGCAGCAGCATCATCGGCACCGAGCTGAGCACGCTCGCCCTCGCCGGCAACGACTATTTCGGGCTCGGCTTCGACATCGTCGCCAACCAGACCCAGGCCAGCCTGTACTACCGATCCGCCGCCGGCGTGCCGGTGGGCCCGCCGCCGCTGTACGGCTTCGACGGCGTCAGCGGCACCCCGGGCGTGGTCGCGCTGACGCAGATCCCCGAGCCGGGCAGCATCGCCCTCGTCGGCGCCGCGCTGCTGGCGCTCGGCGCCGCGCGCCGCCGCCGCGGCTGAGGAGCTGAGCGGCGCACCGCGGCAGCGCCGGCTCAGCCCGGC
>JAGWVB010000159.1 GCA_018971105.1 Burkholderiales bacterium
GGTGCTGCGCGCCACGCCCGCCGACTGGCCGCAGGTGCTGCGCGGCGCGCTCGCCACGCGCGGCTGCCGGCGTGTCGCCTTCGGCGCCGCCAGCCCGCTGCAGCCGCAGCTCGACCTCGCGCTGGCCGGGCTCGAGCCGCGGCGCTACGAGCGCGCGATCGAGGACTGGAAGGCCGAACTCTTCGACGCCGTCGACGCCGGCGTCACGAGCACGCTGGGCGGCGTCGCCGACACCGGATCGCTGCTCATCCGTCCCGGCCCCGGCGAGCCGCGCACGCTCTCGCTCGTGCCGCCGGTGCACATCGCGGTGCTGGCCGCGAGCCGGCTCCACGCCAGCCTGCCGGCGGCGATGCAGGCGCTGGCACCGGCCGACGCGATGCCGACCAATCTGCTGCTCGTCACCGGCCCGTCGAAGACGGCCGACATCCAGCAGGTGCTGGCCTACGGCGCGCATGGGCCGAAGGAGCTCGTGATCGTGCTCGTCGACGACCTGGCCGGAGCCGCGTCATGAACGCCGCCACCGAATCGACCCTGCATTTCGTCGACCCGCGCCGGTTCAAGGCGCGCACCGCCGAGGCCGTCGATGACGCGCATCTGCGCGCCAGCTTCCGCAGCGCGATGGATTTCCTGCAGGCCAAGCGTGCGGCGCATTTCGGCGCTGTCGACGAATTCGAGGCGCTGCGCGGCGTCGGCCGCGCGATCCGCCAGTACAGCCTGTCGAAACTGCCCGAGCTGCTGACGCAGCTCGAATCGAAACTGACGTCGCTCGGCGTCCAGGTGCACTGGGCCTCGACGCCCGAGCAGGCGAACGCGATCTTCCTCGCCATCGCGCGCGCGCAGGGCGCGCAACGGATGATCAAGGGCAAGTCGATGGTGAGCGAGGAGATCGAGCTCAACCACCGCATGGCCGAGCAGGGCGTCGACTGCCTCGAATCGGACATGGGCGAATACATCGTCCAGCTCGCCGGCGAGCGCCCGAGCCACATCATCATGCCGGCGATCCACAAGACCAAGCGCCAGATCGCCGAGCTGTTCGCCGCTCGCATCCCGGGCGTGGCCGTCACCGACGACGTCGACGAGCTGATCGCGATCGGCCGCCGCGTGCTGCGCAACGAATTCCGCGACGCCCCGATCGGCGTCTCGGGCGTCAACTTCATGGTCGCCGAGACCGGTTCGCTGGTGCTGGTCGAGAACGAGGGCAACGGCCGCATGTGCACGACCGTGCCCGAGGTGCATATCGCGATCACCGGCATCGAGAAGGTCCTCGAACGCTGGGACCAGGTGCTGCCGCTGTACGCGCTGCTGACGCGCTCGGCGACCGGGCAGGCGGTGACGACCTATCTCAACGTCATCACCGGCCCGCGCCGCGCGGGCGAGCTCGACGGGCCCAGGCAGGTGCACTTGGTGCTGCTCGACAACGGCCGCAGCCAGGCCTATGCCGACGCCGATTTCAGGCCCACGCTGCAATGCATACGCTGCGGCGCCTGCATGAACCATTGCCCGGTCTATGCGCGCATCGGCGGCCTGGCCTACGGCACGACCTACCCGGGGCCGATCGGCGCCATCATCTCGCCGCACCTGCTCGGCCTGGAGCCGACGCAGGACCTGCCGACGGCGAGCAGCCTGTGCGGCGCCTGCGGCGAGGTCTGCCCGGTCGGCATCCCGATCCCCGACCTGCTGGTCCAGCTGCGCCAGGCGGCCCGGCACGATGCGCGGCCCGGCCACGCGCCGCTGGCCGGCCAGGCCAGCGCGAAGGACTGGAAGGAGGCGCTGGCGTGGCGCGGCTGGGCCTGGCTCTCGACGCGGCCTGCGCTGTACCGCGCCGCCGTCGCGATGGGCCGCCGCCTGGCCTGGCTCACGCCGCCCTGGCAGGGCGGCTGGACGCAGCACCGCACGCCGCTGAAGCTGGCGCGGCGGGGGTTGCGGGAGCGGTTGCAGGACAGGCCGCGCGACCGCCGCGACGGCTGAGGCCGCACGCCGATGGGCGGCCGCGCATGGGGGCGCGGGAGCCGCTCACTTCGGCGGCTCGTCCTCGCCGCGCGGCCGCCGGCCCGCGAACACGACCCACCAGACGATGAACACCGCCAGGCCGAGCGCGATCAACATCTCCAGCAGCAGCATCCACATCGCCGGCGCTCCTCGGGTTCAGAAACTCGGCCGCCGCAGACGCGGCCAGAGGATGTTCAATGCGAGGCCGGACAGCACCAGCGCGGCGGCCTCGATCTTCCAGGCCGGCAGCGCCTCGCCCAGCAGCAGCGCCGACGCGCCCATGCCGAACACCGGCACCAGCAGCGCCATCGGCACCACGGTCGCGGCCGGGTGGCGCGACAGCAGCCAGGCCCAGACGGCGTAGCCGAACAGGCTGTTGCCCACCGCTTGCCACAGCACCGCGGCCCAGATCCCGGGGCCGGCCGCGGCCAGCGCATGCGCGATGGGCACCGGCCCGTCGACGAACAGGGCTAGCGCCAGCAGCGGCGGCAGCGCGAACAGGCTCGACCAGACGACGGTGGCCAGCATGTCGACGCGCCCCATCGAGCGCGAGACCTGGTTGCCGCCGGCCCAGCACAGCGCCGCGCCGAGCACCATCGCCAGGCCGAGCGGGGTCGTCGTCGCGTCGGTGTGGCCGGCGATGATCGCGATGCCCACGCTCGCCAGCAGCAGCGCCAGCCACTGGTAGGCGCGCACGCGCTCGCCCTGGAGCGCGATCGCCAGGCCGATCGTGAAGAACACCTGCATCTGGATCACGAGCGACGCCAGTCCGGGCGAGATGCGGCCATCCACCGCCAGGTAGAGCAGGCCGAACTGGCCGGCGCCGATCGCCACGCCGTAGGCCGCCAGCTTGCGCCAGGGCACGGCCGGGCGGCGCACGAACAGCGCCGCCGGCAGGAACACGAAGCCGAAGCGCAGCACCGCCAGCAGCAGCGGCGGCAGCGTGCCCAGCGCGATCTTGAAGATCACGAAGTTCGTGCCCCAGACGGCGACGACGGCCAGCGCCAGCAGCGCATGCGTCAGCGGCAGGTGCCCCGGCGGCCGCTGCGTCACGGTGCGACGACGACCTTGCCGCTGCCCAGGGCCTTGGCGTCGCCGAGCGCGCGCTCGGCGCGCTCCAGCGTCTGCGCGACGGTCTCGCCCGCGTGATGCTCGGACAGCCCGCCCGAGATCGAGACCCCGAGCGCGACGCCGCCGTGCAGGATGCGCAGCGCGGCGACGCGCTGCTGCAGCCGCTCGATGCCGCCGCGCGCGAGCGCGGCACGCGTGTCCGAGAGCATGAGCACGAACTCCTCGCCGCCCCAGCGCGCGAGCGTGTCGCACACGCGCACCTGGCGCTGCGCCTCGTCGGCGACGGCGCGCAGCACGGCGTCGCCGACGGCGTAGCCATGGGCCTCGTTGACGGGCTTGAAGCGGTCGATGTCGAGCATCGCGAGGCAGAAGCTCTGCCCCGAGCGGATGCAACGCTGATGCTCCTGGTCCATCAGTTCGGCCATGTGGCGGCGGTTGATGAGTCCGGTCAGCTCGTCGCGCGTCGTCTGCTCGCGCATGCGCGCCAGCGTCTGCGTCAGCTCGCTGCGCTGGTGGCGTGCGCGCTGGCGCAGCCGCGCCAGCCGCGCGGCGAGCACGGCGACGGCGGGGACCATCGTCGCCAGCAGCAGGAAATGGCCGAACTCGACCGCCGGCGCATAGACCGCGGGCCGGCGCAGCGCGCTCGTGACGATCGCGACCGCGAACGCCGCGACCGTGTACACGCAGACCCAGCGCATGCGCGGCACCGAGGCGCCGAACATGCCGAACATCAGGATCACCATCACCACCGGCAGCACGGCGCCGCGCGCCGGGCCCAGCAGCGCGTAGGCCAGGGCGGCGCAGGCCACGGCCCAGACCAGTTGCGCCGTCACCATCGCCGGCTCGCGCAGCCGCGACGACCAGCCGCTGCGCACCAGGGCGTAGATCGCCGCCAGCCCGAGCACGGTGATCGCGCCCCACCAGAGCACGGCTTCGACGCGCGCGATGCCGACGGCGGCGAAATACGCCATCCCCACGAGGCCGGCGCCGAGCAGCAGCAGCGCCGGCCCGACCTGGGCCAGGCGTGCGCGTTGCGTCGGTTCGGTGCTGAGCAGCACGTCGGCGAGACGACTCATGCCGTGGGCGGCCCCGGGAATGGAATGTCGCGAGCGTAGCGCATCGGTCGACCCCGACCGGCGACGCCGCCGTCCGCGTCCATCTATCCGGGGGGCGCCGATGCGGCGCTCCCGCGGCCCGGATCCAGATGCCCGAGCGGCAGCGCGGCGCCCGCCTTGACCTCGCCGAGCGAGAAGCTGGTCTGCAGGTCCTTCACGTTGGGCAGCTTGAACAGCGTGTTCAGCGTCCAGCGCGAGAAGGCATCGAGGTCGGTCGCCACGACCTGCAGCTCGAAGGTGCCGGTGCCGCTGATGTAGTGGCAGGCGATGACCTCGGGCAGTTCGCGGATCCCCTGCTCGAGCGCGCGGGTCGCGTCGGCGTTGTTGCGCTCGGCGTCGACGCGCACGAAGGCGAGCACGCCCAGGCCGATGCGGCGACGGTCGATCTCGGCGCGGTAGCCGGTGATGTAGCCCTGCTCCTCGAGCCAGCGCACGCGGCGCCAGGTCGGCGCCGCCGACAGCCCGATGCGGTTCGCGAGCTCGATGTTCGTCAGCCGCGCGTCGGCCTGCAGCTCGCCCAGGATGCGGATGTCGTAGCGGTCGAGTCCGGGGCCATGGGCAGGGTCGGCCTCGACGCTAGAGGTTTTCCCGATATCGATGGATCTGGGCGCGATTTTCTTTGTTGGTGGCATTTCGGGGCAATATCCTTGCGCTGATCATTGCGCAAACGGCATCAAAAGAAAAGACACGACGGCGCGCTTTTCCTACACTGGCCGCTGCCCCGTAGCGAGGAAGACCGCCATGAACGCGCCCCTGCCCGAAGCCGTCCGCAAGGCCCTGGAGACCGCCAGCCTCGACGACAAGTACACGCTGGCCAGCGGCCGCGCCTTCATGAGCGGCGTGCAGGCGCTGGTGCGGCTGCCGATGCTGCAGCGCGCGCGCGACCTCGCCGCCGGCCTCAACACCGCGGGCTTCATCAGCGGCTATCGCGGCAGCCCGCTGGGCAGCTACGACCAGGCGCTGTGGGCGGCGAAAAAGCATCTGGCCGAGAACCACATCGTGTTCCAGCCCGGCGTCAACGAGGAGCTCGGCGCCACCGCCGTGTGGGGCACGCAGCAGCTCGACCTGTTCCCGCAGCAGCGCAAGTACGACGGCGTGTTCGGCATCTGGTACGGCAAGGGCCCGGGTGTGGACCGCAGCGGCGACGTCTTCAAGCACGCCAACATGGCCGGCACGAGCCGCCATGGCGGCGTGCTCGCGATCGCCGGCGACGACCATGTGGCCAAGAGCAGCACCGCCGCGCACCAGAGCGACCATATCTTCAAGGCCTGCGGCCTGCCGGTGTTCTTCCCGTCCAACGTGCAGGACATCCTCGACATGGGGCTGCATGCGATCGCGATGAGCCGCTTCTCGGGCGTCTGGAGCGGCATGAAGACGATCCAGGAGGTCGTCGAATCGTCGGCCTCGGTCGTCGTCGACCCGGCGCGGGTGGCCATCGTGATCCCCGACGATTTCGTCATGCCGCCCGGCGGCCTGCATATCCGCTGGCCCGACGCGCCGCTCGAGCAGGAGGCGCGGCTGATGGACTACAAGTGGTACGCGGCGCTGGCCTATGTGCGCGCGAACAAGCTCAACCACACCGTCGTCCAGGGGCCGGCCGACCGCCTGGGCATCATCGCCAGCGGCAAGGCCTACAACGACACGCGCCAGGCGCTGGCCGACCTCGGGCTCGACGACGAGGCCTGCCGCCGCGTCGGCGTGCGGCTGCACAAGGTCAACGTCGTCTGGCCGCTGGAGGCGACGATCACGCGCGAGTTCGCGCAGGGCCTGCAGGAAATCCTCGTCGTCGAGGAGAAGCGCCAGGTCATCGAGTACCAGCTCAAGGAGGAGCTCTACAACTGGCGCGCCGACGTGCGCCCCAACGTGCTCGGCAAGTTCGACGAGAGCGACGGCGACGGCGGCAGCGGCGGCGAATGGAGCCGCCCGAACCCGAGCCAGAACTGGCTGCTGCGCGCCAAGGCCGACCTGACGCCGGCGCTCATCGCCAAGGCCATCGCCCGGCGCCTGACCAAGCTCGGCGTCGACCGCGACACCGCCGCGCGCATGGACGAGCGGCTGGCCGTCGTCGCCGCGCGCGAGCGGCAGCTCGCGGCGCTGAAGGTCGATACCGGCGACCGCGCGCCCTGGTTCTGCAGCGGCTGCCCGCACAACACCAGCACGCGCGTGCCCGAGGGCAGCCGTGCGCTGGCCGGCATCGGCTGCCATTACATGACGGTGTGGATGGACCGCAGCACGCAGACCTTCAGCCAGATGGGCGGCGAGGGCGTGGCCTGGACCGGCCAGGCGCCGTTCACGAACGAGGCGCATGTGTTTGCCAACCTCGGCGACGGCACCTACTTCCACAGCGGCAGCCTCGCGATCCGCCAGAGCATCGCCGCCGGCGTCAACATCACCTACAAGCTGCTCTACAACGACGCCGTCGCGATGACCGGCGGCCAGCAGGTGGGCGAGCGGCCCGAGGGCCACAGCGTGCTCCAGATCATGAAGAGCCTCGTGAGCGAGGGCGTGGCCAAGCTCGTCATCGTCACCGACGAGCCGGCCAAGTACGACGGCGTCGCGCTCGAGGCCGGCGTCACCGTCCACCACCGCGACGAGCTCGACGCGATCCAGCGCCGCTTCCGCGAGATCGCCGGCACCAGCGTCATCATCTACGACCAGACCTGCGCCACCGAGAAGCGCCGCCGCCGCAAGCGCGGCAAGCTCGCCGAACCCGACCGCCGCGTCGTCATCAACCCGCTCGTCTGCGAGGGCTGCGGCGACTGCAGCGTGCAGAGCAACTGCCTCAGCGTCGAACCGCTGGAGACCGAGTTCGGCCGCAAGCGCCGCATCAACCAGAACAGCTGCAACAAGGACTTCAGCTGCGTCAAGGGCTTCTGCCCGAGCTTCGTCACCGTCGAGGGCGGCCGGCTGCGCCGACCGGTGAAGCAAAAGCGGGGCGACCTCGCCGCGCTGCCGCCGCTGCCCGAGCCCGACCTGCCGGCGGCCGCGCGCGCCTGGGGCATCGTCGTCGGCGGCGTCGGCGGCACCGGCGTGATCACGATCGGGTCGCTGCTCGGCATGGCGGCGCATCTCGAGGGCAAGGGCGTCGTGACGCAGGACGCCGGCGGGCTGGCGCAGAAGGGCGGCGCGACCTGGAGCCATATCCAGATCGCGGACCGGCCCGAGGCCATCCACACGACCAAGGTCGACACCGCGCAGGCCGACCTCGTGATCGCCTGCGACAGCATCGTCGCGGCGATGAAGTACACGCTCACCGTGATGCAGCAGGGCCGCACCTATGTCGCGCTGAACACCCATGGCACGCCGACGGCGGCCTTCGTGCGCGACCCCGAGTGGCAGTTCCCGGGCGCGAACTGCGAGGCCGCCGTGCGCGCCAGCGTCGGCGATGCGCTGGTCGGCGCCTTCGACGCCGAACAGGCCGCGGTGCAGCTGCTGGGCGATTCGATCTACACCAATCCGCTGCTGCTCGGCTATGCCTGGCAGCAGGGCCGGCTGCCGCTGTCGCGCGCGGCGCTGCTGCGCGCGATCGAGCTCAACGGCGTCCAGGTCGAGAACAACCAGGCGGCCTTCGAATGGGGCCGGCGCTGCGCGCACGACCTCGCCGCCGTGCAGGCGCTGTACGCGCCGGCGCAGGTGATCGAGTTCGTGCAGCGGCCGACGCTCGAAGCGCTCGTCGCCACGCGCGTCGAGTTCCTCACCGGCTACCAGGACGCGGCCTATGCGGCGGGCTACCGTGCCTTCGTCGAGCGCGTGCGCGCGGCCGAGTCGGCGCTCGGCGGCGGCGGCAGCGCGCTGAGCGAGGCCGTCGCGCGCTACCTCTTCAAGCTCATGGCCTACAAGGACGAGTACGAGGTCGCGCGGCTGCACACCGACCCCGCCTTCCTGGCCCGGATCGAGCAGCAGTTCGAGGGCGACTACCGCCTCGTCCACCATCTCGCGCCGCCGCTCATCGCGCGGCGCAACGAGCGCGGCGAGCTCGTCAAGCGGCCCTTCGGACCCTGGGTGCGGCGCGCCTTCGCGCTGCTGGCGCGGCTCAAGGGCCTGCGCGGCGGTGCGCTCGACCCCTTCGGGCGCAGCGCCGAACGGCGCGGCGAACGCCGCCTCGCGGCCGAATACCGCGCCTGCATCGAGGAACTGCTGCGCGGCCTGAACGCCGACAACCGCGCCCTCGCGGCCGAGATCGCGCGCATCCCGGAGGAGATCCGCGGCTACGGCCATGTGAAGGAACGCCAGCTCGCCGCGGCACGCCTGAAATGGGAGGCGCTGATGCAGCGCTGGCGCGCCGGGGCGCTGCGCCAGGCGGCCTGAGCGGGACGCGGCGGCGCCGCCGTCCGTTCGCGCGCATTGCGCGCCGCGATCAAAAGGCTTGAAGCCGTCCCTGCCGGTGGTCGGGCGATACTTTCCAGCCTGATGAAGACCACTCCCGCTCCGCGCTACACCCTGGTCGCGATCGCGCTGCACTGGCTGCTGGCGCTGATGATCGTCGGCACCTTCGGCGTCGGCTGGTACATGGCCGACCTGCCGCTGTCGCCGACCCGGCTGCGCCTGTTCAACTATCACAAATGGGCCGGGATCACGATCCTCGCGCTCTCGGCGCTGCGCCTGCTCTGGCGCCTGACGCACCGCCCGCCGCCCGACGGGCCGATGCCGGCCTGGCAGGCGCGCGCCGCGCATGCGCTGCACGGCCTGCTGTACCTGCTGTTCTTCGCCGTGCCGCTGATGGGCTGGGCCTACAGCTCGGCGGCCGGCTTCCCGATCGTCGTCTACGGCGTGCTGCCGCTGCCCGACTTCGTCCCCCACGACCGCGCCCTGGCCGAGACGCTCAAGCCGCTGCACGGCGACCTCGCCTGGACCCTGGCCGTCGTCGTGCTGCTGCATGTCGCCGCCGCGCTCAAGCACCAGTTCGTCGACCGCGACGGCCTGCTCCAACGCATGCGCCCCTGAACCCCCGCCACCCGGACCCTAGACCCATGAACAGCTTCCCACGCATCGTCCTCGGCGCGGCCCTGGCCGCCTCCCTGGCCGCCTCGGCCGCGACCCGGCCCGCGCAGCTCGTGCCCGCCGGCAGCGAGATCGACTTCACGACCAAGCAGATGGGCGTGCCGGTAGACGGCAAGTTCGGCAAGTTCTCGGCGCAGATCGTGCTCGACCCGAAACATCCGCAGAGCGGCAGCGTCGCGTTCACGATCGACACCGGCAGCGCCCGCTTCGGCACCGCCGAGCTCGACGCCGAGGTGCCCAAGGCCACCTGGCTCGACGTGGCGAAGTTCCCGCAGGCGAGCTTCAAGTCGACCGCGATCAAGGCCGCCGGACCCGGCCGGTTCGAGGTCGCCGGCGTGCTGTCGATCAAGGGCCAGTCGCACCCGGTCGTGGTGCCGGTGCAGATCACGCAGACGGGCGCGAACAGCGTCGCCAGCGGCAGCTTCGCGATCCAGCGCCTCGCGTTCAAGGTCGGCGAAGGCGAATGGGCCGACACCTCGATGCTCGCCGACGATGTCCAGGTGCGCTTCAAGCTCCAACTCGCCGGCCTGGCGCCGCTCTGAGCGCCGCTGCGCCCCCACATCCCTCCTCTCACACACCCTGACCCAGACCGGAGTCCCCATGAAACAGCTCATCATCGCCGCCGCCGTCGCGGTCGCCGCCTTCGGCGCCCGCGCCGAGGCCACCACCTACACCATCGACCCGAACCACACCTTCACGACCTTCGAGATCGGCCACATGGGCACCTCGACGATCCGCGGCCGCTTCGACAAGAAGAGCGGCTCGGTGCAGGTCGATGGCGGCGCCAAGACCGGCCATGTCGAGGTCACGATCGACCTCAAGTCGGTGAGCACCGGGGTCGAGCATCTGGACAAGCACCTGGAAAGCGACGCCTTCTTCGATGTCGCGAAGTACCCGACCGCGACCTTCAAGAGCGACAAGTTCGATTTCGACGGCGCCAACGTCGCCGCCGTCGAGGGCCAGCTGACGATGCACGGCAAGACGGTGCCGGTGACGCTGAAGGCCGATCGCTTCAACTGCTACATGAACCCGATGTACAAGCGCCAGGTCTGCGGCGGCGACTTCGAGACGACGCTGCACCGCAAGGACTTCGGCATCGACGCCTTCGAGAACATGGGCGCGCCCGACGATGTCCACCTCCTGATCGAGATCGAGGCGATCAAGCAGTGATCGCGCTGCGGCGCGGCGCGGCGCTATCCTGCCCGCCGTGCCCGCAACGATCCAGCTCGAACTCCAGGCCGCGCCGCGCGCGCGCTGCGGCGATCGCGCGGCGGCGCTGGCCGCCGGCGACGCGCTGCTGCTGGCCTGGCTCGCGCTCGAGGGGCCG
>JAGWVB010000160.1 GCA_018971105.1 Burkholderiales bacterium
GGTGGGCGGCGATGCGCCGGTGCGCGTGCAGTCGATGACCAACACCGACACGGTCGACGTCATCGGCACCGCGATCCAGGTCAAGGAGCTGGCGCAGGCCGGCTCCGAGCTCGTGCGCATCACCGTCAACACGCCCGAGGCGGCCGCGGCCGTGGTGCCGATCCGCGAGCAGCTCGACCGCATGGGCGTCACCGTGCCGCTGGTGGGCGACTTCCATTACAACGGCCATCGCCTGCTCACCGACTACCCCGAGATGGCGCGTGCGCTGAGCAAGTACCGCATCAACCCGGGCAACGTCGGCAAGGGCGACAAGCGCGACCGCCAGTTCGCGCAGATGGTCGAGGCCGCGGCGCGCTGGGACAAGGTCGTGCGCATCGGCGTCAACTGGGGCAGCCTGGACCAGGAGCTGCTGGCGCAGCTGATGGACGAGAACGCGCGCCGCTCGCGCCCGGCCGACGCGAAGCAGGTGATGTACCGCGCGCTCGTGCAGTCGGCGCTCGAATCGGCCGCCTTCGCGCGCGAGATCGGCCTCGATCCCGACCAGATCGTCATCAGCTGCAAGGTCAGCGGCGTGCAGGACCTGATCGCCGTCTATCGCGCGCTGGCCGCGCGCTGCGACTACGCGCTGCACCTCGGCCTGACCGAGGCCGGCATGGGCACCAAGGGCACGGTGGCCTCGGCCACGGCGATGGGCGTGCTGCTGCAGGAGGGCATCGGCGACACGATACGCGTCAGCCTGACGCCGCAGCCGGGCGAGGCGCGCACGCAGGAGGTCGCGGTCGCGCTCGAGATCCTGCAGTCGCTGGGGCTGCGCACCTTCAACCCCAGCGTCACCGCCTGCCCCGGCTGCGGCCGCACGACGAGCACGACGTTCCAGGAACTGGCCAAGCAGATCGACGACTTCCTGCGCGCCCAGATGCCGGTGTGGAAGGCGCGCTACCCGGGCGTCGAGACGCTCAAGGTCGCGGTCATGGGCTGCATCGTCAACGGCCCCGGCGAGAGCAAGCATGCCGACATCGGCATCAGCCTGCCCGGCACCGGCGAAGCACCCGCGGCGCCGGTGTTCATCGACGGCGAGAAGGCGCTGACGCTGCGCGGCGAGGGCATCGCGCAGGAGTTCCACCAGATCGTCGAGCGCTACATCGAGCGCCGCTTCGGCACCGCGCAAGCCGCCCACTGAAGCCGGCGCCAGCGCGCGCCGACCCGAAAATCCATGCCAGAACAACCCCGATCCGCGCCGCAGCGCGCGCCCCGCAACCAGCCCCTGACGGCGGTCAAGGGCATGAACGACATCCTGCCCGGCGCCTCGGCGCGCTGGGAGGCTTTCGAGGCCCGGGTGCGCGCGCTGATGGACCGCTACGGCTACCAGAACATCCGCACCCCCATCGTCGAGCCGACGGCGCTGTTCGTGCGCGGCCTGGGCGAGGTGACCGACATCGTCGAGAAGGAGATGTATTCCTTCGAGGACGCGATGAACGGCGACAAGCTCACGCTGCGCCCCGAGGCCACGGCCGGCATCGTGCGCGCGACGATCGAGCACAACCTGCTGTACAACGGCCCGCTGCGCGTGTGGTCGCATGTGACCGTGTTCCGCCACGAGCGGCCGCAGAAGGGGCGCTACCGCCAGTTCCACCAGATCGATGTCGAGGCGCTCGGCCACGCCGGACCCGATGTCGACGCCGAGCAGATCCTGATGTGCCGCGCGCTCCTGCGCGACCTCGGCCTGGTCGAGGGCCGCGATGTGCGGCTCGAGATCAACAGCCTGGGCCAGGCCGACGAGCGGCTCGCTCACCGCGCGGCGCTGATCGCCTATTTCGAGGCCCATGCCGACGCGCTCGACGAGGACGCGCGCCGGCGCCTGCACAGCAACCCGCTGCGCATCCTCGACACCAAGAACCCGGCGCTGCAGCCGCTCGTCGAGGCCGCGCCGCGCCTGCTCGACTTCCTCGGCGCGGCCTCGCTCGCGCATCTGGACGCGGTGCGCGCCGTGCTCGACGCCGTCGGCCTGCCGTACCGCGTCAATCCGCGCCTCGTGCGCGGGATGGACTACTACAACCTGACCGTGTTCGAGTGGATCACCGACCAGCTCGGTGCCCAGGGCACGGTGTGCGGCGGCGGCCGCTACGACGGCCTCATCGAACAACTCGGCGGCAAGCCGGCGCCCGCCGTGGGCTGGGGCATGGGCATCGAGCGCATGCTGCTGCTGCTCGAGGCGCTGGCGCTCGAGCCGCCGGCACCCGCGCCCGATGTCTACGCGGTCGTGCCGACGGCCGACGCGCTGGCCACCGCCCTCAAGGTGTGCGAGGCGCTGCGCGCCACCGGCCTGAAGGTGCTGATGCACGGCGCCTCGCGCGAGGGCCTGGGCAGCTACAAGTCGCAGTTCAAGCGCGCCGATGCCAGCGGCGCGCGCGTCGCGCTGGTGTTCGGTGCCGACGAGCTGGCGCGCGGCGAGGTCGCGATCAAGCCGCTGCGCGACGCATCGGCGTCACAAATCTGCCGTCCGCTCGCCGACCCCGCGGCCTGGGCGCACGAGCTCCTCCACGCATAATCGCGCACTTTCCGACTCCCCGACCATGGCCACACAACTCGACCTGCAAGAGCAGGAGCAACTCGACGCCCTCAAGGCCTTCTGGAAGCAGCAGGGCAACCTCATCACCTGGGTGCTGATCCTCGTGCTCGGCGCCTTCGCGGCCTGGAACGGCTGGCAATACTGGCAGCGCAAGCAGGCGACGCAGGCGGGGGCGATATTCGAGGCGCTCGACCGCGCCGCCGGCGGCGGCGAGCTCGACAAGGCGGAACATATCTTCGGCGACCTGAAGGACCGCTACCCCGGCACCGCCTGGGCCGAGCAGGGCGGCCTGCTCACGGCCAAGCTGGAGTCGGCCCAGGGCCGGGCCGACGCCGCGCAGGCGACGCTGAGCTGGGTCGCCGAACATGCGACCGAGGACGAATACCGCACCATCGCGCGCCTGCGCCTGGCCGCGATGCAGGCCGACGCCAAGCACTACGACGCCGCCCTCGCGACGCTGGACGCGGCCAAGCCGCTGACCTTCGGCGCCCTCATCGCCGACCGCCGCGGCGACATCCTGCTCGCCCAGGGCAAGAAGGAAGCGGCGCGCGCCGCCTACCAGGAGGCCTGGAAGGGCATGGACGCCAAGGTCGAGTACCGCCGCCTCATCGATGCCAAGCTGACCGCCCTCGGCGCGGCGCCCGATGCCGCGCCGGCCGCAAGCGCCGCTTCCGGAGCCGCCCGATGAGGCTGCGCCGCGCCGCCGCCGTCGCGCTCGTCGGCGCGCTCGCGCTGCTCGGCGCCTGCTCGTCGGACAAGCCCAAGCCGACGCCGCTGCAGCATGTCGATCCGCGCATCAAGGTCGACGAGGTCTGGCACCGCACGATCGACGACATCGACTACCCGATGGTCGCGGCGGCCGTGGACGGGACCTTCTATGTCGGCGCCGGCTCGGGCGAGCTGCTGGCGCTGCGCGCCAGCGACGGTGCCGAACTCTGGCGCGCCAAGGTGCCGGGCGGCATCGCCGCCGGCGTCGGCAGCGACGGCCGCTATGTCAGCGTGGCGACGCGCGGCAACGAGATCGTGGTCTACCAGAAGGGCAAGGAGCTCTGGCGCCAGCGCATCCCGGCCGCGGTCGTGACGCCGCCGCTGGTCGCCGGCGAGCGCGTCTTCGTGATGGGCGTGAACCGCGCCGTCTACGCCTTCGACGCCCAGGACGGGCGCCGCCTGTGGTCCTACGCGCGCCCCGGCGAGGCGCTCACGCTGGCGCAGTCGGGCGTCGTCGCGCCTTTCCACAACACCCTGCTCGTCGGCCAGGCGCAGCGCCTGGCCGGGCTCGAGCCGCTGCACGGCGAGCTCGAATGGGAGGTCGCGCTGGCGACCCCGCGCGGCACGAACGAGGTCGAGCGCCTGGCCGATCTCGTGGGTCCGCTCGTGCGCCTGGGCGACAAGGTCTGCATGCGCTCGTTCCAGAACGCGGTCGGCTGCGTCGACGCGAGCACCGGCAAGCTGCTGTGGTCGCACAACGTCGGCGGCATCGAGGCCGTGGCCGGCGATGATGACGTCATCGTCGGCGGCGACGCCAGCGACCGCATCACGGCCTGGCGCACCGCCAACGGCAACGTCGCCTGGACGAGCGACAAGCTGCTGTACCGCGGCCTCAGCGGCGCGGCGATGCTGGGCTCGTCGGTCGTCTTCGGCGACTACGAGGGTTATCTCCATTTCCTGTCCCGGACCAGCGGCGAGTTGCAGCTGCGCCTGTCGACGAACGGCAAGGCCGTCGTCGGCACGCCGATCGTCGAGGGGGGCACGATGCTCGTGAGCACCCGCAACGGCGGGCTCTACGCCTTCCGCCGCCCTTGATCGCCCCCCGATGAAGCCGGTCATCGCCATCGTCGGCCGGCCCAACGTGGGCAAGTCCACGCTGTTCAACCGCATCACCAAGAGCCGCGACGCGATCGTCGCCGACTACGCCGGGCTCACGCGCGACCGCCATTACGGCGACGCGCGCCTGGGCGCGCAGGAATTCATCGTCGTCGACACCGGCGGCTTCGAACCCGAGAAGCCCAGCGGCGTCGTCGCCGAGATGGCCAAGCAGACGCGCCAGGCGGTGGCCGAGGCCGATGTCGTGATCTTCGTCGTCGACACGCGCGGCGGGCTCTCGGCGCAGGACCATGACATCGCGAACTACCTGCGCAGCCAGCGCAAGAAGGTGCTGCTGGCGGCGAACAAGGCCGAGGGCATGCAGGAATCGCCGCTGCTGGGCGAATTCCACGAACTCGGCATCGGCGACCCGCATCCGGTCTCGGCCTCGCACGGCCAGGGCGTGCGCAGCCTGCTCGAGGCGGCGCTCGAGGGCTTCGGTCCCGAGCCCGAACCCGAATACGGATCCGGCCCCGGCGACGAAGACCGCCCGATCCGGCTGGCCGTCGCCGGCCGCCCCAACGTCGGCAAGAGCACGCTCATCAACGCCTGGCTGGGTGAGGAGCGCCTCGTCGCCTTCGACCAGCCGGGGACGACGCGCGACGCCATCCACGTGCCCTTCGAGCGCGACGGCCGCCGCTTCGAGCTCATCGACACGGCCGGGCTGCGCCGGCGCGGCAAGGTCTTCGAGGCGATCGAGAAGTTCTCGGTCGTGAAGACGCTGCAGGCGATCGCCGACGCCAACGTCGTGCTGCTGCTGCTCGACGCGACGCAGGGCGTGAGCGACCAGGACGCGCATATCGCCGGCTACATCCTCGAATCGGGGCGCGCCGTCGTGCTCGCCGTCAACAAGTGGGACGCCACCGACGATTACCAGCGCCAGACGCTGCAGCGCTCGATCGAGAGCCGGCTCGCGTTCCTCAAGTATGCCCCGGTGCTGCACATCTCGGCCATCCGGCGCCAGGGCCTGGGCGCGGTGTGGAAGGCGATCGTGCAGGCCCATGCCTCGGCGACGATCAAGATGAGCACGCCGGTGCTCACGCGCCTCGTGCACGAAGCCGCCGAGCACCAGGCGCCGCGGCGCGAGGGCCGTTTCCGCCCCAAGATGCGCTATGCGCACCAAGGCGGCATGAACCCGCCCCTGGTCGTGATCCACGGCACCTCGCTGGACCATGTCACCGACAGCTACAAGCGCTATCTCGAAGGGCGGCTGCGCGAGCATTTCAAGCTCGTCGGCACGCCGGTGCGCATCGAAATGCGATCGGCCGACAATCCTTTCGACACCTAGGGAACTCGGGCCCGGGAGCGGGACCGAACACCGCTTCCTAAACCCCAGCCTGCGGCCGCCGGGCCGCAGCACGACGCAGGGGTCCCTGTGATAACGTGGGCACCTCGTCGTATTCAACACGGAGCATATCGTGAGCAACAAAGGCCAACTTTTGCAGGATCCCTTTCTCAACCTGCTGCGCAAGGAACATGTGCCGGTGTCGATCTATCTCGTCAACGGCATCAAGCTCCAGGGCCACATCGAATCGTTCGACCAGTACGTCGTCCTGCTGCGCAATACCGTGACCCAGATGGTCTACAAGCACGCGATCTCCACCGTCGTGCCCAGCCGCGCCGTCAACTTCCACGCCAATGACCCAGCCGAAGCGCAGCCCTGAGCGGCGGCGCGCGACCCACCGACCTTGACTGCCCCCTCTGCCTCCGCCGCCCCGCGCGGCGACGAGCCGACGCGCGCCGTGCTGGTGGGCGTCGATATCGGCGGCGATGCCCGCTTCGATGCCAGCCTCGACGAACTCGCGCTGCTCGCCGGCTCGGCGGGCGACGCGGTCGTCGCGCGCGTGACGGCGCGCCGCCGCGCGCCCGACCCGGCGCTGTTCGTCGGCAGCGGCAAGGCCGACGAGATCCGCGCCCTGGTCGAGGGCACGCGCGCGCATGGCGTGATCTTCGACCAGGCCCTGTCGCCGGCGCAGCAGCGCAACCTCGAACGCCACCTCGGGGTGCCGGTGGCCGACCGCACCTCGCTCATCCTCGACATCTTCGCCGACCGCGCGCGCTCGCACGAGGGCAAGCTGCAGGTGGAACTGGCGCGGCTGCAGTACATGGCCACGCGGCTGGTGCGGCGCTGGAGCCACCTCGAACGCCAGCAGGGCGGCATCGGCACGCGCGGCGGCCCGGGCGAGGCGCAGATCGAACTCGACCGGCGCATGATCGGCGACCGCATCAAGAGCGTGAAGGAGCGCCTCGAGAAGGTCAAGCGCCAGCGCGGCACACAGCGCAAGGCGCGCGAGCGCCGCGGCACCTTCCGCGTCTCGCTCGTCGGCTACACGAACGCCGGCAAGTCGACGCTGTTCAATGCCCTCGTCAAGGCCAAGGCCTACGCCGCCGACCAGCTCTTCGCCACGCTGGACACGACGACGCGCGCGCTCTGGCTCGAACAGGCCGGGCGCTCGGTCTCCCTGTCCGACACCGTGGGCTTCATCCGCGACCTGCCGCACAAGCTCGTCGAGGCCTTCGAGGCGACGCTGCACGAGGCCGCCGAGGCCGACCTGCTGCTGCACGTGATCGACTGCGCGAGCCCGCAGCTGGCCGAGCAGCAGGCCGAGGTCGAGCGCGTGCTCGCCGAGATCGGCGCCGACTCCGTGCCGCAGATCCTCGTCTACAACAAGTTCGACCTGCTCGAGCCCTCGGCGCGTCCGCGCGTCGAGGCCGACTGGGTCGAGGCCGGCGCCGGCATGCGCCGCCGCCGCGTCTTCGTCAGCGCCCGCGACGGGCAGGGCCTCGCCCTGCTGCGCGAGGCCATCGCCGAGGCCGTCCACGCCGAGCCCGACGCGTCGGCGCCCGGCCACATCCTTCCCGACGGCACGGTTGCGCCGGCGGCGACAATACCGGCTGCCGCCTCCTGAGCCACTACGCATGTCCGAACGCCCGACCCCCACGCTGATCGCCCGGCTGCGCGACCATCTCTATGCCAACCGCGGCGATGGCCCGCCCGACCTCGACGAACTCTGGCGCGATTTCAACCGCAAGCTCGGCAAGCTCTTCGGCGGCCGCGGCGGCGGCAAAGGCAGCGGCGACGAGCCGCCCTCGGGCGCGCCGTTCCAGCCCGACATGCGCAGCGCCGGCATCGGCTTCGCGCTCATCGCCGTCGTCGCGCTGCTGATCTGGCTCGGCAGCGGCTTCTTCATCGTCCAGGAAGGCAACCGCGCCGTCATCACGACCTTCGGCAAGTACAGCGGCACCGTCGACGCCGGCTTCCAGTGGCGGCTGCCGTACCCGATCCAGGCGCACGAGATCGTCGCCGTGACCCAGCTGCAGTCGGTCGAGGTCGGCCGCAATGCGGTGATCCAGGCCACCGGGCTGCGCGACTCGTCGATGCTGACGCAGGACGAGAACATCGTCGACATCCGCTTCACGGTGCAGTACCGGCGCGCCGATGCGCGCGACTACCTGTTCAACAACAGCCATCCCGACGAGGCCGTGGTCCAGGCCGCCGAATCGGCGGTGCGCGAGATCGTCGGGCGCAGCCGCGTCGACCAGGTGCTGTACGAGCAGCGCGACGCGATCGCGGCCGAGCTCGTCAAGTCCATCCAGGCCCAGCTCGACCGCCTCAAGGCCGGCATCGTGATCTCGAACGTGAACATGCAGAACGTGCAGGTCCCGGACGCCGTGCAATCGGCCTTCAACGACGCCGTCAAGGCGGGCGCCGACCGCGACCGGCTGAAGAACGAGGGCGAGGCCTATGCCAGCGACGTGATCCCGAAGGCGCGCGGCACGGCCTCGCGCCTGCTCGAGGAGGCCGAAGGCTACAAGGCGCGCGTGATCGCGCAGGCCCAGGGCGACGCGCAGCGCTTCCGCTCGGTCGTCGCCGAGTACGAGAAGGCGCCCGCCGTCACGCGCGACCGCCTCTACCTCGAGACGATGCAGCAGGTCTATTCGAACGTCACCAAGATCCTCATCGACACCCATGCCGGCAACAACCTGCTCTACCTGCCGCTGGACAAGCTGCTCGAGCAGCAGAACGCGGCCGCCGCGGCGGGAGCTGTGACGGTGCTGCCGGCGCCGACGAGCGCGCCCGCGCCGTCGCAGTCGCAGACGGACCCGAGCGGGACCCAGAGCGTGGATATCCGCTCGCGCGACAACGCGCGCAGCCGTGACCGCGAAGGGCGTTGAGGGGACCATGAACATGAACCGCATCGGACTCGTCGTCGCCAGCATCCTGATCGTGCTGATGCTCGTCGCCAGCACCCTGTTCGTCGTCGACCAGCGCCAGTTCGGCGTCGTCTACGCCCTGGGCGAGATCAAGGAGGTCATCACCGACCCCGGGCTGCACGTGAAACTGCCGCCGCCGTTCCAGAACGTCGTCTTCCTCGACAACCGCATCCAGACCCTGGACAGTCCGGAATCGCGCCCGATCTTCACGGCCGAGAAGAAGAGCCTGGTGATCGACTGGCTCGTGAAATGGCGCATCGCCGAGCCGCGCCAGTTCATCCGCAACAACGGCACCGATTTCCGCACGCTCGAGAACCGCCTCTCGCCCGTCGTCCAGGCCGCGTTCAACGAGGAGATCACCAAGCGCAGCGTCGGCGGCGTGCTCGCGACCGACCGCGAGAAGGTGATGAAGGGCGTGATGCAGCGCCTGAACGAGGAGGCCAAATCGTTCGGCATCGACATCGTCGACGTGCGCATCAAGCGCGTCGACTTCGTCGCCGACATCACCGATTCGGTCTACCGCCGCATGGAGAGCGAGCGCAAGCGCGTCGCCAACGAGCTGCGCTCGCAGGGCAATGCCGAGGGCGAGAAGATCCGCGCCGACGCCGACCGCCAGCGCGAGGTGACGGTGGCCAACGCCTACCGCGACGCGCAGAAGATCAAGGGCCAGGGCGACGCCGAGGCCGCGCGCGTCTACGCCGAGGCCTTCGGCCGCGACCCCGGCTTTGCCCAGTTCTACCGCAGCCTGGAGGCCTACAAGGCCAGTTTCGCCAGCAAGAACGACGTGATGGTGCTCGATCCCAGCGGCTCGGAGTTCTTCAAGGTCTTCCGCGGCCAGGGCGCGGCGCCCAAGAAATAAAGCGTGAGCAGTGACGCCTTCTGGCTGGCGATGGCCCTCGTTCTGGTGATCGAGGGCCTTTTTCCTTTCGTCTCCCCCGGCGGCTGGCGCCGCATGTTCAGCCAGATCCTGAGCCTGAGCGACGGCCAGATCCGATTTTTCGGTCTCTGCAGCATCCTGGCCGGCGTGCTGGGGCTGCTCTGGCTGCAATTCTGAAAACGCGTCTGATTTTTACCGGTCGTAACACCGGTAAAATCACGTTTTTAACAGCCCCCCTTTCCCATGTCCGCCTGGCTCCTGCCGGATCACATTGCCGATGTCCTGCCTTCCGAGGCCCGTCACATCGAGGAACTGCGCCGCGACCTGCTCGACATGGCGCGCTGCTACGGCTATGAACTCGTCATGCCGCCGCTGCTGGAGCACCTCGAGTCGCTGCTGACCGGCACCGGCCAGGCGCTCAAGCTGCAGACCTTCACCCTGGTGGACCAGCTCTCGGGCCGTGCCATGGGCCTGCGCCCCGACACCACGCCCCAGGTCGCCCGTATCGACGCCCACCTGCTCAACCGCCGCGGCGTGGCCCGCCTGTGCTACTGCGGCCCGGTGGTGCACACGCGCCCGGCCAGCCCGCACGCCACGCGCGAGCCCCTGCAGTTCGGCGCCGAGATCTACGGCCACGCCGGCCTGGAGGCCGACCTGGAAGCCCTGCTGCTGGCGCTGGACTGTCTGAAGGCGAGCAAGCTCAAGTCCTACACCCTGGATATGGCCGATGTACGCATCGTCAGCGCCCTGCTGCAGGGCGTGTCGATCGATGCCGACACCCTGGCCCAGCTGCAGGCCGCGCTGGCCGCCAAGGACGTTCCCAGCCTGACCCAGCTCACACGCGACTTTCCCGCCGCCTCGCGCCAGGGCCTGCTGGCCCTGCCGCGCCTTTACGGTGACGTGGCCGTGCTGGCCGAGGCCGAGAAGGTGCTGCCGG
>JAGWVB010000161.1 GCA_018971105.1 Burkholderiales bacterium
CGCTGGCCCGACGCGCTGCGCTGGCAGGGCACGCAGACGGCGGCGCTGGTGGTGGTCGGCCTCGTCGGCGGCGTGCTGCTGGGCGGCCGCTACATGGACGACCGCTTCGCCAGCGGCAGCGCGGACCTGCATACCCGCATCGTCCATTGGGAGCACGGCCTCGGCCTGATGAACGACGGCGCCGACTGGATCTTCGGCAAAGGGCTCGGGCGCTACCCGGCGAACCGCTTCGTCTCCGGCTATGTCGAGGATGAAGTCGGCGACTACCGGCTGCAGGACCGCGGGGGCGACCGCCACCTCCTGCTCAGCGGCGGCAAGCACGTTCTGGGCTGGGGCGAGCTGTTGCGCCTGTCACAGCGCGTGAGCGCCTTCGAAGGCCCGGTGACGGTAAGCGCCCGGGTCGGCGCCGACGCGCCGGTGACGCTGCAGTTCGAGCTCTGTCGTAAGCATCTGCTCTACGACAATGGCAGCTGCACGGTCGGCAGCGCCAAGGTCGCCGCGGGGCCCGGTCAGGGGCAGGCGATTCAGGTCCGGTTGCCGGGGCCGGGGCTGGACCATGGCGACTGGTTCGCGCCCCATTTCATCGTCTTCTCGGTCGCGGTAGCCGACAGCGGACGCGTCGTGCGCATCGCCGAGCTGAGTGCCGTCGACGCGCGCGGCCACGAGCTGCTGGCGAACCGCGATTTCGGCGCCGGCATGGCGCGCTGGTTCTTCACCAGCGACCGGTACCACCTACCCTGGCATATGAAGAATCTGTTCCTGCACCTGCTGTTCGAGCAGGGCGGGGTCGGGCTGGCGCTGTTCCTGACGCTGCTCGCCGGCGCCTTCTGGCGCCTGACCGCCGGCCATGCGCGCGACCACGAACTGGCGCCGCCGATCGCCGGCGCGCTCGTCGGCTTCGTCGTCGTCGGCTGCTTCGACAGCCTGGTCGACGTGCCGCGTGTGGCCTTCCTGGGCTACTTGCTTATGCTGGTCGCCCTGACATTGGCACCGACGCGCCGCGTCCTGCCACTCGGCGCGAAGGCATAGGTCCTGGAACCTGGCTTGCGGAGTCAAGTTACCGAACGTGACTAACCGCTCAGAGCGAGGCCGGCCGCTCACGGCGTCGAGTGGTTTCCAAGCTAGACTCCGCCCCGAAACAAGCTTGCTCCGAGCGGCGCGCGACCGTGCCTCCGTGTTCCCGATCTGGCCACCAATCCTTTACCTAGTCTTATCGTGACCAAGCCCACTACCGACGAAATCTACGCACAACTCACCGGAATCTTGCGAGAAGTGTTCGACGACGAGGCACTAGTCGCAACGCCGCAACTGCACGCCGCCGCGGTGGACGGCTGGGACAGCATGGGCAACGTCCGGCTGATTCTTGCGATCGAACAAGAATGGGGTTTGCGCTTCCGCGCCGGCGAGATCGGGGGATTGGCCAATCTTGGCGAACTGGTGGAGCTAATCCAGCGCAGGCTTTGATGGGTCGCGCCGCCGGCCGGACTGGTCGCATGTCCTTCTTACGACGACAGCCATAGAGCCTACGCCATGGATCTCCTGGAAATGCCTTGGTTGCCGCTACCCGGCGCCAACTTCAGCGATGAGTTGCGCCAACTCCGGCGCGATGCCGAATTCGATGCCGGAAGGTTCAGACGGCTGGCGAATGCGCGCCTCAGTCTAGTTCAACTGACTTCGTTGGCACGGGCGTTGCCGCGCGATGCCGGGTCATGGCCGCAGGACGCCCAGCGCCTGCGGATACTTTCGAACGGAACTCCTGACCTTCTGCTGCCCGTTATCGCTGCAACGGCGCCGCGTCACGGCATATGGCTTGAAGTGTCCGCGGCGGCATTCGCAACGCACGTGCAGGAGGCGCTCGATCCGAATTCATCAACGAGACAGAGTAAGCCCGATTTCGTGTTGATGGCTCTGGATCATCGGGCATTGGACCTTGCGCCTTGTCCTGGCAACCTTGAACTGGCGCATCAGCGCGTGGGTGCTGCGCTCGATTGGCTGCTTGAACTCGCCACGGCGGCGCAAAGTGACGGTGCAAGCACTGTGATTCTTCAGACGCTGGTGCCCCCCACGGGTGCATTGTTCGGTGGCTTCGATGGAAGTTTACCCGGTTCCCGGCTCTGGTTGATCCAGGAATTCAACCGTCGCCTGCGAGAGCGGCATGTGTCAGGCGTGCTGCTGCTCGATGCGGCGAATCTGGCCGCTTCGATCGGTTTCGATCGCTGGCACGACGCTGCATTATGGAATCTTGGCAAGATCCCCTTTGCGCAATCGGTCACGCCTATTTATGCCGATCACCTATGCCGAGTGGTGATGGCAGCGCGGGGCCGCGCCCGAAAATGTCTGGTCCTCGATTTGGACAACACCGTTTGGGGCGGAGTGATTGGCGACGACGGATTGGCGGGTATCGAACTGGGGCAAGGCAGCCCGAACGGCGAGGCCTTTCTGGCAGTTCAGGAAGCCGCGCTTGCGCTGAGGGAGCGTGGCATCGTGCTCGCTGTTTGTTCCAAGAACGACGAGGCCACGGCGCTGCGACCGTTCAGGGAACACCCCGAGATGCGGCTGCGTGAGGAACATATCGCTGTCTTTCAGGCGAACTGGCAGGACAAAGCAAGCAATCTGCGTGCAATCGCAAACCGTCTGAATATCGGAGTCGATTCACTCGTGCTGCTGGATGACAACCCGGTCGAACGCCATCAAGTTCGCACTGAATTACCCGAAGTCGGCGTACCGGAATTGCCTGATGGCCCCGAGCATTTCGTGCAGGCATTGCTGGCCGCGGGCTACTTCGAGGCCGTGCAGTTCACGGCCGAGGATCGGGAGCGTGCGGCCCAGTATCAGGCAAATTTGGCCCGCAGTGCACCCGTCGAGGCGGGCGGTGATCTGAGGGCGCATTGGGCATCGTTGCGGATGGTGGCGCGGATTGCGCCATTCGACTCTCTGGGGCGCGCCCGTATTGCGCAATTGATCAATAAGACAAACCAATTCAACCTCACGACGCGACGCCGGAGTGAGGCCCAGGTGGCGCTGCTCGAGGCGTCAAGAGACAGTTTGACCTTGCAGGTACGGCTCGAGGATCGTTTTGGCGACAATGGAATGATCAGCGTCGTGATTTGCACGCCGCACGAAGGTGCCTGGCTGATTGATACCTGGCTGATGAGCTGTCGCGTGCTTGGGCGTGGCGTCGAACAGGTTGTGCTCAATGTTCTCGTCGATGTAGCCCGGCGTAGGGGGATTCCGCGGCTGCATGGTCGCTACGTTCCCAGCGGCAAGAACGCCATGGTGCGTGAACATTACCCTGCATTGGGATTCGTTGCCGAAGCAGATACTCCCGACGGTATGGAATGGGTACTCGATACGGCTTGTTATCAACCCTTCGAGACCCAGATCGAAGTCCAGTCGTCGATGGGTTGATCTCGATGATCAGCCTGCGCTGAGATTGTCATGCTGTTCAATTCCTACGCGTTCATATTTTGCTTCTTGCCTATCACACTGGTCGGTTTCGATCTCGTCGGGCGCTTGGAATCGCGCAAGACCGTACTGGCATGGTTGATTGTCTGTTCGGTGTTTTTTTATGGTCTTTGGAATCCGATAAACCTACTCATAATCGCGCCTTCGATCGCTGTAAATTATTTCCTGGCACGTGCAATTCGATCTCAATCAGCATTGGGTGATGCGGGAGCGCGCGCCACGTCGATACTCCTGTTTCTCGGTATCGCCTTCAATCTTTGTTTTCTAGGTTACTTTAAGTACAAGAATTTCTTCCTTGACTCTGTCAACGAGGTTTTTGGCAGTCAATTTCCAATGATTGCCACGATCTTGCCGCTTGGTATTTCATTCATCACCTTCCAGAAGATTGCATTCTTGGTTGATGTCCGATCCGGAAAGATCGAGGAATTCGATATTTTCGACTTCCTGGTGTTTGTATTCTTTTTCCCGCAGCTGATTGCTGGTCCGATTGTGCATTACCGAGAAATGATGCCGCAGTTCGATAGAATATCGAAGCGCATCGAGTCGAGCCACCTTGCCGTCGGGTTGTCCTTGTTCGCAGTCGGATTGTTCAAGAAAGCAGTCCTGGCTGATGGTATTGCCCTACATGCGAACCCAGTCTTTCGCTACGCCGAAAGCGGTCATGCGATCGGATTCGTGGATGGGTGGATCGGCGCTACGGCATATACGATGCAGATCTATTTCGACTTCTCCGGATATTCGGAGATGGCGATCGGACTCGCGCGCATGTTTGGAGTTCGACTGCCGGCCAACTTCAATTCGCCATTCAAGGCGAGTAATATCATTGACTTCTGGGCGCGTTGGCACATGACGCTGACGCGTTTTCTTACCGCCTACGTTTATACGCCGATCGTGATGAGGAGGACTCGGTCCCGCATGGCGCAAGGTAAACCGATTCTGTCCCGGAAAAGCCGCACTTTCGGTGCTTTTGCGGCGCTCGTCGCGGGGCCGACACTGGTCACGATGTTGATTTCTGGGCTTTGGCACGGAGCGGGTGCGACCTTCATCGTTTGGGGCTTCGTGCACGGCGTCTATCTTGTCATCAATCATGCGTGGCGGCTGTGGCGGCCCGACTGGGACAAGGTGCGTTACGAGCGCGTGATGAGGCCGCTTGGATTCGCTATCACTTTTCTCTCGGTCGTTGCCGCGATGGTGCTGTTCCGAGCGAAGACCTTCGCGGGCGCGGGGCGCATGCTGGCGGGGATGGCTGGCTTCAGTGGTGCTGGTTTGCCTCAGGCTGTGCTCTCGCGACTGGGTGCACCAGGCCACTGGCTGGCCGTCCATGGACCCACTTCCGACGCGGCATTTGGAGGTGGCGAGCTAGTGCGGGCCACAGCGTGGTTGCTGACTTTGTTGTTCGTGGTCTTCGCGTTACCCAATGCACTGGAATTGATGGGGCGATTCGAGCCAGCGCTAAATTTCAATCCTTCCAGACGTCGTCGCTTTGATGTGCGCTTTACTTGGGGCTGGGCGGCCACATTTGGATTCCTGCTCGTCGTTGGCGCCTTCAGTCTCAATCGCGTGAGCGAATTTCTGTACTGGCAGTTTTAATGATTCCGCCCAGGCGTTTCATCGCAGCCACACTCGGTTTTTGCGTGTTTTTCGCTGCGACCCTTGCTTGCTTCAACTTCGCGGTCGATCCCTATCTGGTATTCAACCGCCCACGCGTGGTTGGATTCAATGCGCGCAAGCCGGCGGTGGAGACGCAGGAGCGGTGGATGAAAATCTACCAAGCCGCGCGCGCTCAGGCCAGGACTGTTATCCTCGGCAGTTCTCGCACCGATCTAGGGCTTGACCCAACCAGTTCCGCGTGGCCGCAGGCCATGCGCCCGGTTTTCAATCTGAGTTTTCTCGGCGCCTCGCTCACGCCTAGCCTGGTTGCCTTGCGGGTCATGGTCGATCGCACTCCACCCGCTGAGCGCCCACATTGGGTTGTCGTCGGTTTGGATTTCGAGTCGTTCTTGTCGCCGCCGGGGGTGCCCGCGCCGGCGCGATCAGCGCCTACCGTGAACGAGATGAGCGAGCGGGTGGCTGCCCTTGACGGGGCCGACCGCACTCCATGGCCGGCCAAGCGGATTGTGCAGGACTATGCACTGGCGAGCCTGACTCTGGACGCGACCGTCGCCAGCCTGGACACGCTTGTTTCCAATCGAGGCAGCGGAGGGTACGACCTCAAGCCGACCGGCATGTACTCGGACGCGAAGATGCGTGAGTGGACTCGCAGCGATGGCGCCGCAGCCTTGTTTGCGCAAAAGAACGAAATGATGGAGCGGGAACTCGGTAACCCAAAGCAGGTGCTGCGCGGAACCCCCGGAGGCCCGATTGCCGGTATGGATGCATTGGATGCCTTGTTTGATCTCGCTCGGCGCAACGGTATCGCTTTGATCTTGATGATTCAGCCGCCTCATGCCAGCTACCTGGATCGGCTCGACGATATGGGCTATTGGCCAGATTACGAACGGTGGAAACTGGCGCTTGTGAGGCATGCAAGCCGGGCAAAAGCGGAAGGTATCGATGTCACTTTGTGGGACTTCGGTGGTTACGAGGCTTATGCTCGCGAGCCGGTGCCGCCTGCGGGGGATCGCAGCCGGGAAATGCAGTGGTATTGGGATCCGCTGCACTACAAGTCCCGGTTCGGCGAGCAGATGATCGATGCAGCGATGGGAAGACCCACACTTTTCCCGGCCGATGTGCGTCTGACGCCGGGAAATGTCGAGTTTCGTCTGGCCGAGGTTCGCCGCGAGCGCGACGAGTACAGGAGCCGAAGTGCGTCGTTGGCGACGGGGGTGGTGCAGGCGCCTTGATCCCTCGAGCGCCGCTCCGAGTCGACCGGTTCCTGACCGGGTCGCCAAGCCGTTCCAGCCCGTGCGCCCAGCCGCAGGAGAGCGCAGCAACGCGCTCGTCACCGAGACCTTCGCGCCTTGGAGCCGATGCAACCTGCGCGCGCACCCTAAAATGCGCGGTTCGCCCGCTCTTGCCGGGCCAGACCACGTCGAGGACCGCCGAAAGTGTTTATCTCCGAAGCCTTTGCCCAGACCGCCACCGGTGGCAGCACCCAGTCGTCGCTCATGAGCCTGCTGCCGCTGGTGCTGATGTTCGTCGTCCTCTACTTCATCATGATCCGCCCGCAGATGAAGAAGCAGAAGGAGCACAAGGCGATGATCGAGGCCCTGGCCAAGGGCGACGAGGTCGTCGTCGGCGGCGGCGTCATCGGCCGCATCGCCAAGATGGGCGAGACCTTCGTGCATGTCGAGGTGGCCAGCGGCGTCGAGCTGCAGGTGCAGCGCGCGGCCATCGTCCAGGTCCTGCCCAAGGGCACCTTCAAGTAAGCCATCCGCGGCGGCGCGCAGCGCGCGCCGCCCGCCCACCGCGAGGCCGCTCGGCCAAGGACTTTTGATGAACCGCTACCCCTGGTGGAAGTACGCGATCCTCGGCGTTGCCCTGCTGATCGGCCTGCTCTACACGCTGCCCAATTTCTACGGCGAGGCGCCGGCCGTCCAGATCACCGGCGGCAAGGTCACGGTGCGCGTCGACGGCGCCATGGTCGACCGCGTCCAGCAGGTGCTGGCGGCGGCGGACGCGAAGCCCGATTTCGTCCAGTTCGACGGCAACTCGGTGCGCGCGCGCTTCGCCAACACCGACATCCAGCTCAAGGCCAAGGACGCGCTGGCCAAGGCGCTCAACCCCGATCCGGCCAACCCCGACTACATCGTGGCGCTGAACCTCGTCACGCGCTCGCCGGTCTGGCTCACGCGGCTGCACGCGCTGCCGATGTTCCTCGGCCTGGACCTGCGCGGCGGCGTCCACTTCCTGATGCAGGTCGACATGCGCGCGGCCGTCAAGCTCAGCGTCGACAGCTACGCCAGCGACGCGCGCAACTCGCTGCGCGACAAGCGCATCCGCTTCTCCGGCATCACGCGCGACGCCGACGGCGTCACGGTCGAGCTCACCGACGCGGCCGAGGCGACGAAGGCGCGCGACCTGCTCTACGACCGCCTGCCCTCGATGACCTGGACCGAGCAGCCCGGCGACGCCGGCGCGATGAAGGTCGTCGGCCGCCTCAGCCCGAAGGCCATCTTCGACATCCAGAGCCAGGCCATCAAGCAGAACATCGAGACCCTGCACAAGCGCGTCAACGAACTCGGCGTGGCCGAGCCGGTGATCCAGCAGCAGGGCGCCGACCGCATCGTGGTCCAGCTCCCGGGCGTGCAGGACACGGCGCGCGCCAAGGACATCATCGGCCGCACGGCGACGCTGCAGTTCCGCCTCGTCGACCCCGACACCGCCACCGCGGCCGAGGTGGTGCCGACGCGCGACGGCGGCAGCGTCGGCCTCAAGCGCGACGTCATCGCCAGCGGCGAGCAGATCAAGCAGGCCGCCGCCGGCTTCGACCGCGACCAGCGCCCCGATGTCTCGGTGCGGCTCGACGATGTCGGCGGCCGCAACATGCGCAACGTCACGCGCGAGAACCTCGGCAAGCCGATGGCCATCGTGCTCTACGAGAAGGGCAAGGGCCAGGCGCTGTCGGTGGCGACGATCCAGGGCGAGTTCGGCACCGATTTCCAGATCACCGGCCGCTTCACGCCGCAGGAGGTCAACGACCTCGCGCTGCTGATCCGCGCCGGCGCGCTGGCCGCGCCGATGGACATCATCGAGGAACGCACCATCGGCCCCAGCCTGGGCGCCGACAACATCACCAAGGGCTTCCACAGCGTGATGTTCGGCTTCGCCGCCATCGCCGTGTTCATGTGCCTGTACTACCTGCTGTTCGGCGTCTTCTCGACGCTGTCGCTGGCCTTCAACCTGCTGTGCCTGGTGGCGCTGCTGTCGCTGCTGCAGGCCACGCTGACGCTGCCGGGCATCGCCGCCATCGCCCTGACGCTGGGCATGGCGATCGACGCCAACGTGCTGATCAACGAACGCGTGCGCGAGGAACTGCGCAACGGCGCGAGCCCGCAGGTGGCGATCCACACCGGCTACGAGCGCGCCTGGGGCACCATCCTCGACTCCAACGTCACGACGCTGATCGCCGGCGTCTCGCTGCTGGCCTTCGGGTCGGGGCCGGTGCGGGGTTTCGCGGTCGTCCACTGCCTCGGCATCTTGACTTCGATGTTCTCCGCGGTGATGTTCTCGCGCGGGCTCGTGAACTTCTGGTACGGACGCCAGAAGCGCTTGAAGGGCGTCTCGATCGGGCAGGTCTGGCGGCCCGACGGCGGTGTCCCGGCCGTGAAGTCGTAAGGGGAGGCGGTCATGGAATTCTTCCGTATCAAGCGTGACATCCCGTTCATGCGCCATGTGCTGGTGCTGAACATCATCTCGGCCATCACCTTCGCCGCCGCCGTGTTCTTCCTCGCCACGCGCGGGCTCGAGCTGTCGGTGGAATTCACCGGCGGCACGCTGATCCAGGTCGCCTACGCCGACACCGCCAATGTCGACCGCGCGCGCTCGGCCGTCGAGGCGCTGGGCTACGGCGAGGTCCAGGTGCAGCCCTTCGGCACCTCGCGCGACGTGCTGATCCGCGTGCCGGTGCGCCCCGACGTGAAGCAGACCGAGGTCTCGGGGCGCGTCTTCGACGCGCTGTGCAAGGCCGAGTCGGGCGTCTCGGGCACCAAGCAGTACACGACGCCGCAGGGCGAGCAGGTCAGCCGCGCCAGCTGCACGCGCGCCGACGGCAAGGAGCCGCTGCTGCTCACCAGCACCGAGGCGGTGGGCGCCTCGGTCGGCGCCGAGCTGTACCAGAACGGCGCGCTGGCGCTGCTCGTCACCGTGCTTGGCATCATGGCCTACCTGGCGGTGCGCTTCGAATGGAAGTTCGCGCTCGCCGGCATCATCGCCAACCTGCACGACGTCGTCATCATCCTCGGCTTCTTCGCCTTCTTCCGCTGGGAGTTCTCGCTCTCGGTGCTGGCGGCGGTGCTGGCGGTGCTGGGCTATTCGGTGAACGAGTCGGTCGTCATCTTCGACCGCATCCGCGAGACCTTCCGCAAGTTCCGCAAGCTCAACACGCACCAGGTCATCGACCACGCGATCACGAGCACGACCAGCCGCACCATCATCACCCACGGCTGCACGCAGATGATGGTGCTGTCGATGCTGTTCTTCGGCGGCCCGACGCTGCACTACTTCGCCGTCGCGCTGACGATCGGCATCCTGTTCGGCATCTACTCGTCGATCTTCGTCGCCGCCGGCATCGCGATGTGGCTGGGCGTCAAGCGCGACGACCTCGTCAAGCTAGGGGCGACGACGAAGGAGAACGATCCGAACGACCCGAATGCCGGGGCCGTGGTGTAGAGTGGGACGATCCCCCCACCTTCCGAGCTGATCCGCCGCAATGGCCCCACGCGCCTCGCCCGACTCGCTTGCCGGCCAGGCGCGCAGGCTCTACACCGAAGAGCTGGTCAAGGGGCTGGTGCCGCTCGTGCAGGCCGTCATCGACGGCGCGCGCGAGCTCTTCGACAAGCCCAGCGAACACGCCGTCTTCCAGCGCCGGCGCGACCTCATGCAGGCGCTGGCCAGCGGCGCCCAGGCCTGGCACCGCGGCATCGTCGCCGGGCTGCGCAAGGTGCTCGCCGGCGGCGTCTCGGCGACGCGCCCGGGCGACCTGCCGCCGCCCGGCCAGGGGCGCGATGCGCTGACGCTGGTCTCCGACGACGCGATCGAGCTCGAGATCGTGACCTCGCGCCTGGCGCTGGCCATCATGGACCGCGCCTCCTGGGAATTCGCCGACCTGCGCTCGCGCGTGGCCCATCTCGAGGGCCGCGCCGAGCTCGAGCCGCACGACATGCTGCGCGCCCATGTGCTGGCGCGCATCGTCTTCGAATCGTGGCGCGCCGCCGGGCTCTCGCTCGAGGGCTGGCGCGAGATGCAGCCGACGCTGCACGAGGAATTCGCCGCCCTCGTCGAGGAGGCCTACCACGAGGCCAACCGCTGGCTCGTCGAGC
>JAGWVB010000162.1 GCA_018971105.1 Burkholderiales bacterium
ACACGATGCTCATCGGCCTGTCCCCTTCCGCCGACTCCAGCACCACCCGCCCGCAAGCCCGATACGCCTCGCCCTTGCGCCCCCGCACGAAAAGCTGGAACTGCCAGCCATTGCTCGCGCTGTCCAGATAGCGCCGCCCGCCGGCTGTATCCGGCCCCGCGCTGTTCTGCGTCTGCCAGTGAAACCGCACGGCGCTGATCGCGTAGTCGTGGTACGCGATCCGGTCGTGATAGCCCTCGCTCTTGTCGAGCGTGACGAACAGCAGTTCGACCTTGCGCCCGGGCAGCGGCAACACCCCGGCCTGGAACGGCGCGCGTCGCGTCGCGGTCAGCCAGCCGACCGCCGTCAGCACTTCGCGCGCGCTGTACGCGGCGTGCAGACACAGCGGCGTGTCCTCCAGCCCCGGCAGCGGCGCATCGACCAGGCTGCTGCGCGCTTCGAGCAGCCCCGACAACTCGGCCATCTCGCCGGCGATGGTCGGGTGACGAACCAGCCGCTCGATGAAAGCCTCGGGCCCGGCCGCCTGCTCATGCCGCCCATCGATCTGGTAGGCCAGCATCTGCAAGCCCAGCGCCTGTCGCGCGTCGCTCGCCAACGCATTGCGGCCCTGCCCCGCGCCGACTTCGCTCATCAGCGCCAGCCGCCGCGGATCGTCCACATGTAGCAGGTCACCCAGCCGCCGGCTGAAGTAGTCCTCCTCGGGCCCGGGTTCGGCGGCGATCAGCCCGGCATCGCGCTTCAGCGCCGTCCAGCCGCTGCGCCCGGGGCCGCTTGCCGTGCGATAGACATCCTCCAGCTCCAGCTGCTGGTCGTGCAGGAAGTCGGCCAGGCGCACCGTGCTGCGGCCCTTCAGCGCCGCATAGGTCTGCAGTTCGGTCCGCAGGCGGCGCCAGTTCTGCGCCGGCAAGGCGCGCAGCCCTTTCAGCACCTGCTCGCGCGTCTGGCGCTGCAGGTGAATGTGGCAGCCCGGCGGCAGGCTGCCGAAGCCGTTCTCGACCTCGCTCTCCAGCTCGCGCCTCGACAGCCCCGTCAGGCTGGCCAGCAGGCGGTCGAAGCGGAACTCGGTGCGGTGCTGGCCGACGAAGTCGAGCACCAGGCAGCTCTCCTTGCCCGGCGCCAGCCGCAAGCCGCGGCCGATCTGCTGCTGGAACAGCACCGGGCTTTGCGTCGGCCGCAGCAGCAGCAAGGTGTCGACCATCGGCAGGTCGACGCCTTCGTTGTACAGGTCCACCGTCACCAGCGCGCACAGCTCGCCGCTTTGCAGCCGCTGCGGCGCGCGCCGCCGCTCTTCGCCGGGCGTCGTGCCGACGACGCAGGCGGCGGGCAGCCGGGCGGCGTTGAGCCAGGCAGTCATGAACTCGGCATGGGCGACCGAGACGCAGAACACGATGGCGCGTGAGCGTGCCGCGTCGGACGCCAGGCGCCTCCATTCGTTGACGACGAGGCGGGCGCGGATGTCGTTGCCGGTGACGAGTTGGTCCACCGCCTCGCGTTCGCCCGGCCGGTCCCAGGGCACGGCCGAGAAGTCGGTGGCGTCGTCGCAGGCGTAGTACTCGAAGGGCGCGAGCAATTGCAGGTCGAGCGCGTGCCACAGCCGCAGTTCCACCGCTGGGCTGCCGTCCGGGCGCGCGTCGAAATAAGGTGCGATCGGCTGGCCGTCGCTGCGCTCGGGCGTCGCGGTCAGCCCGAGCAGGATCGCGGGGCGCACTGCCTTGGCGAAGGCGTCGAAGCGGTCGGCCGCCAGCCGGTGACATTCGTCGACGACGACGGTGTGCCAGTGGTCGGCGCCCACCGTGGCGACGAGGTCGCGGCTGGTCACGCTGTCGATGGTGGCGAACAGATGGTCGCGGCGCTCGGGCTCGTGGCCGCCGGTGAGCAGCTCGCCGAAATCCGGGTCGCGCAGCACCTCGCGATAGGTGCGCAGCGCCTGGCGCAGGATCTCTTCGCGGTGCGCCACAAACAGCAGGCGCGGTCGGCCGCCTTCGATGCGGCCCGTGTTGCGGTAGTCGAAAGCCGCGACCACGGTCTTGCCGGTGCCGGTGGCCGCCACCAGCAGGTTGCGGCTTCTGCCATGGACGCGCTCGGCGCTCAACTGCTCGAGCATCTCCTGCTGATAAGTCTTGGGCTGGAGGTCGAAGAAGCCGATCGCCGCGGTCGGTTCGCCGCCGAAGGATTCGCGGCCGAGCGCAGCGGCCAGGGCCTGGCGATGGCCGGAGTCGTCGGGGTCGTATCGCTGGAATTCGCTGTCGGCCCACAGCGTCTCGAAATGGGCGACGGCGCGGGCGAACAGGCTTTCCTGTCCGCGCTGGGTCAGCTTGACGGTCCATTCGAGGCCGCCCGTCAGCGCCGCGCCCGACAGGTTGGCGCTGCCGACATAGGCCGACCCGAAACCGGTCCTGCGCTGGAACAGCCAGGCCTTGGCGTGCAGCCGCGTGCGCCGGCCGTCGAGCGACACGCGCACTTCGCAGCCGGGCAGGCGCGCAAGCTCGTCGAGCGCGCGCGCCTCGGTGGCGCCGGTGTAGGTGGTGGTGAGGATGCGCAGGCGCGTCGGCGCGGCGCCCTTCGCGCCCTTGGCCGTGATCTGCTGCAGCACGTCCTGCAGCTTGCGCACGCCCGACACGGTGATGAAGCTGACGAGGATGTCGACCTGATCGCTCGACGCCAGTTCACGGCGGATCTCGTGCAACAGCGAGGGCGAGCCCTTGCCGGCGGTGAAGAGCCAGGGCACGCCGAGGCCGATTTCCGGCGCGGTCTGGAATTGGCGGTCGCGCTGGACGGCGCGCAGCATGCGCAGCGGCGGGGCGACGAGGTCGATGACATCGGCGGAAGGCGCCGGCTCGTCCGCGTCTTGCGGGCGCCCGAGTCGCTGGCGCAGCATCACCAGCAGTTCGTTGACGAGCTCGAGCTGGCGCCGCGCGGCATCGTCGCCCGAGACATCGTCGAGGATGGCGGACAGCTGGCGCGTGATGAGGTCGGCCAGGACATCGGTGGCGCCGCCCTTGAGGGCCAGCAGCTCGGCGCCGGCGGGGTCGATGGCGGCGAGCGATCGCGCGAGGCCTTCGGTCAGCAGCAGGTCGTAGAGGCCGTCGGGCAGGGGCATTGGGGTCCTTGGGCTCAGGCTATCGGGCGTGTTCCGCGGCACGCCGGGTAAGCCGTGCAGCCCCAGAATTCGGCGCCGGCATTCGCGCCCCGCTTGGCCAATCGCCGGGCCATCGGTTTCGAGCAAAGCGGGCAGCTCGGCACCGAAGCCGACGCCGCATCGGGCTTCGAGGTGGGTGCCGACGTCGCGCTCTTCGGCCGCGCAGCGGGAAGGTCAACCTGGGCCTGGGCTTGCCGAATCAGGCCATGCAACTTCGGCCCGTCAATCAAGTTCATATTGCGGCCGGTCGCGAACTGGACCGCATCGTCGGTGAAGCGTCCCGACGTGACGACGAAGCCGCCGGCAGCGCCCTTTGCGGCCATCACGCCGTACAGCTCGCGCACCACGTCCACGCCCACCTTGAACGCCCGCCATTGCTTGCACTGCACGAGATACTTCTCGCTGCTGCCGTTCTTGCCCGGCCGCGTGAGTACGAGATCGATGCCACCATCGGGACCGCCACCTCCGGTTTCGACGACCCGGTAGCCCTGCAGACGGAATGCTTCGCCGACCAGCATCTCGAACTCGCGCCAGCTCATGCCGTCGAGCGCGTCGCCCGCCTTGCTTCGCGTCACATCGTCGACAAGGCGCTTTCTCTTGTGGCGCGACATGGCGGACAGGCCGGCGCCGGCCAGGCAGAACACGGGCACCAGGTACTGGGCGACGTTCGCCACTGCCAGCCAAATCGAGTGGGTCACCACGGCGCCAAGCTGACCCAGTTGAACCGGGCCGAGGGCTGGCTGCGATGCGACGCTGTGGAACAGCAAATAGCTGACCAACGCCAACACCACGCCAACCCACCAGGGCAGCATCGCCACCAGGTCGATCAGATCCTCGACAGCACTCGTCCGCTTGCGTCTCGCCATTCTGTATCACCGTACTCCCTGTTCTGGCGGTTGTAGCAGACTGGCCCGAGGATCGGCGCCAACTTCGACGCATCTGGGCGACATTGCGCGACGCCCCTCGATGCGCGAACCGCAACGGCATCCCTTTGCTGGCGGCCAGCCTATCCTGCACTCACCCTCTTTCGTCCCATCTGCGCTCAATCGCAAACCCCGCAGTCCCGGAGCCGGACCGTCAGCGCTACGCACCGAACGCCATGCGAACCGAGGCCGAACCCCGATGTCACGCCAGAGACACGTATCCGCACCGACAGCGGACCGACCCGTACAGGAGCGGTCGAAGGCGAGCGCAGGGCGTGATCTACCGAATCCAGTGCGCTCGGAGTCAGGCGGTTGCCAGGGGTCGGACCGTCCGACCCCATGCGTCGCGATCGATGTCGGTCAGGTCAGGCTTCGCAGAGCTGGAACTTCGCGGCGTGCCGGCGGCAACCCGCGGCGACCCTCTCCCAGACCTTGCCCGGGAACCCCGCGGGCAGGCGACTCTCGACGCTGTGCAGCGCCCCTTCGATGCCCGCGACCATGGCCGTCATCCGCTCCCAGACTTCGGGCCCGCAAGTCTCGGCCAGGCGCCGCCAGTGCCGTACCTCGATCTCGCCCAGGCGGTCATGCGCGTTCCGGCCCCGCACGGCCATGGCGAGCTTCGCGCGCTGGTAGGGCACCTGATTCGGCCCGCGCCCGATGATCGGCCAGGCCGACAACACGTCGTACAGCGGCGCCAGACCGTAGCGGCCCCCGCGGCGGTGCTGGATCGAGTAGTTCTTCGCATGCCCATCGGTCGCCGCCAGCAACCAGAACGCGAGTTGCGCCAGCGCGAAGGTCGAGCGATCGGCGTCGGCCTTTTCGCTGTGGGCCAGCACGCCCAGGCAGTCGCGCGCGGATGGACCGCCGTCGCTCTCGGTTTTCCGGTCGGGCGCGACGCCGAGCGCCTGGCAGAAGTCTTCCTGCGGCAGCCGCGCGATCCACGTGCCGGCACCGGGCTTGAACCGCGGCTTCTGCTCGCCACCCGCGGGTACGCCCTGCCAGCGACGATCGAATCGGGTGACGACCAGCGCCTTGGTGGCACCGAAAGTCGCGATCGCCGTCGGGGCCGTGGCGATGCCCAGCTCGTTCATCAGCTCGCCGCAAAGCCATTCGTTCTCGACCGACTCGCTCATGTCGGCGCGCATATTGCCGACCAGCCCGAGCGGCAGCTTCAGGATATGCGTGGTCGGCGTGGCACCCTGCGGCCGATACCAGCGCCCGGCCATCTGCAGCAAGGCCGTCTTCTCCTGCGCACCTGCAATCGAGATGCGCAGTTCGTCGCCCATGCCGGGGCCCAGCGGCGCGTCCGAGGTCACGCCCTGCAGGATGCGCTCGACGTCGGCGTCCTTCAGCGGCTCGGCCTCGATGCGGTTCCAGCCGTCAGGGGTCGCGCCGGAGGGCAGCAACTGCACCGCGCCGACGCAGTCCCTGCCGATCGCGGCCAGCAGGTCGAAGGCGGCGTCGGAGCGGACGTGGAAGCGGCGGCGTAGGCGGCGCCGGATCTCGGCGCTGTCGGGCAGCAGGTTGTCGAAGTAGTTCGTCACCGCGTCGCCCCGGTGCTCCAGGGCGGCCGTGAACGGCAGCGACAGCGACAGCGCGCGGCCTTCGTCCGACCGCACCCAGGCCTCGTGGTAACGCAGCACCGGCGTGCCCGTGCGCAGTGCGGCCCAGACCGCCACCGGCCGCCCGTTCATCCAGACCTCGAGTTCGGCCATGCTTGGCGACGCGCCGAGGATTACCAGGGCTCGTCCGAAGGGTCGGCGGTCTTCGGCCCGACCGGCGCCGCGGGGGCAGGCATCGCCCGCGCCGCGCCGGGCGTGACGTGGCCGCCGCGGGCAGCCGAGCGCAGCACCATCTGCACGCCCAGGGCGCCTAGCAGTTCGAGGAACTGCTCGACGCTGACCGCCGTCGGATCGCGCTCGATGCGGGCAATGCGTGCCTGCCCGACACCGAGCGCGGCGCCGAGCTGGACCTGGTTGAAGCCGCGCGCCTTGCGCAGCGCGCGCAGGTGTGCCGAGAGCTGGCCGGGAGACTGGATGGGGTAGTCCATGGACAGCAGTTTATGCCTTTTAAGGCATTTACTCAAAATATGTCTTGAAAGCTATGTTTGCGAAATGAGTCCTGAAGGGGATCCCTAGAATTGGGGCGCGGACGACATGGCTTCGAGAGTGGCATGACGAGATTCACCGGGGGCTCGGGCTGGGGGCGCATCCACCTTGCACCCCTGGTCATCTTCCCCGTGGCGCTCGTCGCGATCGCGGCCCGTGCCCTGTGGATGAACGATCCCCGGGAGTTGTTCATGTCCCCGATCTCCGCGGCCATGATGACCGCAGTGGGCTACCCTTTGGCCTCACTCGCCATTTGGCTCGCTTGCCGATTCCTGCCGCGGCTCACAGAAGCCGGCGCCAGTGCCTCTGCCCTCGCGGGGGTGGTCACTGCCGAAGTCGCGTTCTGGTCCTTGATTCACCCATGGTGGCAGCGGGATTTCTCTGCTCCCTTTATGGCCATCCTCATCGCGGCTTTTGGCCTCTTGAGAAGACTCCAGACGAGCCTCCCGAATGCTGCCGATCACGATCAGCCTCTGGCCGGTAGCCGCTACAGGACGTCCATGGACATCCTTACCTGCGGCCGGCCTGAATAGGTCAATGGAAATCTTCCTCGCGCTGATGGCGAGCGCCGATCACGAGTACCAACTCGGGCGATCGGATGTCGAAGCGCAGGATGCAGCCGGTCGTGCCGAGCGGAATGATGAGTTCGCGCAGTGTCGACCGGGCACCGACCTTGCGGTAGCCTACGGCGTCGTCGACAGGTGGCTCAGTGCCGCTTGTCGGATGACCTTGAGCGCCTCGTCGGCCACATCGAGGTCCTCGAGCGTTTCTGAGCGATCGAGCAGGAATTCGTAGAGCTGCACCAGAAAGTCTTCAGCGCCTGGCGTGAATTCGACGGCGTAACTCATCCGCCGAGTTGCTTGCGTCGCTTCGCGAGCCTGGATTCGAACTTGGCGATGACCCGGTCGGCGGGGATGGACACCCCTGTGCGCTCGTACTCAGCCAGGGATGCCTCGCAGCGCGCAGCGAAATCGGTCTGTACGCGCCGGTACTCGATGGCGTTGCGCACGGCGGCCTCGACGAAGTCGGTCAGTGTTTCGCCCGGGCGGAGCACCGCGTCGAGGCTGGCGCGTAGCTCGGTCTCGACACGGACCTGGGGGATGACGGCGTCTGTCATGGCAGCATGGTGATGCAGGCGCACTACGTGCTCAACCCGCTATGGGCAACAGGCCGAACTTTTGCGGGCCCCCATCTGGGCCGACTCTGTCGAGCCGCGCCAGCGCGGCATCAAGCTCGCGCGGCGTGGCCGGCTCGGATCCACCGCTTCGCCACAGGCCCAGGGCGGTCGGAATTGAAAGCGACCTAGAGGCTTTATGCCGCTAGGTCGTTGATTTGTCTGGTGGCCTGGGGCGGAATCGAACCACCGACACGCGGATTTTCAATGTCGTAAAAAAGCCTTGCGTGCCAATCACTTGGCGCTCGCACTCTCTACAAAGTAGCCGCCGATCGCCGGTGAACCGCCCCGGATTTTGAGGAGGCTCCTTCGATTGAGAATGGAGCCAAGATGAGGAAGTCCCCGAAGTTTTCCCCCGAGGTGATCGATCGCGCGGTGCGCATGGTCTTCGATGCCAAGGACCAGTACCCGTCGCAGTGGGCGGCGATCGAATCGATCGCGGGCAAGATCGGCTGCACGGCCGAGACGCTGCGCAAGTGGGTACGCCAGGGCGAGCGCGACAGCGGCGTGCGGCCAGGTCCGAGCACGGTCGAGCAACAGCGCATCAAGGAGCTGGAGCGCGAAGTCCGCGAGCTGCGCAAGACCAACGAGATCTTGAAGTTGGCCAGCGCGTATTTCGCCCAGGCGGAGCTCGACCGCCATCACAGGAAGTGAACGCCTTCATCGACGAGCACCGAACTCGTTGCGGGGTCGAGCCGATCTGCCGTGCGCTGCAGGTCGCCCCGTCGGCATACCGGCGCCACGCGGCGCGCCAGCGCAACCCGGCGCTGCTGCCCGCGCGAGCCCGGCGTGACGCGCAGTTGCTGCCGCAGGTGCAGCGCGTATACGACCAGAACCTGCGGGTCTATGGCGCGGACAAGGTCTGGCGCCAGCTCGGGCGAGAGGGCACGGCCGTAGCGCGTTGCACCGTGGAGCGGCTGATGCGGTTGCGCGGGCTACAAGGCGTTCGCCGCGGCAAGGGTGTGCGCACCACCGTGCCCGACGCCAAGGCGGCGTGCCCAAGGGATCGGGTGAATCGGCAGTTCAAAGCCCAGCGGCCGAACCAGCTGTGGGTGGCGGACTTCACCTACGTCTCGAGCTGGCAGGGCTTCGTGTACGTGGCCTTCGTCATCGACGTCTTCGCGCGACGCATCGTCGGCTGGCGGGTCAGCAGTTCAATGCAGACCGACTTCGTACTCGACGCGCTGGAGCAGGCGCTGTACGCGCGTCGCCGCGAGCGCGACGGCGCCCTCGTGCATCACAGCGACAGGGGATCGCAATATGTCTCCATCCGCTACAGCGAGCGGCTGGCCGAAGCCGGCATCGAGCCCTCGGTGGGCAGTACCGGCGACAGCTACGACAACGCGCTGGCCGAGACCATCAACGGTCTGTACAAGGCCGAGATCATTCACCGCCGCGGGCCTTGGAAGACGCGCGAGGCAGTCGAGCTGGCCACGCTGGAATGGGTCTCGTGGTTCAACCACCATCGCTTGCTGGAGCCCATCGGCTACATCCCGCCGGCCGAAGCCGAGGCCAACTACTGGCGCGAGCAAGCCCGGGCCTCGACCACAACCAAGCCTGCCCGGCCGGCAGCGCTGCAGGAGGGTTGAACCATGAGTACATGGCCCAACCGGGGGGCGCCTCCGGCGGCCCCTGCGGGGGCTGAAATAATGAAAGTCCGAGTAGCCAAGAAAAGTCAAACCACACCGGTTTGACTCAAGCCAACCGGCCTCCTCGAAAGCCGGCGCGGTTCAGATGTAGTCCTTGTATTCGTTGGCCTCGATCTTCGAGCGCATCTGGTTAGCGGATTCCCAGATCTTGGATGCGAGTTGCTGCTTGTTCACGATGAGTGGGTGCTAGTGTTGGATCACGCAATTTCGAGTCGAGGGAGCAGGCCAATGTGGCGCATTGCCATGGGCGCGTTCTTTCCCTCGGCCGAAGGTCACTTCGTATTGGAGCCTCAGGCGCTGAACTGGATAGACCGGGTTGTCGGGGGACAGAACATCGAGCGGAGTGGTCATTCTTAGGTTTGGGGGTTGGTGCCCGGCCACAGCCGAGCGAAGTCAAACGAAAGCTGGCGATGGTGCCGGATGGACAGCAAGTAGACGGTGCCGCTGGCATCCATGGCCGCGTACAGCATCAGGTAGTCGCCGTGAAGGTACTCGCGCAGGGCACTGGCCGCCCCAGCGGGCAGCGTGGCGAGCTGGGCTAGCGCCTCGGCCGACTGTGGCAGGTTGTCTAAGTAGCGCCGGCCGATGCGGGGGAACCGGGCCAGGTTGGGGATGACCGTGGCCCGCAGCTCGCTCAGAAGGTCGTCAAACGCGAAAGCGGCGTCTGCATTGACCAAGAACGCCTCGATGGCGTCCAGCCGCTCCAGGAAGCTCGCGGTCAGTTCGACCCGGCAAACATCTTCAGCCACGCTTCTTTGCTGCCTTGGCGGTGGTCGACACTGCGCGGCGCTGCTGAAGCTGGGCGATGGCAGCGTCCGCCCCATGGGTGCGGCCGGCCTCGATGTCGGCCAGACCCCGCTTGGCGTCGTCGATCAGCAGCAGGTGGATGCGCTCGCGCTCTAGGCGGTGGTAGTAGTCGAGCCTGTCGGCGTCGATCAACGCGACGTAGCTTTCACCGTTCTTGGTGATGATCTTCTCGGCGCCGGCCTTGACCTGGTCGGCCAGCTCGGACAGGTTGGCACGAGCCTGGGTGAAAGGCACCACATCGCTGGCTGAAAAGCCCATGGCCGGCTCCTTGAGGTTGCAGAATGCTGTGCAGTCTACGGGAACTTGGCGCCGACCGACGTCCAGAAGGACGAATTTTCGCGGGCGCGAAAATCTCAGTTCAAGGGTCAATCCCGACGCGAAGCGCTTCGCGCCAGGTGCGCGCGCACCTGGCGGCCGTACTCGCGCCGAACCCAGCTGACGCGCTCAGTGTCATGCTGAACCGCGCCGGCTTTCGAGGAGGCCGGTTGGCTTGAGTCAAACCGGTGTGGTTTGACTTTTCTTGGCTACTCGGACTTTCATTATTTCAGCCCCCGCAGGGGCCGCCGGAGGCGCCCCCCGGTTGGGC